>CP070648.1:1821911-1824551 GCA_020354555.1 Armatimonadota bacterium | reverse complement strand
GCAGATCTGCCCGCCCCGGACGGATTTCGCGCATTCCGCGAATCGTCCGGGCGCGCTTTCGACGCAGGCGCGGGCCGGCGAAGGAGGTTTGACGTGCGCAAGCTCAATGTTGTCTGCATCAGCCCGCATGCGGATGATGCGTCCATTTTCTGCGGCGGGACGCTCGCGAAGTACGCGCGCGATGGGCACGATGTCCATATTGTGCGCGTGACGAACGATGACAAGGATTCCTTCGGCATGTCGCGCGAGGAGACAATCGAGGTCAATGCCCGCGAGGCTTCCGAGGCGTTCCGAATTCTCGGCGCGGCGCAGACATTCCACCTCGACTACCCGAACGACGAGATGGACCCCATCCCGGAAACCGACATTCGCGAGAAGTTCATCCGCATCTTCCGCCAGGTCAAGGCGGACATCGTCATGTCCTTCGATCCCGCGGGCATCTACGAGGAGAACCCGGATCACACCAAGTGCGCCCAGGCCGCCGATGACGCGTGCTGGCAATCCGGCGGGGACCGCTACAACCCCGAGCACTTCGCGGACGGCCTTGCGCCGCATACCATCGCCGAGCGCCTCTATTACGCGCGCCGCCTGCCTGAGGTGAATCACATCGTTGACGTCACGGAAACGATGGACATCAAGATCCAGGCGGTACTGGCGCACCGCAATATGATGGCCAACATCGTGCGGGGCTTCCGGGAGAAGCTGCGGGCGAACCGCCTGCGTATCCCGTGGCTCGACGAGATGCCGCCGGCCGAGCATCCCGCGCTCGTCGAACGCTTCCTGCGCGAGAGCGCCCGAGCCGTGGGAGCGCAGGTCGGCGTGGAATACGGAGAGGCTTTTCGCCGCAACCGCTTCGGGGAACTCGAAGGCTTCGTCATGCAGCATGCGGTGCCGATGGAGGAATGAGCGCGCGGTGGATACGTCGTCGCCCGGCCGAGGGCAGCCGGGCTCCATAGCGGCCTATCAAGCGGCGGCAACTGTTCCAGGAAAGGCTACCATGCGCATGAGGATTCACGCGCTCGCATTATTCGCAATCGCGGCGGTTGCGATGGCCGCTGCGGACGGTGGCTTCGCGCGGTCTTCGGACCGCGCGCGCGGCAAGGATTGGACGATGAGCAGATACCTCCCCGCCCCTTTCGGCCCCCACCCGGCCCCAGACGTCACGGAACTGGCGGCCTCGTTCCGCGACCCATCCGCGGCGCATCGCCCCGTCATGTTCTGGGCGTGGAACGCCGACCTCGACCTCGAGCAAATGCGAGCGCAGTTGCGCGAGATGAAAGAGGCAGGCTGCGGCGCGGTGTGCATCCACCCCATGCCCGACGCCTTCCGCAAGCACGACTTCGTCGCCGGCATGAAGACGGAGTATCTGTCCGATGACTTCTTCCGCTGGGTGCGCCTGGCGGTGGATGAGGCGAAGCGACTTGGCATTGGCATCTGGCTGTACGACGAGGGCGGCTGGCCGAGCGGCCACGCCCTCCATAAGGTCGCCCAAGGACACCCCGAGTTCCGCGGTTGGGCGCTGAAGCGCACGAACGACGGCGTCGAGGTCGTTCCCGGCGGCTATCCGGCCGACCTCATGAACCCCCAGGCCGTGCGGCGCTTCATTGATCTGACCCACGAACGCTACGCGCAATGGGTCGGCGAGGATTTCGGCGGGACCATCGCCGCCGTGTTCACCGATGAAATGCGCGTCTCCGGCCGGCTGGGTTCGGACACGCTCCCGTGGACGCCCGACCTGCCCGTCATCTTCCGCGAGCGGACGGGCCACGACCTCGCGCCGCTCGAGGCGCTGTTCGACGACAGCGAGACCACGGCCCGGCTGCGTTACGACTATGCCGACGTATGGTCGCAGCTTTTCCGCGAGGCGTATATGGATCAGATCCGCGACTGGTGTCGCGAGCGCGGGCTGTTGAGCGTGGGGCATTTTCCGGGCGAGGACGAGTTCGCCGGCCCGGTGCGATATGGTTTCGGCGATGTGATGCGCGGGCTCGACGGCTTCGACGTCCCGGCGGTGGATGCCATTTGGCGGCAGATCTTCCCCGGCAGAGCGCACCCTGATTTCCCGCGGTTCGCCGGCTCGTCCGCGCGCCAGGCCGGCAGGCGCTATTCCTGCACGGAATCATTCGCCGTCTATGGCTGGGGCCTGACGCCCGCGCAGATGAAATGGCTCACCGATTTCCAGTTCGCGCGCGGCATCAACCTGATGTGCGTCATGATCGCCGCCTACGACGTGGCGGGCTCGGGGATGATCAACACCGCCTCGCACGTTGCCTGGGACAATCCGCTGTGGCCGTTCTTCCGCCGCTATGCGGACTACACGGGGCGGCTCGGCTATCTGCTCAGCCAAGGGCGGCCCGATGTGCGCGTCGCGGTATATGTGCCCGTGCGCAGCCTGTGGGTGAAGCCGGATGATCGCGCCGCCGAACAGTCGCTGGCGGCCCTGGCGGACGCCTTGCTTTCCCTTCAGGTTGATTTTGACTATCTCGGCGATGACGCGCTCGCCGCTGCCGTGATGGACAACGGCGGCCTGCGGGTCGGCCAGATGCGCTACGAGGCGCTGCTTATCCCGCAGTGCTATGCCGTGCCTGCCGCCGGACTTCGTCAATTCGCCGTCGCAGCCGAAGCGGGAATGGTGGTTGC
>CP070648.1:1818904-1821811 GCA_020354555.1 Armatimonadota bacterium | reverse complement strand
TTCCCTTATTCCCATCTCACACAGGAATTATTCGCCGAAATCCCGAAGGCTTTTCCGCGCGCGGCGATGCGCACCAAGGGGCCGAACAGGGCCGGGCAAGGCCGACGCAGGTTCCGTGACGGATGTCGGCGAGCGCCAGCGGCGTCTCGCAACGCTGTTCGCCGGCGCGACCGGCTATTCCTCGTGGGGCGCTTCGGTTTGTCGTGGCGGAATTTTCCCGGCGCGATGGCGGCGGCTGATCCTGCGGTGTGTCGCGTGAGCGTAGAGCGTGAGGTGCGACGATGACGGAGATGAACCGGCGAGTGTGTGTCAGAGCGGCGACTGCTGATGATCTCCCTGCGATCTATGAGATCAACCGCATGGGCTGGGATGGCGTGTGTATCGCAGAGGCGGTGGAGCAGCGCCACGGCGTCGTCGGGGGCACCGGCTGGCGGGAGCGCAAGGCGGGCGAGGTGGACGAGGCGTGCAAGCAGCACCTCGACCGCGTCATCGTCGCGGAAGCCGAAGGAGTCCTCGTCGGCTACGCCACCTCGTTCTTCAACGAGAGCGACCGCGTCGGCGAGGTGGCCAACAACGCGGTGCATCCCAATTGGCGCAACCGCGGCGTGGCAACGGCACTGATCGGCGAGGTGATTCATGGGCTGGTACGTGAGGGCGCGACGATGCTGCGCGTGACGACGCTTGAGCGAGACCTGCCGGCGCAGCGCGTGTACGAGAAACTCGGATTCCGCGAGATCGCGCGCTCCGTCATGTACACCATGAGCGCGGACGAAGCGTCCGCAGCGCTCGACCGTCACGGCGACGATTGTCGCTAGGCCTGAATCAGCGCTCGAAGATGTCGTACTCCACCGCGCCTTGGCAATCCACCGGCGGGGTGATGCCCAGGGCGTGGCAGAGGGTCGGGACGAAGTCTATCAGCCGCGATGGGCCGAGGCGGTTCATGTCGCGCTCGTAGCCCTGCTTGATGCCCGGACCGGCGATGACCCATGCCGCGAGGTTGCTGCTCAGCGCGGTTTCGGCGGTCGGCACCTGCGGCCCGTGGTTCGCTCCCGGCGGCGCAGGCGCAATCGTCGCATCGCCGTGCGGCTTGACCCACGCGAAGCCCGCGTTGTAGATGAACACCACGTCCCCCGTCCGCTCGCCCCAGTAACCGATGATCGGCGCATCCTTTTTCCTCAGCGCAAACGCCACCGCGCGCATCCCGTCGTCATTGCGCCAGTCCAGCAGCGCGTTGATGATTTCATCCACCACGCGATCGTGCTCCGCCGGCTCGACTGACCCGTGTGCCTCGCGGCCGCGAAGGTTCACGTTGACCTGAAAGCTGCCGTGCTGGTAGGCGAGCGTATTCGCCCAGTCGATCGGGTCGTCGTCACTCGGGCCGGTGCGCCGCAGCAGGCCCACCTCCTGAAGCCGTCGGCCGAGATGGCACGCGTACTTGTTGCTCGCATTGCCGTGGTCTGACACGACTGCAATGCACGTCTCCGGCCCGGCCAACTCCGCCAGCCCGCCGAGCAGGCGGTCGCCCAACTCGCACGACCGCCGCAGCACGGAGAGATAGGCGTCCGCGTGCGCGGGGTCGTAATGCGGTGAGTCGGGATCGGCCTGGCTCATGAAGCGATGCTGCACCGAATCGGGGAAGTGCCAGTGGTTGTAGAAGATGTCCCAGCCCCGCGTGTTCAGCAAGTGCGCCGCCGCCTTCACCTGCCAATCCACCTGATACTCCATCTCGTCGTACACCGATTCCTCATACGACGCAAAGTCGGAGGCATTGGCCAGAGCGGCATGCTCGAAGTACGGACCGATTCTCTCGATGAGCTCCGGCGACAGCTCCGCGGGATCCGTGAAATCGGTAGTGGGATACATGGCCGAGCGCACGAGTCGAATGCGCGCGCCGTCCGCACTCAGCTCCAGCAGCTTGAATCTGACCGACACCGCACGCGGGCCAGAGGCGGTCGGCAGTTCCCGAATGATCCATTCGCTCCATTCGCCGGAGCGCATCTCAGCGACCGGCTTCGCGCCGCCGGCGTCGTCGAAGAGAAGCGCTCGATCATAGCCCGCGGCTCCCTTCGGAACGACCAGCCAGAAGCTCACACTGCGGGCGTCGCCGGCCTGGCGACCGGCAGCGGTGGCGCCGTCCTCGACGGCGCCGACGACGGAGGCGTCGCGTGAGCCGGCCTCGGTGACGGGCACGAGCGCCTTGAGGGAATCCGTGGGCATGCCGGGCCAGTCGGCGGCACCCTCGAGCGCCAGCGCCTGCGCGCCGCGCCGCTCGACGCCCGCGCAGTATTCGCGCCCGTGCACGACATCCCACGACCAGAGCCCTTGCGGCAGCGGCGCGACGACCATCCCCCGCCTGAGCCGCGACGGGTACGACCCGGGATATGCGATTACGAGGGACGTGAGCCCCTGCTGTTCCGCCGCCTCCCACACGGTCTCGGCCGTGATGGCGCGCGAATCGAAGGTTGACATCGGCTGGCGGTGCGGCGGGTCGGCGGGGGCGGTATCGTGCCACAGCCCCGCTCCGTGCGTGCCCGGCCACGCGCCGGTGGCCAGGGTGGCCCAGTTGGTGGGCGTGTAGGCGGGGATGCATGACATCGCGTGCAGCGCGGCGCCGCGCGCTATGAGTTCGGAGATGTGCGGCAGGCATCCCTCCGCGGCGAAGCGCTTGAGCAGTTTCATGGATACCGAGTCTATCCCGACGACGATCGCGCGGGGGCGGTGCTGTGGCATGAATCCCTCCAACGCAAGCGACTTGCGAATCCCTTCGGCCAGCGCGCGGCGATGACCTTTCGCGTTTGACGTCCGGCGCGAGGTGGCGGTTGCCATGTGTTGGGAATGCACCGCTGACTCCGCCGGACGGCGTGTGTGACGGGGTAACTACGGAGACAGAAGGACTGCGTGCAACCA
>CP070648.1:1774667-1818804 GCA_020354555.1 Armatimonadota bacterium | reverse complement strand
TGCGTCTCGGGTTGCTCGACGGGACCGCGGGGCTCATCCTTGCGCTGTTCGACGCATCACAGGTCATGTTGTGGGAGGCAAAGTTGTGGGAACTGGCGACGCGCCCTGCGCGCGGCTGCCATCACTGCAAGCCCGGCGAACGGCGGTCCGGTTAACGCTGGTCGGCGGTCGGGCGCTGGAGCAGATACTCCATCAGGACCGCCGCCCGCGCTCGATACTTGATCCATTTACGCCACAGGCCCTGATGATTGCTGACAGCACAGAGGCAGCTGTACGTGCCGAGACGAATGATAGTCGCCACGGTTCGTTTGGCGAGCAGGTACCAGTGGCTTGCGCCGGGGTAGTGCTTTCCCCGGAACAGCAACTCGGAGCGGAAGTAGCGCTCGGCGACGCTGGGGCCGGACACGCCGGTGGAGGACTCGCCCCCGAGATGTGTTGCGCAGCGGTCGGCGAAAAGCACCACGCGCCATCCCGCGCGGCGCATCCGACAGCACCAGTCCGCGTCCTCGTAGTACATGAAGAATCGCTCGTCGAACGGCCCCACCTGCCGCGCGGCGTCCATCTGGACGACCATGAGCGCCCCATACACGTACGCGACCTCAAGCACTCCCGGGCCGCCGGTGGCGCCGGTGGCAATCGCGCGCCGCTCGCCGGGGTAACGCAGGCCGTACGAAGGATGTTCGGAGCCGGCGGGCGTCAGCAGACGGCAGGTGGCGATGCCGACTTCGGGCATGTGCGTCATGCGCCGCGCCAGTTCGACAGCGATATCCGGGGAAACAAAGGTGTCGGGGTTCAGGATGACGGCGAACGGCGTTCGCACCGCCGCCAAGCCTCGGTTCGCGGCTGCGGCAAACCCCAGATTGCGTTGGTGCCGCACGACTTGCGCTTGGGGGCACGCCCTCGCGACGGCCTCGGCCGTGCCATCGGTGGAAGCGTTGTCCACAACGACCACGACGCCCGGGCAGCCGCCACGCGTCGCGCGCAGCGTTTCCAGGCACTTGCCAATGACGTGCCGGCTATTCCACGTGATGATGATGAACGTGAGCGCGGGGTCCGGGGCCGGCTGGCCGCCGGCGGCGCATTTCGGGTCGTTCGCGGTCATGGTCTGGAACAGATGATTCTGTTCGCCTGCGCGCGGCCCTCTCGCGGCGGCCACGGAGGGCAATGCCGGCGGCGCTCAAGCTATGCGAGGCGCCACGATCCACTCGCCCCGGTTGCTCGACGGCGGCACGCCGCCGCCTGTCAATTCACATGAGTCCACACACCACAGACACCGGCCGGTGCTACCTCTGCGGCGCGCATGGGCGCTCACTTCTGATCGAGGTCGCCGGGACAAAGATCGTACGCTGCGAGCAGTGCGGGTTGGCGGGGACGCTCGACGTTACCGACGAGCCGTCATACAATGAGGCGTATCTGCACTGCGAGCGAGCCGGCGTTGAGCCGTCACCGGCTGAGATTGAACGCTCGGTGCGCGTTGAGCGGCGCCGTATGGCCCGGGTGCGCCGCGCCGCGCCGGGGCGACGACTGCTGGAGATCGGCGTTGGCCACGGCTACTTCCTGGAGGCGGCGCGGAGAGGCGGGTTCGACGTGCGCGGGATGGACATCTCCAGCGCCGCCGCGGACTTCTGCCGTCGCCACTTTGGGCTCCGCGTCGAGGTGAGTTCGCTCGAGGACGCCACTTACCCCGCCGAGGCGCTCGACGTCGTCGCCGCATGGCATGTCCTGGAGCACCTCGCAGACCCACTCAACGCGCTGAGCAAGATACGTGGGTGGCTGGCGCCGGGCGGCATCATTGCCGTCGAGGTGCCAAACTACGAGTCTTACGATGCGCGCGTGCTTGGCCTGGCATGGCACGGGTGGCAGCCTGTATACCACCGCTGGCATTTCGCGCCGATGGCGCTGGAGGCGATGCTACGTCAAGCGGGATTCACGATCCTCCAGATCTGGCGCTCGCCTTCATCCTGCGCGCGCGAACGACTGAAGCGCATCCCGGTGCTCGGCGTTCTCCGGCGCATCCTCGCGCGCCGCTATCCCGGCACCGGCGTCGGCGCCATTGCCAGGAAGTAGGCCCGGCAGCTCACAGCCAAACGCGCGCCACAGGGACTGAAGAGGAACTCGTCGCGCGCTCCGCCCATGAGTATCACCACTCCACGCTACTTCGCCCGCGCGAAGACCTTGTCCACCGCCGCAGTCACCAGTTCCACCGTTATCGCCTTCATGCACTCCATAGTCGCGCAGGGCTTCGTGCAGGGACCGCAATCGAGCCCCGCCGTCACCACTTCGTGTCCCTCTCCCTGCGGCGCGGTGCGCGATGGGTCAGTCGGCCCGAATAGAACCACCACGGGAGTGCCCATCGCGGCGGCAAGGTGAACCGGGCCGCTGTCCACACCCACGAGCAGGTCGGCGCGCTCGAGGATGGCCGCCAGTTCACCGGTGCTTGTTTCGCCTGTCAGGTTTACCGCCCGCGCCGACATCGCGCTTGCGACCCGGCTGACCTCGACCGCTTCGCCCGGCGCGCCAACCAGCACGACCGTCGTGCGCCACCGCTCGTGCAGATAGTCACCGACCTCCGCGAACCGCGCCGGGTACCACCCCTTGTATCGCTGCCGGCCGGATGCGGCAGGGGCGATAACCGCAAGCCTTGCGGCAGACTCGACCCCGTGGCCTTGCAGCAGCGCGCCAGCGCGCTTGCGCACAGCCGATGGGATGCGCAGCATACCAACATAACTACTGCCCGGTGCATCCGCGCCGAGGCATATGGCCAGTCGCCCGAGCTTCCCCGGCCACGGCAGGCCGCGTACGTGCACCCGCCGATTCAACAGCCAGCCCGTGTCCGCATCCACGAAACCGATCCGCGTGCGCGCCCCGCAGACGAATGTCTGCAACGCCGTTGACGAGGACTGCGAGAAGGCGACCGCAACGTCAACGCCGCGGCGCCGCAGCTCTTGCGCGACGCGGATTTCGCGCGCGACGCCGCCCCGACGAAGGATGACGTTGTCTATGAACGGGCACTCCTGCATCAACTCGGCCAGATTCGGCCGCAGTACGCTGGTGATCTCCGCGTGCGGGAACCGCCGCCGCAGCGCAGCGAGCGTCGGCAGAGAGAAGAGCAAGTCGCCGACCTGGTTGAGGTGGAATGCCGCGATGCGGCGCACAGGCCTGCTCCCCGACAACACGTCACCGTACACGCGCTCGACGCTCTCCGCGGCATGGCCCATCGTGAACGAACGCAGTACCGCTCGCCTGCTGAACTCGCGGAGTTCCTCGCCCCTGCTGGCATCGGAAAGCACGCCTCCGATGGCTCCTGCAAGGTTGTCGAACGTAACCCGTTCAGGGGCTGCGTGATCGCCGAAGCACGTCGCATTCGCCGCCGCAAGGGTCTCCGGCGTTACAACACCCACAAAACCCGCCTTGCCCGCCGCGACGACCGGCTTGCCGCACGCCATCGCTTCCAACGCGACCGTAGCCGTCCCTACGACGACGTCGGCTAGGCTCATCAGCTCCGGCACATCGGACCGGCCGCCGACAAACACAAACGCGCGGCGGCCGAGGCCACGGTTGGCGTCGTCGGCGCGAGCTGCAATCTCATCAGCCAGTGCTCCAACACCGGCGATGATTGCCTGGAAGCCGGGGGCAGTGCCCTCGATCCCCCGCGCCGCCTCGATCAAACGCAGCGCGACCTCGCCCTTGCCTCGACTGAAACGGCTGACGTGCACGATCTTGGGCGCCGCGCGGTCGAGGCCGAGTTCATGAACGAGCGACAACGCCGGAGGGCCCGGGCGGAATCTCTCGGCATCAACTCCGATCACGCTGGTCACGACGCGCTGGGGCGGGAGATGGAACTTGCGTATCAGGTGGTCGCGGCCGGCCGCGCTCACCGTGATCACCTTCTCTCCCCAATAGTACACGAGGAAACGCTGGATCGGCTCGCGCATCCCATGAACCGTGAAGCAGTACGGGATACGCGCCAGCCGGCTCGCCAGGAAGCCAACGGCGCCCGCGGTCCAGTTGTGCGCGGCGAGCAGGTCAACGTGCTCGCGGTCAATGATTGCAGCGAGTCTGGGGACGGCGGAAAGCCCGCGCCGTCCGCGGATGTGTAGTGGAATGTGGCGGATGCCAGCGGCGTCCGCCTCTCCTTCCAGCTTTCCGCCGCTGCTGACGATGATGCAGCGATGACCGCGCCGCTGCAGGGCCGCGCTGAGGCCGATGACGTACTTCTCGACGCCCCCGTAGTTCAGCCACGGCAGCAGATGGAGTATGGTGAGTGCGCTCATGTCACCGCGACCCCGCGCATCGCTCCCTCGGTCCTAGCCGTGTCCGCCGCCGCGAGCAGCCTTAGCGCCGGCTTGCCGTTACCAGCCGAGGCGTGTCCGCACCGCCTGCAGCACAATCTCCGGGCGCAACTTCTCCATGCAGGGGAAACGACACCTGCGGCGCCGGCATCGCACGCACGGGACCGGTGCTTCCAGCACGGCGTGCCCCGCCCCATACGGCCCGGTCCGCACCGGGTCGGTCGGCCCGAACAGCGCCACCACTGGTGTGCCCAGCGCGGCTGCGAGATGCATCGAGCCGGAGTCGTTGCCCACCGCCAGGTCGCAGTGAGCGATGACCGCAGCCGACTCCACCAGGGACGTCCGCCCGGTCAGGTCAACCGCGGAGTGAGGAGCAGCCGACGCGATCGTGGAGCCGTCTAGCCGGTCGTCGCGATCGCCCAGCACGACGGACTGCGCGCCCAGTTCGTCTAGGTCTCTCGCCAGCGCCGCGAAGTGCCGCGCCGGCCATTTCTTCGTCGGCCAACGCGTGCCCGGCAGAAGGGCGATCCTCCGCCCGCCCCGGCCGGCGGGAACCAGCGCCGCCGCGCGCCGTTGCGCCCACCGCGGCACCGCGAGGCCGAAGTCAGGCGATCCATCGTCGGCACCGAGGCGCCGACCGAACTCGCGATATGCATCAACCGCGTGAATATCGGTGCGGGGCGGCACGACGCGCAGGTTGCAGAGCACGAACCCGCCCTCCTGGAAAGAGCGGAAGCCGATGCGCCATCGCGCGCCGCTGAGCCACGCAAGTCCGGCGGTGCGCAAGAGCCCCTGCATGTCCAAGGCGACCCGCGCGTGAACCCCACGCAGATCCGAGGCCAGCGCGAGCCGACTGCGTCTGCCCGGCTCCCACACGACGACTCGATCTACGTGCCGGCACATGCCCACCACGCTCGCCGATGCCGGCCCTACCAGCCACGAGATCTCCGCGTCGGAAAACCGGCGTCGCACCGCACCAGCCACCGGCAGCGAGTGGATGACGTCGCCCAGCGAGCTGAGCTTGACTATGAGAATGCGCGAAAACGCCATAGGTCGTGACACCGGTCGGCGGACCGCTCAGTCCCATTCGGATTTCCCGCGCTCCCACGGCGGCCGCGCCTTCCAGCGCCGATGCAGCCAGAACCAATGATCCGGGTGCTCGCGAACGGCCTGCTCGACGATTCTCGTGAAGACTGCGGTATTCGCCACAACGTCACTCTCGACGTCGCCCGTGCGTTGAATCCTCAGGGGTGGGAGGATGATGCACTTCTGGGTTTCGTCGGGCTGCCGGACACAGAAGGCCGCGATCACCGGAGACTCCGTGCGGATTGCCAGGACCGCCGCGCCCGCCGCGGTTGACGCCAACTTGCCGAAGAACTCCACGAACACCCCGTGGTCGCCTGCATTCTGGTCAATCATAATCCCGACCAACTCATTGTGCGCCAGACGGTCAGTGCATTCGCGGATTGCGCCTTCGCGCGGCACCAGCCGCAGCCCGCCATAGGTGCGCACGCTGGTCAGCAATTCCGTCACCTCTTGATCGCGCTGGCTCCGTGCAATGGCGTTGAGCGGGCCATAACCCGAGATCGCGAAATAAGCAGCGGCCGTCTCCCAGTTCCCGTAGTGGGCGCTGATGAGAATTGCACCCCGGCCGGCCGCCATAGCCTGCTGGAGATGCTCTTCGCCCTCCAGTCGAGCGGTCGCCTTGATTTCCTCGCGCGTCATCGCCGGCATGCGTAAGAACTCGAACAGGCCTTTCGCAAAGTTCTGATAGAAGCGCCGTGCGATGACCCGGAGTTCGGCCTCGGATTTCTCGGCGCCGAAGGCCAGGCGCAGGTTGCTCATGACGATGCGTCGGTGGCGCGGTGAGATCGCCATGACCGACGAGCCGAGCGCGCGCGCCAGCGGATACAGGATGGCGCGCGGGATGAGGTGCGCGTAGCGCGCCAGAAAGAGCAGCATGATGCGACCGACGAACTGCTGTATTTGTCGCCAGCGAAGCTCTCGCACCCGATCTACCTCTCCACCGCCGACGTCAGGGCGACTCCCGCCTTCGCCGCAACCAGTGCCACTTCAAGCATCCACACCGGCGTTGAGAAAGCGTCGACGTCGAGGCGCACCGCATCCTTCTCGGTCGTCACGATCACCGCACCGCGCCGCCGCGCGAACTGCTCCACCTTCGCGCAATCCTCAGGCGTGAAGCGATGATGATCCGGAAAGCGCACCGGCAGAGCGTGCGCCCCAAGTCGCTCCAGGGTCAACTCGAATCCAAGCGGGTTGCCTATCCCGGACAGCGCCGCGACGAGCTTACCTCTCAATTCCGCAGGTTCCAGCGTTTCGCCTCCATCCAGCGACCGTAACTCGACCGGCCGGTGAACCGTCTCGATAATCCGCCCGTCGAAGAAACGCGACAACCGAGCCCGGATCGCTGCAACGCGGTTCGCGCCTGCGAGGTCGGCGTGGCTGATCCACACCGCATCCGCGCGTCGGATGTGGTCTACCGGCTCGCGTAGAATCCCGGCCGGGAGCAGGAGCCCGCTCCCGAACGGCGCCAACGCGTCAACCAGAACGATCTCGTAGTCCTTGGCCAGCCGCCAGTACTGAAATCCATCGTCGAGTATGAGCACATCGGCGCCGAAGGCGTCCACCGCCTTGCGGCCGGTTTCGCGGCGGTCTTTGCCCACGAGCACAGCTGCGCCCGCTACTTTCCTCGCCAGCAGGCACGGCTCGTCGCCGGCAGTCACATGATTCGCGAGCAGCCGCGCGCCGTTCGATACCACCGCGGTTCGCTGCCGGTCGCGTCGGCCGTAGCCGCGGCTGAGAATCGCCGGACGGCTTCCGCTCTCGACGGCCGCGGCGGCGAGCACAGCCGCAGCCGACGTCTTCCCCGTGCCGCCTGTCGTCAAGTTACCAATGCTAATCACCCGCGCGGGCAACCGGGTCACCCGCGCCAGCCCAATCCGATACATCAGCCGGTTCACCTTGAGCCCCAGCCAGTACAGGACTGACGCCGGCGTGAGGAGCGCCACCAACAGGCGTGCCCCATTACTCCCGTCGGCCCCGGAGAGCGCGCCTAGAGCAAAGGCGTGGAACTGCCTGGTGGGCGTCGCCTCTACGCCCGGGGGCCGGTAACTGAGCATTTCCCCCGCCGCGGTCACGCACCGATCGGCTGCGCCCCGGTGCCGCGCGAGCACCTCCGCACAGCGGTCAGCGATCGCGCGCACGCGGCTGCGCTCTTCGAGCAGCCACGCCAGCTTCGGCCCCAACTCATCCGGCCGCTGTACCTGGAATCCGAGACCGGTGTCGAGGAAGATCGCCGCAATGTCGCGGAAATTGTGCATGTGCGGGCCGAACACAGACGGGACGCCCTGCGCCGCGGCCTGGAGAACGTTATGGCCGCCGATCGGCGCAAAGCTGCCCCCAACGAACGCAACCGTCGCCACCGCGTACACCCGCTCCAGCTCGCCGATGGTGTCCAGAATGACGACGGTGTTGGGCCCTTCAGCCGACGCGGACGGGCCGTCGGTGCGCCGCCGCGACCGTAGGCCGGCTTGGGCGACCGCCTGTTCGATCTCTGCGGCGCGCTCGATGTGCCGCGGGGCGATGATCAGCCGCGCCGCGGGGTCCACTTGTCGCACAGTGTGAAACGCGTCCAGCGCAGTCCTCTCCTCGCCCGCGTGGGTCGAGGCGGCGAGCACGACGGTTTCCGCGCCGGCGACGCCGAGTTCCCGCGCAAGCTCCGCCCGCCCGTCGGCAGGCACGCGCGCGATGATCTGGTCGAACTTGACATTGCCGAGGTTGGCGGTCCGCCGCGGATCGGCCCCGAAATGCACGATACGCCTGACATCCCCGTCGGACTGCATGCAGAACCGGTCAACGCGGCGCACGATCCACGGGAAGAACGGCCGCAGCAAGCGCAGGCGGCGCAACGTTCGGTCCGACACGCGGCCATTCACCACCATCGTCGGCACACCGCGCCGGCGAGCGGACGACAGGAAGTTGGGCCATAACTCGCTTTCGGTCAGCAGGCACAGATCCGGACGCATCGCATCGAACGCTCGTTCCACCGCCGGCATCAAGTCGAAAGGGAAGAAAAAGACGGCATCCGCCCCGCGGCACGTTCTCTCCGCCATCTCGCGGCCGGTGGCGGTGGTCGTCGTGAGCACGACGCGCGCCGCGGGCATGCGGCGCTTGATGGTGTCGAGCAAGCACGAGGCCGCGGCGACCTCGCCGACCGAGACTGCGTGAAGCCAGATGTGCGGCCCGCCGGGACGATGACGACCGGCGGCCGGCACAAAGCCGAGGCGCTCGCGCCAGCCCGCACGCAGCTTCCCGCGCACCACGATGCGCCACAGCACGTACAGGCCAAGCAGGGGCGCGAACAACAACTGCGCCAGGTTGTACAGGAGCAGTCGCCAATCGAACGCCGGCAGCGCCTCCGGTGCCGGCGCCGGCCAGGTCAGAATGGTCGGCGATGGTTTGCTTACGGGGTGTTGCACAGCCATGATCGGCGAACCTGCACTGCTGATACCGGTCGCGGCTCGGCGGCGCCCGCTCCATGTCCGCCTCAAGTCGCTCGTCGGAGTCATCCACGACGGCCGGAGCCCGAACGCGTCATGAGCAACGCGGGTCAGCCCTGCTCGCGGGCGGGCGCATCGCGAAACTGCATTTCGTACAACCTGCCGTAGAGCCCTCCGCGCGAAACCAACTCGTCGTGCGACCCGTGCTCGACGATGCGACCCTCATCGAGCACTAGTATGCGATCGGCGTTGCGCACCGTGGGGAGACGATGGGCAATGATGAACGTCGTGCGCCCCTTCATCAGGCGCTCGAGCGCGTCCTGCACCAGAGCCTCCGACTCCATGTCCAGCGAACTCGTCGCCTCGTCGAGCACCAGAATGGCGGGGTCCTTGAGCAACGCGCGTGCGATCGCTATGCGCTGGCGCTGTCCGCCGGACAGGCGCAGGCCGCGTTCGCCGACGTCGAACTCATATCCCTGCGGCATTGCCCTAATGAATTCCTCCGCGTTCGCTGCGCGCGCCGCCGCAAACACCTCTTCGGGCGTCGCGTACATCTTGCCGTAGCGGATGTTGTCGTAGATGCTCCCGCCGAACAGGATGGTCTCCTGCGGCACGATGCCCGTCTGGTCGCGCAATGATTTCAGCGTCACCCCGCGCAGATCACAGCCGTCAATCTCCACCGCGCCCGAGGTCGGGTCGTAGAACCGCGGCAACAGGTTGACCAGCGTCGTCTTGCCCGCCCCGCTCGGCCCCACCAACGCGATGACCTCCCCGGGCTGCACCTCCACCTCAATACCACGCAGCGCCTCGTCGCCCCCGTCTCCATAGGCGAACGACACGTCGCGGAATCGCACGTCGCCCCGAACCCGCGGCAGCGGCACAGCATCGGGGGCATCGCGGACCGTCGGCTCCTGGTCCACCACCTCCAGGATGCGACGGGCTGCCGCGAGAGCCTGCTGGACCGACAGGTTGATCTGACCGATCTTGCTGAAACGCTGACCGACGCGCTGAACCGCGAACAGATACGCGGCGACATCATCGGCGCTGAGAACGCCGCGCGTCACCTGCCACCCGGCGAAGGCAATCCCGCCGACCATGCCGAGAACCCCGATGAATTCGACCAGCGGCCCGAGCAAGGCGACAATGCGCACCGAGCGCAAGTTGGCATCCACGTTACTCGTATTGAGTTCGGCGAACCGCTCCTCCTCGTGCTGCTCGCGGGCGAAGCTCTGTATGATACGAATCGAGTACAATCGTTCCTGGATGCGTGCGGAGATGCTGGCCAGCCGCTGCTGAACGTTGAGCTGAGCGCGCCGCATCCGGTTGCCCGCGCGCGCGATGACCAACGCCATTATCGGCACCAAGAACAGCGCCAGCAAGGTCAGCTGCCAGCTTATCGCCAGCATCAGGCCGACGCCCACGATCACCGTGATGGCGACGCCGATCGCGTCCGCCAACTGCGTGCTCACCATGTTCTGGATGAGCATGACATCGTTGGTCATTCGACTCATCAGCTCGCCGACCGCGTGGCGCTCGTGAAACGCCAGCGATAGGCGCAGCACTCGTGAGTAGATGCGCTCCCGCAGCGAAAACATGACCCGCTGCGCGACGAACTGGCCGAGATACATCGAGCCAAACAGCGCCGCACCCCGCACCGCGTAGGTCGCGATCATCGCCCCACACAGCACCAGGAGCCACACCAGCGGGTCGGCCCCGATCCCTGCCTCCATCCTGCGAAACAGGCCCACATGCGCGAGGACCTCGCGCAGCTTTCCGATGTCGCCGTGGGTCGGAAACAGCCCGCCCAAGATCAGCCCTGCCAGCACCGGAAACACCCCTGCGTCCACCACCGTCGCCACCGCGATGCACAGGATCACGACCGCGACCACCCACCGGTAGGGCAGCGCCAGACGCACCACTCGCCAGAAATCGCTCACACGCCACCTCCGACGAAGGCGAGCTTCGCCCACAGCGCGGCGAGCAGGAGCAGCGTCGAAGCAGCCGCGTACTGCTCCAGGTTTCTCGGTATCCGCCGCCAGGCAAACCCGCTGTCCGAGTCATCGTTCGCACCCGATGCGAGCGCGCGATACTTGCTCAGTCTGACGCCTAGTGCGGGCACGGCTCCACGGTAGCGCACGTACGCGTCCCCGTACGTGCGCGTCAGCCGCTTCTCCTCGTATAGTGCCGTCGGCACGTAGAACGCTGCGACGACCACGACGAACAATATGTAGGACCACCAGATGTGGGAGCCGACGCAGAGCCCAATGCCGATGAGCGTGCTGCCCACGTACAGCGGGTGCCGAGTATGCGCGAAGGGACCCGTCACGGTGAGTACCTGGTCCTTGACCAAATGACCGGCGGCCCAGAATCTAAGGGCCTCGCCGGCGAGCGCGAGCAGCGTGCCGGCCGCCAGCGCGCCCACGCCCGGCCGCACGTCGAGCAGCCAAAAAGCGGCAACGATGACGACGGCCGCAAGCCGCGTCGCAATCATCCTATTGAGGAACAGGAAACGCGATACATCCATCTTCGATCGGTTGGCGGCGGGCAAGCGCGAGCGCCATCGCCGCGGTGCGTGCGGACGCGCCGGGCGGTCCGAGTTCCGCGACGACTGCGCGCAGCTCGCGGCGTATCTCTTCGGCCGCGGCGCGGTCGTCGAGAAGCCTGCGCCCTTCGGCCGCGATTGACGCCGCGCCGGCTCGCTCCTGGATTAGTTCCGGCACGACGGCGCGCTGCGCGATCACGTTGGGCATCGCGATATACCGGAGCGGCCCCCGCATTCTGCGCACGACCTCGTACTGCAAGCGCGTCGTCGGCGACACCTTGTACACCACGACCATCGGCACTTCCAGGATCGCCAACTCGAGCGTCGCCGTCCCAGATGTAACGAGCGCGAGATCGGCGATCTGCAGCAGGTCCGGGTTCAGCCCGCCCACGACAATCGGTTCTATGCCGACCCGTGCGAACCTCTGCCGGAGCTGCTCCTCCCGCACTCCGGGCGCCGCGCTTGCTACCCAGCGCAGATCCGCAACATCAGCGTTGAGGAGTCTCGCCGCGCCGAGGAGTTCCGGCAGCAGGTAACGCAGCTCCTGCGCCCGGCTACCGGGCGCGACCGCGACCACGCGCTCATCCTCGCCGATTGCCCAGCGCTCCCGCGCGGCCGCAGGCGATAATGCCGGCCGCACCTGCTCCACCAGTGGATGACCTACCCAGCGTACCTGGGCTCTGCCGCCCGACAGCACCCGCTGTGACCACGGAAACGGCGTCGCAATCGCATCCACCAGTTGAGTCAGGTCGCCGGTTGGGGCATCTCGCGACCAGGAGCGAGGAGGGAAGTAGTACAGGATGGGGATGCCGGTTCCTTGAATCGCTGTTGCCAGCCGCAGGTTGAATGCGCCGAAGTCTATCAGTATCAGCACGGCCGGGGGCCGCTCGCGGAGCCGCCGCACCATGGCCCGCTGCTTGAGCCACAGGCCCGGTATCTTCTTGAGCGCCTCCCCCACCCCGATGGCGGCCCAGCCCGAACTGTCGAACACCAGGGCCGCGCCCGCGGCTGCCATGGCGCGGCCGCCGACCCCGGCAATCCTCACGCGCGGTTCGAGGCGTCGAATCTCCTGCGCGAGCGCGCCGCCCTGGCGGTCGCCCGACGGTTCACCGGCGACTATGAACACTTCCATAACGCCGGCTCCCGGCGGCGCGTCAACTCGGCCCCGCCTCGTCGTCCAGTGCCTCTTCCTCGTCCGCCGGTTCTGCCGCAACCGGCGGCCCCGACGGCGGCCGGTCGAACTGCCGGCCGACGTAGCCAAACTTCAACTGATTGAGGAAGTCCACGAGATACTGCAGCTCCGGGGTCTCCTCCAGTTCCTCGGCGATGTGATCCAGCGCCTGGGACAGGTTGAGCCCTGAGCGGTAGAGAATGCGGTAGGCGGATTTGAGCAGGTTGCGCGCGTCGGCGTCAACGCCCGCCCGCCGCAGGCCCACCACATTGAGCCCGCGTACGCGCGCCGGGCTCCCCTCGGCGATCATGAAAGGCGGGACATCCTGCACCACCCTCGAATACCCGGCCACCATCGCCAGCTTGCCAATCCGAGTAAACTGGTGGATCCCCACCAGCCCGCTGATCATGGCCCGGTCCTCGATCACGACGTGCCCCGCCACGACCGCGTTGTTGACCATGGTGACGCCGGAGCCGACGTCGCAGTTGTGGCCGAGGTGGCTGTAGGCCATGATCATGTTGTCGTCACCCACCCGGGTCGCGGTGCCCTCGCGGCTGCCGCGGTGGATCGTCACGTACTCGTGTATGATGTTGCGCTCGCCGATGATGAGCGACGTCGGCTCGCCCTTGTACTTGCGGTCCTGCGGCGGGCACCCCAGTGCGGCGCAGAACAGGATCTCGGTGTCTGCCCCGATCTGGGTGTGGCCGTCAATGAACACGTGTGGGCCGATCCGGCACCGATCGCCGATCACGGCCTGCCCGCTGATGATCGCGTATGCGCCGACACTGACATCAACGCCGAGTTGCGCGCCTTCATTGATTATGGCGGTTGGGTGATGGCTAGTCACGGCTTCACCTGTGGACTATCGAATGTCAACGCCCCTTGCTCGTGGTTCCTGCCAAGGATCGCCAGTACCTATTCCGCTTCACCCAGCCCTTCGCCTTCCGGAGGTGGAGCGCCCAGATTGGCCGATGCCGAGCCCGATGCATGACGGCTGGGGAAAGCGCGCGCCGTCACGCGTCATCCGACGACGGCTCCGCTCGACCCCGCCGATTGTGCCGCTCTCTCAGGCGTGCGTCGGCAAGCAGGGCTTCGCATCCATGCGATGGGCCGCAGACCGTGGTGCGAGCGGTGGAGTGGACGGCAGCGCTCCTGAGGCCAACGACTACGCGTCCACGCCCAATCCGGCGGCGAGTTCGCGGGCGAGCCTGACGTTGAGCCGGTGTCCGGGGCGGACGGCCACGATGTGAGCGGTGAACGGCACGCCGACCAGGCTCGTGTCGCCGATGAGGTCCAGCACCTTGTGGCGCACGACCTCGTCCGCGAAGACGAGCGGCGACGTGTAGCCCCGATTGCCGATGACCAGCGCGTTCTTCGCCGACCCGCCCATGGCCAGACCCGCGGCGCGCAACTCCTTGATGTCCTCCTCGAAGCAGAACGTGCGGGCAGGCGCGATTTCATTGCGAAACGTCTCGGGGTCAACGCGAAACGAGGCGAATTGGCGGCCGAGGTGCGGATGGGAATAGTCCACGACGCAACTGATGCGGAATTCGTTTGACGGCAGTGCGATGAGCAGTCTGCCGTTCTCCTGCACCCACACCGCCGAGCGCAGGTGGTAGCGACGCAGCCGGCCGTTACGGCGCAGCCCCGCTTCATCAATCAACTTCACGAACCCGAGGGCGCTGCCGTCCATCGCCGGGATCTCGGGCCCGTTGACCTTGATGTGGACGTCGTGAACCCCCATCCCGTGCAGTGCCGAAAGCAGGTGCTCCACGGTGTACACCGACCCCGCCGAGTTGCCCAGCGCCACGCAGCGCTCCCAGCGCACGACGTGGCTCGCGACCGCCGTCACGCTCGGCGCGTCGGCAAGCGTGAACACTTTGCCCTCGCCGGAACGGGCTGGGCTGAGTTCGATGAGGCAAGGCTTACCAGAATGCAGGCCCACTCCATCAGTCGTAATGGGGCGGGCCAGAGTGGTACGAGCGGCCATGCTGTTACTCCGCCTGTCGCGGGTTGGAGTTTGACTTCTGCTGCGACATCCCGCGACGCAGCATTATACCACGACCGCCCTGCTAATGCAAACCCCACACCGATGGCGATTTGCGGTGATTGCTTCGTTGCGCGCGGCACGCCGTGACCGTCGCCATCCGCTGTGTACGCTGCGTTACAGCCACTCGATCGGCGCCTGCCGGCGCGGCACGATGCGCGGATACGAATGTTTTGGATGCCCCACGACCAGCGCAACGCACAACTCATTCTCCGGCGGCACGCCCGCAGCGGCTGCGACGTCGCGACTGTAGCGCGCAGGCCCGGCCAAATAGCCTATCAGGCAGGTACCCAGGTTCATCGCATGGGCCATGAGCATGATGTTCGCCGCCGCGTAGTGAGCGTCTTCGACACCCGACGGCATCGCGCGCGGTGCGTGAATGACGATCAGCGCCGTCGCTCCGCGAAAGATGATATCATTCCCCGCCCGGTGCGCGGCGACGATGAGTCGCAGCGATGGTTCTATCTCCTTGAGCGTCTCGAACATCGCAGGCGGGAGGGCGGCGGCGAGCGCCTCTCGCCCTTGCGGGCTGTCGAGTTGACGGAGCACACCGTGCATGAAGGTGACGGCGGCGTCGGCCACTGCCGACAACTTGTCGCGCCCGCGGATCACGGCGAACTGCCACGGCTGGTCGTTGTGCGCGCTGGGGGCATATACCGCCGCGTTCAGAAGCGTCGCCAGGTCATCGTCTGAAACCGGATCCTCCGTGAAGCAGCGAATGCTGCGACGCGAGCGAATCAACTGCTGCGCCGCCGCCGGGTCCACCGCCAGGGCGGCGTCGAATGCGTCGTACGTGCCCGCCAACCCGCGGTGCGATACGGCGTCCTCCGGGCACACCGCAACGCAGTGGCCGCAGACTATGCACCGCTCCTCCGCGACCACCGAAGCCCCATCTTCGGCCATGGAGAAAACGTAAGCCGGACACTCTTCGACACATGCCCCGCACGCGACGCACTTATCGAGATCGACCCCTATGTTGCCCACATTCACTCCCTTCTTGATACGGCTTCACCATCCGCGGTAGCCGCGCGCGGCTGCCGCGAGCCGCGCCTACTCCTCGAACTTGAACGTGTCGAGCATGCGCTCGAGAGCTGCCGTCACCACATCGGCCGATTCGGCGTCCGCGAACGCATCGAAGACGTACACATTGTTCAGCCCGAATATGAGCACGGTGCTGCCCATCAAGTCAACCGTGCCTCCGCCGAAACCGGCCTTCTTACTGCACGTGAAACTGCCGAACCCGGCCATCGCGCCCCCCGCGTCGCCAACTTCAGGCGCGTCGCCGCGGAACTCCTCGAATCCCGACTCCAGTTTGCCGTAGTGCCCTTGGACCGCCTCGATGATCGCCGGCTCGCGCGTATCGCTGCGGTTCAGCTTCGCCTCCATCCCGCCGGGCAGAATCTGCTTCTTCACCACTACCCAGTTGCTCCGGTTCGCGCGCACCGTCGTCTCGAACCCCCCTGCGCCGCCTCGTTCAGTGCGTGTCCAGTCAGCCGGGACTTCCATGCTGTAATCGCCGCCCTCCGCGTTGTAAGCCGTCCACTCCCCAATCGGCTTGACGGGCTCCGACTTGCCGCCGCACGACGGCAGCGCGATGACCGCGCCGACCGCGACAATGATGGCAACGAGACGCCCCATCTTCAACTGAGCGTCCTTGGCATGTCTGAACAACATACTGCATCTCTCCTCGGGAGTCTTCGCACTGTTGTTCGACGCAGCGACACCTCGGCACCTGCAACGGGAATCGACGTTGCGTGCCTCGGCCAGCGCAATCGGCCCGGGGCAGGCCGGATGCTGAACACTCGAACGCGGGTCTGTCGAGCTTTCAGGCAGGCTTCGCGGTCAAGACGTAGAACCTCGATACACTGGGAAGTCCAGTCTCAGCACCCACAAGGATGCTAGTCGTGAGGATTCTTGCGCTCGCGGGTAGCCCTCGCAAACGGAGCAATAGCGAGGCTCTGATGCACGCGGCAGTCGAGGGCGCGTCGGAGGGCGGTGCGGCTGAGGTGCACGCTTTTCGCGTCGGCGACATGACCATATCGCCGTGTCGCGCCTGCGGCGGGTGTGGCGAGACAGGGCTCTGCGTCGTCCGCGACGACATGCAACAGATCTATCCGCTGCTGCGTACCGCCGAACGGCTCATTATCGCGTCGCCCATCTTCTTTGGGAGCGTGAGCGCCTGGCTGAAGGCGGTGTTCGACCGCTGTCAGGCATGCTGGGCGGAGAAGTATGTCGTGAAGCAACTCGTCGCGCCGCGACCTGAGGGCCGCAAGGGGCTCTTCATCTCGACCAGCGGCACGCGCATCCCGACGATGTTCGACGGAGCGCTGGCGGTGATCAGACCGGTGTTTCACGTACTCGATGTCGAGGCGACACCGCCCGTGCTCGTCAACGGCATAGACTCCCTGGGCGACGTGTGGTCGCGGCCGGAGACGATCGAGCAGGCCCGGGAGGCAGGCCGTCGGCTCGTCGCGCCCGGCAGCCGGCCCGCTGAGTAGCCGAGCGCGTCGCCACTTACGGCGCGAGCTGACTGGAACCAGGGAAGGAGCGTGTCAATGGTGGATGCACTGCGAGAGCTTGCCCCGTGGGCGAAGGATGCCTTGGTCGCGAGCGTCGTATTCTGCGCCTTTCTCCTCGCAATGCTCGCGGTGCGGCTGCTGTGGCTGCGCATCCTGAGACCCCTGGTGAGGCGAACCGACACCGAACTCGATGACCTGGTTTTGGTGCCGGTGCGCGGCCTGATCATTTGGGGCCTGCTCCTGCTCGGAATCTACCATTCCCTCAACACCCTTCAGGCCGTCCAGTCCAACGAGCTTGCGAGCAAGTGGCTCGGCAAGGCCTTGGCCGTCGCATGGGCCGTGCTCGCCGTCATCACCTTGCTCAGGCTGTTCAACGCAATTGTATCGTGGTATGTGCAACGCGCCGCGGAGCACGCAGAGCACCCACGGGACATCAGCTCGCAGGCGGGCCTCGCGCGCAAGATCGTCAACATCGCCGTGCTCTCCATCGGCATTCTATATGTGCTGCAAGCGGCAGGGGTCTCGATCAGCCCGCTACTCGCCGGCGGCGCCATCGGGGGCCTCGCCATCGCGCTCGCGCTCCAGGACACCCTCGCGAACCTGTTCGCCGGGCTTTATCTCAATATCGACCGGCCGGTTGCGGTCGGGGACTTCGTCAAGCTCGAGTCCGGCGAGGAAGGGTTTGTCGAGGAAATCGGCTGGCGCAATACGAAGGTGCGGTTGTGGGCGAACAACGTGGTCGTGATTCCGAACCAGAAGCTCAGCCAAAGCGTGCTGACGAATTACTTCCTGCCCAAGCAGGAGATGTCGGTGTACGTGTGGTGCGGCGTCGCCTACGACAGCGATCTGCAGCACGTCGAGGACGTTACGATTGAGGTCGCTCGGGAAGTGATGCAGCGGGTGCCCGGCTCTGCCCTCGACTGGGAGCCGGTCGTGCGCTGGAAGGAATTCGGGGATTTCGCTATCACCTTCGTCACGGTGCTGCGCGTCCATGAATTCGGCAGCCAGTACGTCCTTCAATCCGAGTTTGTCAAGGCGCTGCACCGGCGCTTCAAGGAGGAAGGCATCGAGATCCCATTCCCCATCCGCACGGTGATCATGAAGCGGCCGGGCGCCAAGGCGCCCGCTCCCGCGCACGCGCCATCGCCGGATCGCGTGCGCGCTGCGCAACTGGGCGAGGGGGACCTCGACGAGGATGAGGGCTGACGCGCGGCCATCAAGCTTCCCTCGCTCGGCGGTCTCGGTGTACGGCGAACGGGCGGGCTAGAACTCCAGGGGCAATTCGGCGGGCTCGTTGCGCTCGCACGCGGCCGTTGCCAGCGCGTACGCCTCGGCATACTGGCCGGCGACGACGTCCCAGGACACCTTCTCCAGCAGATACCGCCGCAGATTGCCAGCCAGCTCGTGGCGCAGCGGCTCATCGCACGCCAGACGCACTGCCTGGTCGCGCAGCATCTGCTTGTTCGTGAAGAGCAAGCCGCCGCCGCTCTCCAAGGTTTGCGCGGTCAGCCCCTCCATCGGCGCGGTCGTGACATAAGGCTTGTTGAGCGCGATGATGCGTGCCAGCGTGCCGGACTGCGTCTCGTCCACCGACGGCAGCACCACGAAATCACACACCGCCATCACCTTGTAGTACAGGCTGCCGCGCGGCACGAACTCGTAGAAATGCGCGAGGCCTTTGCCCTCCAGCAGCTCGAGGTCCGCGGCGTATCTCTCGAAGTCGGCTTGATGCGCCGGGTCGCGCCACTCGCCGGCGGCGAGCAGATCCCATTCGTCTCCCGTGCGCTGCTTGATCTCCGCGGCGATGTCCTCCCACATCGAGGTCAGGATGTCCCACCGCTTGTTGCTCTGAATCCATCCCACGAGGCCGACCAGGTGCTCGCCGAGGTACGAGCAACTGTTAAGCCGGAGTTCCTGCTTGAGGCGCGGGATGTCGCTGGGGTGGCACATGCGGTCGGGGCGGGCACCGTGAGGGATGACCATGATGTTGCGCGGAGTCGGCCAGCCGTAGGAGTGGAACGTCCAGTCGAGCCGCCATTTCTGGTAATGGCACTTGAAGATGACGATGTCAGCGCGCTCCGTGAGCTGAAAGATGAAGTTCGCCTCGAAATCCCGCAGCCGGCCGTGCACGGTGTGCGGCTCCACGACAACCGGCCAGCGCTTCAAGGCATCCAACAGTTTGAGAAACCCCTCGTTGCCGTCGCCACACCCGCGGGCGTCACGGTACTCGTACAGCCCGTATTCGTGCTCGATATGTATCACCGCGGGATCAATTTCCGCGATGCCGTCGGCAACCGCGCGCCACCAGTCGTGACGGCTCATGTCAATCAGCGGAAAGACCCCGTAGCCGTGACCGTCGTTGTGCGCTACGACGAGCACATCGCGATCCGGGTGGTGGTTCTGGATGAACTCGCGTGCCTCCTCGCAGAAGGTCGCGATACCGCACAAGCGCGGGGCGTAACTGCTAATCATTACAATGGGACCAGGTCGCAAAGCAAAGCGCCTCCGGGCGGCAGCACAAGCGATTTCGCGCCGTCCGTGCGATTATTCCACAACGCGGCCCACTTGTTGTGACGAGCCTGCCCGTGTTTCATGCGACGCACGAGTGAGCACAGCGTCGCCCGAGAGGAGCATCCAAGGACTGTGCCGAAATCCTGCCGGGCCGACCGCACTGAGATCAGAGAGCCCCATTGCGCAAGACGTTCAGGCTTACAGGCGTGACACCACGGGCCGTTATCTTCGGCCTGGCTTCCATTGCGCTTCTCTCCGTGATCACGCCCTACACGAGCCTGGTCCTCACGGGATCGCAGATCGCGGCGAATCATCTCCCGATCGGGTCGCTGCTCTTCTTTCTCTTCCTCATCGCGGGCGTCAACACGGCCCTCGGACGCATGCGGCGGACCTGGGCGCTGACCGGCCGCGAACTGCTCACGGTCTATGTGATGATGCTCGTCCCAGCGGGCGTGCCGGGCACGGCCTTCCTGGCTTACGTCCTTCCCACCATCGCCGGCGCGTTCTACCTGGCGAGCCCCGAGAACAAGTTCGCGTCCATGATCCACCCGTATCTCCAGCCCTGGCTGACGGTCAGAGACCGCAACGCGGTCAAGTGGTTCTACGAGGGCCTGCCGCCGGGAGAATCCATCCCCTGGGGCCTGTGGTTCACGCCGATGCTGGCATGGGCCGTGTTCGCGCTCGCTTTCCTGCTCTCGATGGCCTCGCTCGCCGTGCTCGTCCGTCGCCAGTGGATCGAGGAGGAGCGCCTCGTCTTTCCGCTCGCGAGCGTGCCGCTGGAGATCATCGGCCCGCTGGACGCGCGGCCGACCGCGGGTAGCGCCTTCTTCCGCAACAAGTGGTTGTGGCTCGGGTTCGTCCCGGTACTCCTCTTCGGCATCATCAACAACATGGACGCGTACCTGCCCGCAATGCCGCACGCCCGCATCAGCGGCATTGTGCTCATCGGCGATGTCACGTCAGGCCCTCTGCGTGAGCTGAAGAACACCAAGCTCTTCATCTACCCGGCGCTCGTCGGGCTGGGTTATCTGCTGAGCGCCGAGGTCGGCATCAGCGTCTGGCTTTTCTGGGCGCTGAACAAGTTCCAGCGGTTGCTCATCGGCGTGTACGGCTTGAGCGGTCCGGGCGGGCTGCATGGATGGAACACGACGAACTTCTTCCGCAATCAGGAGGTCGGAGCGTTCCTGCTCATGGGCGGCTTCTTGCTGTGGTCGGCGGGGAAGCGTGCCCGCAAGGTGTTGGCGTCCGCCGACGGGGCGGATATCGAGGAGGCCCGCCAACTCCGGTGGGCGCTGGCCGGGCTCGCGGTTGGTACGATCGTGCTCGCCGGATGGAGCCTCGCGGCAGGTATGTCGTGGGGCATCATGGCCGTCGCGCTTCTCATCTACTACCTGACGATGATCGCGCTCGCCAGAATCATCGCCTCCGCGGGGTTGTTCTTCGTCGAGATCTCCTGGGTGCCAAGCGATGTTCTCATTCAGAACCTCGGCACCTCCATCGTCGGGCCGGCCAACCTCACCGTCGTCTATATCCAGCAGGCGGTCGCGGTCAACGACATCAGCACGTGTCAGATACCCTACTTGACGGACAGCATGAAGATCGGCCACACCGCGCGACTGCGCCCGGGGCCGCTGCTCGCCGCGATCGGCGCCTCGTTCGCGGTGGCGATCGTCGTGTCATATGTCGGCGGCCTGCGGATGATCTATCATCGCGGCGGCCTCGGCATGGGCGAGATCGAGGAAATGCCGCGGTGGCTGTTCAATCGCCTCAAGGGCAACCTCGATGCGATGGAGCCGCTCAACACGTTCAGCCTGACATTCCTTTCCATCGGCATGGGCGTCATGCTCTTTCTCATCCAGATGAACCGCGCATTCATCTGGTGGCGGCTCAGCCCGATCGGTTACCTGATGGGGAGCACGTGGACCTTCGATCGCATCGCATTCTCCATCTTCCTCGGCTGGATCATCAATGCGATCGTCCTGCGTTACGGCGGCCTGCGGCCCTACCGAACGCTGCGCCCGGCCTTCCTCGGGATGATCATTGGGGAGTTCGCAAGCGTCGCCATATGGCTCGCCGTGGACGCCGCGCTGGGCATGAAGGGCCGGGATCTGTTCCCGGGACCGTGAGGCACGCTGCGCGGAGTGCCCGGACGTTACACCGACCACCAGTGCTCGGGCGATAGCCGCGGCAGCGCGAAGCTTCGGTGCTCCGCGGGAAGGGAGTCCAGCAGTCCCTGCGCCTTGCGGCCGATCGCCTCCGCCGCCAGCTCGCAGTTCCGCTCGCCAACCGCCGCGCTCGCGTGCGCGCGCGGATCGAGGCCGCCGATGCCCAACTCGCGGTTCCAGTCAGGGCCGATCTCGCCCCCCGGCAGCTCGCCCAGATCCACCAGCTCCGGATAGAAGAACTGCATGTTCGACGTTTCCCACTTGGCCGCATGGTCCGTGCTGGAGTCCTCGCACTGGCTCAGCGTGACCTCCCACAGGCCGATGCCGACCACGCTGCTGTCGGCGACGACCGGCTCCAGCGCGCGATTGATCATCTCGATCTGCTTGTCGATATTGTGACCCGACACGCCGATGATTACGCGGAACCCCATCTTCTTCAGACGGTCGAACAGTTCGGTGATGACGGACACGAGACACTGCTGATCGAAATCCGCGTGAAACCACACCGGCGGGTAGACCACGCCGCCGGACTGCTCGGCGCATTTCACCAGAATCGCATGCGCCTTCAGCGCGTCGTTGCCCAAGGGCAAATGCGGCCCGTGCCACTCGATCAATCCGAACGGCACGTACACCACTGGAAAGCGCCGCGCGGCTTCTTCAACCTGCCTCGGGCGCATCAACTGCATCTGCACGTCGCGTGTCAATGCCCTGTCCATTGCATCTCCTTTCGACCTTCGCATGCGGCCGCTCGGCGCCGGTCGAATCACCGCGCCTGCTTGATCGCGCGCAAGACCAGGAAGTGGCACATGCGGAGGTCGTCCCCGAATTCCGGGTATTTCACCAACATTTCCTCGGACGGCTTCGGCTCCACCAGCCTGTCGATCACAAACCCGACGTTCCGAACCGCTTCGAAGTAGCTCGTCAGGGTCCTGCGGAAGTACAGCAAACCTTGCTCGGCACCCCTCGGCCACTCCAACTCAATCACGCCTTCCCCGAAATACCCATCCACCTGCCAATGCAGCTTCCGCTCATTCTCGTCGGTGACCCAACCGGATCCCGGGGTCGAAAAGCACGGGTGCAGGATCGCGAAGATCAAAGCCCCTCCGGGCGCCAGCACGCGGTGCAACTCAGCAATCGCGGCACGATAATCCGCGAGATCCTGCAGCACCATGTTGGATACGACGATGTCGAATCCGCCGGACGCGATGAACTCCAGGTTCTCGCAGTTGCCGTGGACGTACTCAATTGCCAGATCCCCCGGCGTCCTCGACCGCGCGATCTCAATCATCTTCCCGGAGTAGTCAACGCCCACGACGCGCGCGCCGGCACTCGCCAGCATCCGGCTCAGATATCCCTCGCCACAGCCGGCGTCGAGTATCCGCTTGCCCTGCACCGGGCCGAGCAGTTCGAGCAGGGTTGGGTTGAGCAAGACCGCACGGTGGACGTCGCCTTCCGCCGTGTAACCCGCCGTTAGCGCCTCCGCGTGCAGGTCCCACCGTCTTGCCGCTTCATCTGTGCTCCAATCGCTGCTCACCGTGTCCTCCGCCGTCGCTTCGCACCGCACCGCCCGGCCGCAGGGCCAGCACTCGGCCGCTCCCTCACTCGTCGCTCCCCCATGTCCGCGAGTCAGGTACATCCAGCTTAACGCCGCCGCGCAGGCCGGCTTCGTGGGCAACGATGCCCGGCACGGTCATGTCCATGGACTCGTGGACATCAATCGGCGGCTTGGTGTCACAGCGGACGCTGTTGACAAACTCCCCCACCATGGCCTCGAGGTCGCCCACGCCATCGCGGTGCTGCCAGAACGCCACCGGGAGTTCCTGCCAGCCCTGAGGATTCACTCCTACCTCCGACCACCACTTGCCCATAACATCGCCCGCATTGATGACCTTCGCCGAGCCTTGCGTCCCGACGACATTGTAGTAAAACGCCATGGGATGCGCGACGGCGAATCCATTAGTCAGCCGGATGATTGCGCCGCGCTCGGTCTGCAGAAGCGCCGACTCGAGATCCGTCGCAACCAAGTCGGGCGCGGCCTTGCCCGCGATGCTCAACCCGAACGCCGACACGACCCGGTCGTTCATGATCCTCAGCAGCGGGCCGAGGGTGTGCGAGCAGTACTGGATCGGCGGCAGGTGCGTCGCGCGCCATGTCTTCGTCGCGTTGGGGTGCCGCCGGCGCTCCGCGTACGGCACGGAACGGCCCTCATCCACGAGCATCGCATCGCGACAGTCGTGAGTGTAATCGCCCTCGGCATAGACGATGTCCCCGAAGCGGCCCGCATCCGCCATCTCCAGCAGCGACGTGCACCAATCCATCCAGATGTAGTTCTCGGCGAGCATGTACTTGAGCCCGCTCCGTTCGACCGCGGCCACGACGCGGCGCGCTTCCTCGATGGAGTACACACACGGCGTTTCGCACAGCACGTGCGCGCCCCGCTCCAGCGCCGCGAGTGTCTGCGCCGCGTGCGCCGGGCCCGGGCTCACGATCGCAACGATGTCCAACTCCTCGTCGAGGAACCGTTCATAGTCTGTATATGTGGCCAACCCCGAGAACTCGGCGAATGTCGCGGGGTTCGGGTCACAGACCGCCGCGACCTCCACGCCTTCGATACCCGCGAGCGCCTTGACGAACCATCGCCCCCGGCCAAGCCCGACCACGCCGCAGCGAAATCTCATCCGTGCCTCCATGCCCACCCGCATCGAGACGGCGAGCCGCTGTGCCGTCTCGCAGTGGGCAACCTCAGCCGCTCCTGGCCTGAAACACCCACCGGCCGAAGTACCGCGGCGCGACGAAGCGGTCGAAAACCTTGGACCATGTGCTGTGTTCGCGGCCCGGTATTCGCTGTCGCCCGAGCTGGGCGCGCCGCATGTCGCCAGGCGCCGGCGCAGATACCTTCATTTCCGACCACGGGAGCGCTACCTCCGCGAACCAGGCGCTATCGCCGATGGCCACCGCGCTTTCCCACTCGGGATTGAAGCCCAGGTCCTCAGCGCCCTCGGTGCAGTACGCGTCCCATTTCACGCCCGCGGCATTGAGTATCAAATGAATGAACGGCGTCGGCCCCTCGCCCACGGACAGGAAGATGTCCACGCTGTCGCCGAGCCACACTCCGGTATCGTCGCGCTTCTCGCCCAGGATGCGCATCGCTCCCGGCTCCGGTTCCTCACATTGAAGCGCGATGTACAGGTTTTCCTCGTCATACGTCACGCGAGCCGTCGTCGCCGCCTGAACTGTATCATTCGGGTTCGTGACGTACGGCAGAAACGGCTCACGGGGTCTGGTCGCGCGCCACACGGGCTCGTTGAGGTTGCCGTCAATCACCGGCGCAGGCGTCCCGGCGGGGCGCGCCGGGATGTCGGCGGATCGGCGAATGATCTTCGCTTCCAGTCCCTCGCGCAGCCGCTCGTGCGCGTCGTCCAGCATATCGGACATATCATAACCCAGCGGTTCGCGGTTCGCGAGTTTGCGCCGCGCCGACTCAATGGCTTCAGTCAGGCCGCGCGGGATATCGCCGTTGTCCCACCAGTTCATGCGCTCGCTGTAGCACCAGACGTACTCGTCGGCAGTGGCAAGCGCGTAATACACGTCTTGCTCGAACCACTGCGCGCGCTCGTCTGGCGACAGCACCGAGCTGAGGAGCAGCATGCCCTGGCGCAGGTTGAACACCTGATCCACGTAGAGCGCCTGGCTCACCTGCACCTGTGCCTGGTACTTGCGCACGTTCTCCGGCGCCACGAGAGGCAGCACGGTCTGCCGCATCTGGTGGTACGCCCGATAGTACGAGCACGGGTCGGTGTAGTAATAGGCCGACTCGTTCCCATCCGTGATGACCGCCTCCGGCCCCGCGGCGTCCAACATGCCGTTGAGAAAGGCGGGGAGCAGTGCGTAGTGCTCGCGCGACAGGAGTTCCTCGCGGCGCACCGCGTCGGGTTCGGTCGCGATGTCCGCGAAGTAGGAAAGCTGAAAGAACGTGTGCAGGACGACGTCGGGCATGTGCTCGGTGATAGCGTGCATGAACTCTGCGCCGCGCTTGCGCGCCTGGGCCTGGTATTCGGCGAAGGATCTCTCGTCGCCATGCAGGGCATTGGCGTACGACCACGGGTTGTCGCCGTACGGTTCGGCGTCGAAGCACAGACCCTTGCAGCGCCCCGCGACGGCCGCCTGCGCCATCAGACCGACGTTGCGCAGCACGATCTCCCAATCGCCGTCGCTGAACCAGTCCATATCCGACGCTGCCCACATGATGAGGAAGTTGTCCGTGAACTTGCGCCATTCAATCTCGCGCAGCAGCTTCAATTCGGATTCGACCTGCTCTTCGTCCCACTCCGCCAACATGAATACTCGACCCATGCCGGGCACGGTGAAGATGAGCCCGTCGAACGGCCGCTGCTCCATCTCGCGAATGTTGCCGCAGATGTCGCCGGGCGTCGGTATGCCCCAGCCGTATTGGATGAGCTTCTTGGGCACGGCATCACCCTCCGTGCACGCCGGTGCTGCGTACAGTAGCGCGCACGTCGCCAGCGCTGCGAGTACCACCGCATTGCGCATCATCTCTGCCCTCCCCTTAGGACTGTCGGACACTCAGCCTGCCGTTCTTTCACTCGCTCGCACCGTCGCCGGCGCCCGACGCCGGCGCTCCCCCCGTGACGATCAAACCTTCGTCGGCCGCGTCGGGCGGCCAGATGTCCGGAATCGTCCCGACGCACACGTCAACGCCGCCCAGCATCTCCGACGTGAACACGATGCGCGTGCCGCTTCGGTCCCACCCCGGCTCGGGGTGTTGCCCGCGGCCGTAGGTGCGATGCCCGAGGGTCAGCCGATGCATCTGCGTCGTCCGACCGTCGAACACCACGACGTCCCCGTACCAGTTGTCCGCGACGATCCACCGGCCCGATTCATGCCCAGCCGCGTGCCACCAGTTCCATCGGTTGAGCACGTCGTCACCGTCTCCGACCCACGGCACCCACGCCCCCGCGCCCGCGATCCGCACCTCGCCCGTATGTACGTCCACGACCTTCACGTGCGATTCCTTGTCCCGGTACCCGCCGCAGAACGTCAGCGAGTCGTTGACCCACCAGCACTCGTGAGTGACATGCTCCCCCTCGGCTTGCTCGTGGACAACGCGCGGCTTGCCCGAACGCAGATCCACGACGACGAGTCTGCTCTCCAGCCCGGCGACGCTCACCAGATTCGGATTCGTCATGCTGAACTGCAGGTGACCGGCGAAGTCGAAGCGACACACCTCGCGCATTTCCCCGGTCGCGACGTTCGCCACCGCTATCCCTTGCTTGCCGTCAGGCCATCGCACGTCCAGGCCGAGCAGCGACCCGTCGCAGTTCTCCGTCACGCTTGCCTGGAGCGCCGCGCCCTCGGGCAAGGTGCAGATGACGCGCTCCGTCGCAGTCACCGTGGAGGGCATCTGCCCCGGGTCGTCCGCCGGCTCGACAACGACTGATAGCTCCACGATGTCCCGACCGCGGGCTGCGAATACGCGGTTGCCTTCGCGCGCCGCCGTAGCCGCTCCCAAACCGCCCGTGGGCGTGACAAAGCGCACCAACTCTCCGGTCGCGAACAGGTAACCCATCAGGCCGCCCTCAGGACGATCCGACGTGAAGAGCAGGACCGTATCGTCCGCGAGCCACGACCGCTGGTGGAAGTACAAGTTGTGATCCCGCGCCGGGCTCGTCGTCACGAAAAGGAGATCCGCCCCGGTCAGCGGGTCGTTCACCCGCTTGTGCTCGGCCGGGAGCACCGGCAAGCGATATTCGGCATCGTCGGAATGCGCCCACACCGCGAGCCCCACAAGCACTAGGACAGTCGCAACTGCGCGTCGCATCCGCATCCGAGTCAAGCCCTGCATTTCATGTGAACCCTTTCGACATCGAATCAACCGCGGCGCCCTTACTCCACGTCGCGTCGCTCGCTCAGCCCGCCGCAACGAAGTTCAGCTCCCGAGTGCAGGACGCGCTGCTCCTCCGCGCTGCGCGCGCGATTCACGATCAGCGCGCCGGCAACCACGCACGCCATCCCCGCGACCCGCACTCCGCCCACCGTCTCGCCAAACAGGATGAGCGAGGCCACGCCTACGATCGGCGGCACCAAGAGCGAGAACGACCGCGCCTCCCAACTCTGCAGCAGCGCCAACGCGCTGTAGTACGAGATGTAGCTCCCCACCATCAAGCAGCCGCACAGCAGGATCGGCAAGCCGAGCGCCGGGCTGACGAGGCGGGACACCTCACCCCACTGGCCGCCAACGGTGACCAGAACCGCGAACAGACACATCGTGACCCCGATGTTGAAAGCAGCCACCGTGAACCGCGAGAGATGGCGCAGGCGGGTCTTAATAATAACCGCGTTAAGCCCGAGGCACAAGGCGGCCACCAGGAACAGCAAGTCGGCCCCGCTCGGCAGTGTCAGCTCGGACAGCCGCACGTCCATTGACAATCCCGCGCCGGCGAACATGAGCAGCAGCCCGGGAATCGCGCCCCGGCCCAGGCGTTCCCCGATGAACAGGACGGCGAGCAGCGCTGCGAAGAACGTGTCCGTGCGGGTGAGGATCGCGGCCTTGGTCGCGGTGCTCAGGGCGATACCGGCCAGGGCGCTCGCGTTGATCGTGAAACCAATCGCGCCGATGATGAGCAGGCCCGACCAGTGACGTCGCGCCGGACGCAGGTGCTCGCCTCGCCCCGCGAGCAGTAGCCCGACGACGATCACAAGCAGCGCGCCGGCATACGCGCCGAACCCGACCACCGGACTGGGCAGCACCTTCGTCATCCGGCCCCAGATCAGGAACACCGAGCTGTAGAAGCACGCCATCGCGACGCCCCAAGCAGCGCCAACCGGGACGTTGTGGCGTCCGTGCGGGGCGACCTCGACGGGGGCAAGAGAATCCATCGGACGGTGGTACCGGCCCTCTCCCGGGAAGTTGCGCGCGGCGGCGAGAGCCCCTGCCGCGCACGCTCGTCAACTACGCCGTGGAATGCCGTGAGACCTCTGCTGGGTGCCCCAGAGCGCGCCCCTGGCCTCCGATTCGAGCGAGCGGCGCGGCTTGCGGCCCGCACGTAGCTCAGTCAATCGCGCTCGGCGGTAGTACCACCGTACTAGTCCCTGTGGCCGCATCTGTTGCACCGCGCGACTTCACGATTTAGAACCTGCGCCGGATTGTTGAGATCGGCTTTGCCCTGTAGGATTGAAGGCGATGTTACGAGCGAACCAGCGAAGCACGGATCACAGCCTCTTTTGCAGCACTGACCTCAGTCGTTCAACGGCACAATTCCATGACCTGATGCGTTTCGCTGCCGCGAGTAGCACACACCATTCACCGGAAGGGGGTGAAAAGAGAATGATCGAGCGGATCAAGGCACTGTGGAGCGATGAGGAGGGCGCCACGATGGTAGAGTACGCGCTGATGCTGGCGCTGATCGCCATTGTGTGCATCCTGGTCGTTACCGCCCTGGGCCAGAAGACGGGCCAGACTTTCGACGGCGCGCAGACCTCCCTCCCCGGCACTGGGGGTCAGGTTCAGCCGACCCCGTAGTGATGCATGGCGCGGCAAGGCGCGGGGGCTTCGTTCGGCGTGCTGCTTCGCTCGGGCCCCTGCTGGACAGATGATCGCCAGCGAAGCCCCGCCTGCCGCAACAGGACAGTCAAGTTGATTTTCGTCATCTCAAGGGGCCTGCACTAATATGTTCGAGATAGTTGCGACAAGCCTGATGATAGCGATGCTGGCCGTGGCGGTCGTCACCGACCTGCGGAGCGGCAAGATCTACAACAAGCTCACCGTCCCGTGCGCCGCCGCCGGACTGACGCTCGGCGGGGTGGCAGGCGGCGCGGCTGGACTGGGCGATCATGCGCTGGGCGCGGGGATTGCGCTCGGCGCGGTGCTGATGCTGTCCGCGGTCGCCGGCCTGGGCGGCGGCGACGCCAAGCTGTTGATCGCGGTGGGAGCGCTCAAGGGATTCCACTTCACGATATGGGCGATGCTGCTGACCGGGGTGTTTGGCGGCGTGCTCGCGGCGGTGTGGATGATTCGGCGGCGAGCCGTCCGGGCAACCGCGGTCAACATGCTCACGAACCTGCTCGCGAATGCCGGCGGCGTGCACACGGATCTCGCAACCGGGTCGGCGCTGGGCAAGATTCCGTACTCCATAGCCATTGCCCTCGGCTCGCTGGCGGCTCTGGCGCTCGGCGCGTAAAGAGGTGAAGCCAAAGTGATATGGCCACAGACCAAGAATAGGCGGCGAGGAGCAGCGCTGGTCGAGTTCGCGCTGATCCTGCCCATACTGCTGATGCTGTTCCTGGGCATCATTGAATTTGGCGTGCTGTTCTTGCACCAGTTGACCCTCGTCCAAGTCGGACGTGAGGGGTCGCGGCACGCCTCGTTGGGCAAGCCCGTGGCGGCGATCGAGGAACGCATCGTCAACACCGCCGGCGCTTTGCCCAACCACGACGAGCTGACGATAGACCTGTCCTACTCGACCGACGAGGGACTTACCTATCCTTACGCGCTCGGCGACGTCGGTGGGGGCAGCGAGAACAGTGCGCCTCCCGGAACTCTCATCAAAGTCACGCTCAATTGGCCGCATCATCTCATTACCGGGAGCTTCTTCTCGTGGCTGAGCGGGGTGCAGGGAGACGCGCTCCCGCTCAAGTCCGAAGTCGTGATGCGCAGGGAATAAGGGGGATCACTCCAATGATTCGCAATCCGCTGAAAGACGAACGCGGAATCAGCCTGGTCATGGCGGCGATCCTGATCGTCGTCCTGATCGGGATGACCGCCCTCGCGGTTGACGTGGGGCGCCTCTACGCGGCGCGCCAGTACCTGGTGAACTCGTGCGACGCATCGGCTCTCGCCGGTGGTCTGGAACTGCCTGACCAGGCCAAGGCGGAAGCAGAAGCGTCCGAGTGTGCCGTAGCCAACGACATGTCGCAGCACCAAGTCTCTTTCCCGGCCGACGGCATCACCCCCGAAGGCGCAACCAAGATCCGCGTCGACGGCCAGATGACGGTTGACCACACCTTCGCCCGCATCCTTGGCTTCGATAATAAGCTTGTATCTGCGTACGCGGTGGTGCTCAAGACCGGCCCGGTCGGCTCGGTGGCCGGCCGCGTGGTGCCGTGGGGCATACCGTGGTACAGCTACGACGGCACTCCGTACGAGTACAACAACGGCGTGCTCTACACGCTCAAGGTCGGCAGCCAGACCGACCTCGGCGACGGCTCGACGGCCAAGACAGGCGGCAACTTCTACCCGCTCGCCCTCCAGCGCAGCCTGGGCGACGGCAGCAGCGGCGGCGACGTCTACATGCACGACATCATGTGGGGCTTCGACGGCACCGTCGAGGTCGGTGACATCACCGACACCGAGCCCGGCAACATGGTCGGCCCGACCAAGCAGGCGGTGGTCAACGAGCCGAGCGGGGACGAGTCGCTCTTCGAGCGCGCGCAGCAAGAGCCCTGGGCCGACGACACGTGGGACAACTACGACTACGGCAACCCGAGGATCGTCATCGTCCCTATCATCAGCCCGCTGGGCAATGGTCGCACCGGGGTCGAGATCCTGGGGTTTGCCTCGTTCTGGGTTGAATCGTGCAGCGGCGGGGAAGTCCATGGCTACTTCCTTGATTACACCATCCCCGGGGGCGGCGGGTCCGGGCCGGACTACGGGGTGTTCACTTTCAAGCTTATCGAGTAGATGAGCCGGACGAACAGCTTTGCAGGAGGACATGTGATGAGCAAGTTGACGAGAAGGGGAATCGTGCTGGCGGCCCTGTGCGCGGGGCTGGCGGCGGCTCTGCTGGCGTATCTCTTCCTCACCCGGGAAAAGGCGCGCGCAGCGGAGATGACGGAACCGGTGCAGGTCGTCGTCGCGGCGCAGGACATACCGCTGCGCACGGTGATCGAGCCGGGAATGGTGCGTGAGGCGACGCGACCGATCGGCACCCTGCCGGCGAACAGCGCGACCTCGATGCGGGAGGTCATGGGCCGCGTGACGATCACCGCGCTGGCGGCGGACGAGCCGGTGCAGCGCGCAGCAGTCGCGCCGCGCACGGCATCCCTCGGCCTCGCCTACGTCGTGCCCGAGGGCATGCGCGCGGTGACGGTGGCGCTCGATCCGATCATTGGCGTTGCCGGCTTCCTCAAGGCGGGCGATCACGTTGACGTGCTCGCCACCTTTGAGGTCGACAAGGTCAGTGTCACGAAGACCGTGCTCCAGGACCTCGAGTTGCTGGCCATCGGGGCGGAAGTGCTGCCCGAGGAAGTTGACCAGCCGAAGTCCGACAAGGCGGCGCGACCCAAAGAGCAGCCCAACGCCACGCTCGCCCTCGATCCGGCGGATGCGGAGAAGCTGATCCTCGCCGAGTCCAAGGGCAGGCTGAGGCTGACCCTGCGCCCCGTGGGCGACATTGTCCATGTGGCTCTGGACGGCGTGCGCAGCGACGCCCTCATCGGCATTCGGTCTGAATCGCGCTCCGGCGCTGCGCCGGCGCAACCGACTGCGCGGGTCCTGCCGGCTGCCTACACCTCTCCGGCTTTCGCCGGCGGCTATCCGCGCTTCGGCTCAGGGCTCTATAGCGACAGCGGTCCCGAGTCCAAGCCGCAGCCTGTGACTTTCTCGAATCGCGTCAAGATCGGCGAGGACGCGTACAGCGCACCCGTCACGGTTGAGACGGTGCGCGGCACCCAGAAGAGCACCGTGGACGTTCGTCCTGAATAATGCCGCCGCGCCCCACAGCACGTGCGGGGCGTGAGCCCAAAGGAGGAAGCGGACCCGTTTTCGAGGGTGCGCAGCGAGAACTATGAAAACGAGACCACATATCGCACAGCAGTTGGCGCGTCGGGCGGTGCTCGCCCTGATGATGACCGTCCTGCTCGTCGCCCTCGCCGGCAGCGGCTGGGGGCAGCAGGTGAGCGCCGACCCGGCAGTGGAGAAGCCCATGATGCTGGGCGCCTCCGAGGTGTTGGATTTCCAGGGCATCAAGCGGGCGGCGGTCGCTGATCCCGCTATCGCAGACTACGTCGTGCTGTCGGCCAAGCAGATCATGGTCACCGCGAGAATGGCCGGCGCCACCGACCTCTACGTCTGGGACGAGAAGGGTCAGCACACGTTCCGCCTCGTGGTGACGGGAGTGCCGTCGGTCATGCCCGAGGTGGTCGCGAAGATTCGCGACACCATCGCGCACCCCGGCATCACTGTCAGCGAGCACAATGGCGTCATCCTCCTCGATGGCGAGGTGGAGACCGCCTACGCAGCGCAGCGCGCCGAGGCGATCGCGAGCGCCTACGCGCCGAAGGTCCAGAACCTGATCCAGGTGCGCATCAAGCCGGAGAAGCCCCCGCTCGACATCGAGCAGATCCAGAGCGCGGTCGGGCCGGATGTCACGGTATATGCCCTGACCGACAGCACGCTCATGTTCGAGGGCACGGCGACTCCCGAGCAAAAGAAGCGCATGGAGCAGATCATCAAGGTCCTGGGGACGCAGGTGGCTGTTGTGGACATGGTGTCCGCGCCCGCCTACGAGCCCCGCCAGATCCTGGTGCACGTGAAGGTGGTGGATGTTGACAAGTCCGCCCTGAGCGACATCGGTATTGACTGGGGCGGCCTGACGAGCAGTTCCGCAGAGGGCGGGATCACCCAGTACCTGGGCAAGGACCAGCCGATCCTCTTCGGCGAGGTGTTCTCGGGACCGGTTGCGCTCGCAGACGGCGGACCGATCCGCAGACTCGAAGGCATCAGCGCCCGACTCAAGGCGCTGGTCACGGACAACAAGGCGCGCGTCCTCGCCGAGCCCAACCTGCTCGTGGCCGAGGGCGAGACCGCGGATATGCTCGTCGGCGGGGAGATTCCGATCCCCGTGGTGCAGTCGACGACCGGAGCGGCGACCTCGGCCGCCGGTGCGGTCACGGTCGAGTGGAAGGAGTTCGGCGTCAGGCTCGAGATCACGGGCAATATCGGCGCGAACGGCAAGAGCATAGATCTCGAAGTCACGCCCGAGGTGAGCAGCCTCGACTTCGGGAACGCGATCGTGGTGAGCAACATCCTGCTGCCCGCGCTGCGGACGCGGCGCGCGCACAGCGTGGTGCATATTGGCGACGGGCAGACCCTCGTCATCGGCGGTTTGTATCAGAGCGAGCTGTCGGAGAGCGTGCGCAAGATCCCGCTCCTGGGCGACATTCCGATCATCGGAGAGTTGTTCAAGCGCACCGACAAGCAGTTGCGCGAAACGGAGCTGGTGATTCTCGTCACGCCCGAGATCGTGACCGAGAGCTCGGCCGCGGCACGCACCGAGTCCGCCCTCGAGAAGATCGGAGAGATCCAGTAAATGTCTTCCGCCAAAGCGAAGAGCACTGCTCGCGTCGTTGTCGCGAGTAGTGACGAGTTTGAGAGCGAGCAGATCCTGCACATCCTGAGCAACCAGCAGGACATGGAAGTCGTCGGCATTGCGCAGGATGGGCTGGAGGCATCGCAGATGGCGGTGCAACTCGCGCCGGACGTGGTGTTGGTCGATGCCGAGCTGCGAGAGCTCGACGGCATCTCGGTGGCCGAGGCGGTCTGGCTCGCAGCACCACAGGTGGCGACGGTTCTGATGACCGGCGGCGACGCAGGGCAGACGTGGCGCCAGGCGATGCGCGCCGGGGTCAAGGACGTCCTGAGCAAGCCGCTCGTGCCGACCGATCTGCTCGAGGCGATACGCGACATTCGGGCAACCGGCGACAAGCGCCACACGCACGAGTTCCGGACGCTCACCGATCCACAACTCATGCCCCGGGTCATCGCCGTCGCCGGCGCCAAGGGCGGCGTCGGCAAGACGACGTTGGCGACCAACCTCGGCGTCACGTTGGCGCAGCAATACCCGGGGCAGACGGCGTTGGTTGACGTCTATTCCCAGTTCGGCGACGTGGCACTGATGCTCAACCTGCGCCCGAAGCGGACCCTCGTGGACATGGTTCCACTGGAGGACGACATAGACCAGGAGTTGGTGGAGGCGCACCTCACGCCCCATGACTCCGGACTCAAAGTGCTGGTGGCGGCGAACGAGCCGAGCGATCTCAGCTCGATCAGCGTCAAGTGCCTGAGTGGGGTGCTGACCAATCTCAAGCGCAGCTACCGGTTCATCGTGCTTGACGTCCCGCCCATGCTCTACGAGACCACGATATTCGCCTTCACGCATGCCACGGCGCTGCTCTTGGTGGCGAATCTGTTCGACCTGACGACACTCAACGACACGCGCAAGCTGTACCAACTGCTGACGCGCGACTACGTGTCAAAGGAACGCATTCACCTGGTACTCAACCGCGTCGCACGACAGAACCGGCTCCAGGTGGAAGAGATCGCCCGCGCGTTCGGGCGTGAGGCGACCGTCAGCATCCCCAATGCCGCAGGGCTGGCGGTCACGTCGATCAACGAAGGCGTGCCCTTCGTCATCAGCCATCCCGATGCGGCCGTTTCCCGCGCCATACGCGATCTCGCCGAGAAGGCGATCAAGGTCGGCGGCAATGGGGCATCACCCATCGGCGGCAGCCATCCCGGCAAACTCAAGTGGCTGGCGAGAAAATAGAGACGAGGAGACCAACCATGTCTGTCGTTACCAGACAGGATGACGCGAAGATCTACCAGGTCGGCGAAGCGGACGCCGACGCCGTCGGCGGCATGACGCGCCAGGAGCGGCTCGAGCTAGTCGCGCGCGTGCACGGCAAGCTCCTGGAGGAAGTCGAGCCGAAGAAGCTCCGCGGCCTCAGTCGCGAGCGGATGATGGACGAGATCCGCGGCGCGCTCGAGCGGGTCGTGGTCGAAGGCGTATCCCCTTTGTCGGGGCGCGTACGCATCCGTGTCCTGCGCGAGGTCTACGACGAGGTCAACGGCTACGGGCCGATCCAGCCCCTGATCGAGGATCCGTCGCTGACCGAGATTATGGTCAACGGCCCCGAGCAGGTCTACGCGGAGCGCGACGGCAAGCTGTTCCTCACCGACATCAAGTTCCGCGATGACGCGCACGTGCTGCGCATCATTGATCGTATCGTGACGCCGTTGGGCCGACGCGTTGACGAGTCGAGCCCGATGGTGGACGCGCGCCTGCCGGACGGCTCCCGCGTCAACGCGATCATCCCGCCGTTGTCGCTGGTCGGGCCGTGCATCAACATCCGCAAGTTCTCGCGCGTCCCGTACACCGACGAGGATTTGATCGCGTTCGGCACCATGACCCCGGCGATGATGGCGTTTCTCAAGGCGTGCGTCAAGGGACGCCTCAATACCATCATTTCGGGCGGCACCGGCAGCGGCAAGACGACCACCCTCAACGTTCTCTCTTCGTTCGTCCCGAACATCGAGCGCATCGTCACCATCGAGGATGCGGCCGAGCTGCAGCTCCAGCAAGACCATGTCGTCACACTCGAAAGCAGGCCGCGCAATCTCGAGGGCCAGGGCGAGATCACCATCCGCATGCTCGTGCGCAACGCGCTGCGCATGCGCCCCGAGCGCATCATCGTCGGCGAGGCGCGCGGCGGCGAGGCGCTCGACATGCTCCAGGCGATGAACACCGGCCACGACGGCTCGCTGAGCACCGCCCATACCAACAGCCCGCGCGACACCCTCGCGCGGCTGGAGACGATGGTGCTCATGGCGGGCATGGAGCTGCCGGCGCGCGCCATCCGCGAGCAGATCGCATCGGCGATGAACCTGATCGTCCACCAGCACCGCTTCAGCGACGGGTCGCGCAAGGTGACTCACGTCTCGGAAATCCAAGGCATGGAGGGCGATGTCATCGTGCTCCAGGACATCTTCCTCTATAAGCAAAGCGGCGTGGACGAAACCGGAAAGGTCATCGGCGAGCACGTCGCCACCGGCCTGCGCCCCGGGTTCCTGCCGCTGCTCGCGAGCAAAGGCATACATCTGCCCGCGGACATGTTCGCTCCGCAGGGAGGTAAGAAATGAGCGGATTCCTGATTCCAGTCCTCGCGTTCGTGTGCGCCGCCCTCGCGGTCGGGCTCGTACTCTACCTGCTCACCGCGGGCCAGCGGCGCGTCGGGCGCCGGCTGACGACCATGGGCTCCGCCGCATCCGAGCCGGACAAGGGCTCGCCGAAGCGCGATCCATTCCCCACGTTGACGTCGTTGATCGAGGGCCAGGGGAGACACAGCGCCATTGAGGCCGCCCTCGAGCGCGCGGGGAGCAGTTGGCGGCCGAGTGAGTTGGTGGCGGTGTCTGCAGCTGCGATCGTCGTCGTCGCGGCGCTCGGCTGGCTCGTGTGGGGTCCGCTGGGTGCGGCCGCGGGCATCGTGATTGCGGTCTCCGCGCCGTTCATTGTGCTCAAGGTGCTCGAGGTCAGCCGCTTGCGCCGCTTCGAGCGTCAGCTGCCGGACGCGCTGATGTTGATCGCGTCTTCGCTGCGCTCCGGGTACGGCGTCCTGCGCGCGATGCAAGCCGTATGCCAAGAGATGGAGCCGCCCATCTCTGTCGAGTTCGGCAAGGTGCTCGACGAGACCAATGTCGGCGTCCCCACGCCCGAGGCGCTCGTCCGGTTGTCGCGCCGCGTGCCGCTTTCCGATCTCGACATCGCGGTCACCGCGATGCTCATCCAGCTCGAAGTGGGCGGCAACCTGGCGGAAGTCATGGAGATCGTCGCCTCCACCGTGCGCGAGCGGCAGCGTATCCGCGCCGAGGTCAACACGCTCACGGCTGAAGGGCGCATGTCCGGGCTCATCCTGTTCATTCTTCCCATCGCAATGGCGGTGATCCTGGGCGCGCTCAACCCGTCCTACATGTCGGCGCTGTTCACGACCAGTCTGGGACATCTGCTCATGGCATGCGCGATCGGGCTGCAGATCGTCGGCGGCGTGGTTATCATGCGCATGCTGCGACTCGACTATTAGGCGCGAAGGCGCTTGCTGCGGCTCTATTATGGGATGTGAAGGAGAACACCGGTGTTACTGATCATAAGCGCGTTGACATTCGTCGCCGTGTCACTGATGGTGACGAGCGCCATGCGGCCTCGTCTCGCGGCGGTCCGCGAGCGCATAGATGACTACATGCTGCCGCAGCAGGAGGCCTATCACGGCCACCCGTGGCTCGAGACGGGCTTCGGCTCGCGCGTCCTGCTGCCCGCACTGAGAGCGCTCGGCAAGACGGTGAGCGGATTCACGCCCTCCGGGGCGCTTGAGAAGATTCGCCGCAAGCTCGACATGGCCGGCAATCCCCGTCATATCGGCGTGATTGAATACATCGGCCTCAAGGCGCTGGCGGTCGCGCTGGCGGTGGTGGCCGGCATCCTGCTCCTGCGCTTCGCCCCGTTTGAGGGGCTGCTGCTGTGGGCGGTGACGGCGGTCGCGGTCGCGGTCGGGTTCTGGCTGCCGGACATCGTGCTCCAGCGCATCATCGAGACGCGCCAGTCCGCCATCCGCCGCGCGCTCCCGGATGTCCTCGACCTGCTGGTCGTGAGCGTCGAGGCCGGCGTCGGTTTCGACGGCGCGATGCAGAAAGTCGTGGAGAAGAGCGGCGGCCCGCTGCCGCAGGAACTGGGCCGCGTTCTGGAGCAGGTGCGCCTCGGCAAGTCGCGCGCGGACGCCCTGCGCGAGATGGGACAGCGCACACAGGTGCCGGATCTCGTGTCCTTCGTCGCCGCGGTGCAGCAAGCCGAATTGCTCGGCGTGAGCATCGCCAAGGTGCTCCGCGTGCAAGCCGACGCGGCGCGCGAGCGTCGCTCTCAGCGCGCCCGCGAGGCGGCGGCGAAGCTGCCCGTCAAGCTGCTCTTCCCGCTCGTGTTCTTCATCTTCCCGGCGCTGTTCGTGGTCATCCTGGGGCCGGGAGCGATTCGGTTCGCCGAGCTGTTCAAGGTGCTTGGGAAATAGGCGATGAGCGAGCGGGCCCGGGCGACATGGCACAGCGTGCGTCACAGGATCAGGCGCACCCCCGATCTGCGGGCGTGCACCATGATCGTCCTCATGTCGCTGTGGATACTGCTGAATATCTTCGATCTGCTGATAACCTACGACGGACTCGCCAGCGGCATTGCGTACGAAGCGAATCGGGTGATGAGCCGGATTATCGAGATGCCCGCGTTGGCGACGGCGACCAAGATGTCGCTTGCCTATGTCGTGCTCAAACTGGTCGAGCGAGTCGAGGTGCGTACCCCGTACACCGGGCTCGCGCCGCTGCTCGCGGCGAACGTTTACCTGTGCTGGGCATGCCTGCATAATCTCAATGTGCTGAACGGCGCCGACGCTTCGCGCTTTCTGCACTACTACCCCTTGACAGGCCTGCCGAATTGAAGATGCCGACGTCACAGGCGCGCCGGCGCGCCTGTCTCCCCCCGTGTCGGGGCGTGTGGCAAGGTGGAATACGATGACGCTGAGGACAGACCAAAGGCCGGCGTCGGGGGGAGTCCGGCTAGACGCGAACGAGGCCGTTGCGAATCGCGTAACGCGTCGCCTGCACGCGGTCGTGAAGCCCGAGCTTGCCGAAGATGTTGGCGACGTGCACCTTGACCGTGCGCTCGCTGATGAACAGCCGCTGCGCGATCTGCGAATTCCGCAGGCCCTCTGCGAGCAGCCTCAGGATCTCCGTCTCGCGATCGCTCAGCGGGGCCGCAGCGCGCTCGCGTTCGGCCTGGCGGGCGCGGCGCAGCTCCTGGAACAGCTTCCCCGTCATCTCTCGCTGGAGCCAGCTCTCTCCGGCGCTCACCGCACGGATCGCGCTCAGGATCAGCGGAGGGTCGGCGTTCTTGACGATGCAGCCGTCCACCCCGTTCTCGATACACACGGCGAGCCCGTCCGCGTCGTCGGGGGTGACGAAGGCGATCACGCCGACGTCGGGCCAGCCGTTCCGGATGCTCTCGACAACGGACACCCCGTCGCCGCCGTCGAGGTTGAGGTCGAGCAGCACGATATGCGGGCGGGCCGTCTCGACGAGCTGCACCAACTCCTCGGTCGTACCCGCCTCGCCGACCACCGTCAGATCCGGCTGCTCTTCGATAAACATGCGCAGGCCGCGCCGAAAGAACGGATAGTCATCCGCGATCAGGACGTTGTGAACCGGGCCGCGTTTTGGTTCGCGCCTTCTCATTCTCGATGCCTCCATCTCAGGGGCCGGGCCGCGCCTGTCAGCGTTGAGCGCAGTGCGCTGGGCATGTGGCGTGGGCGATGCCCAGCGAGCGGCTTCGTTGCGGCGATTGTGGCTCTCGCTCTGGAGGCGAGGTCGAGATGTGGTCGGCGATGTGAGACTCCCGGCGACAGATCAACTCACCGGCAAAGTCATCTGGCTTGTGTGGATTCGCCCGGCAAACAAGCGTATGTAGGACTAGGGCTTACCTTTTTCCACAACTCGCACAGCAAGATTCGTGCCACAGCCCGCGACGGCCAGCGCGAATTGCCCTCTTCCTGCCTGCGGTTTTCGTATTTGCACACGTCCGTTTTCTTCTTGGGGCAGGACAAAACCGCTAGGGAGGGCGCGATTCCATGAGACCAGGCCGCCCGCTGACCTTTTCGGCATGCGTGCTCATTGCATGCGCGGCGTGGACCGTAGCGCTGACGCAGGCGTGGAACGTGGTCTCTGTCGTGTGCGCGGCGAGCATTACCGCTCTGTGCGCTGCGATAGTGCTCCTGCGATCACCGGTCCGGCATCGCGTGCCGGAGCATCCGCACCGACCCCGGCAGCGAGACGAATCGGCCGAGTTTCGCCGCGGTCTGTTCGACCTCTGCGCGGCACTCAAACTCGGTGTCCGCTTCTGCGAGGAGCACCTCGATTCGCAGCCGGAAGTGCTGATCGAGCAACTCCAGCAGATGTGCGATAACATCAGTTGCTTCGTCAACGACACAACGCGTCCGGTTCGCTTCTCTCAGTCCGGTCGTTGGCCGTGGCGCTATGCGCGCGTTCTCTGGCCGTGGCGCACGGACGCCAAGGAGCGCGCGCCGCGCTAGTTCGGTATCTCGGACCCGCGCCGCGAGCGGCGCGCCGCGAACCGCCGGACGCGTTTCCCTGCTGCACGTTGAGGTCGCGCCCCCGACGCTCCTTGCTTCACGGGTGTCACCGCGGAAAGTGAGGATGTCGGGAAACGGCGGAGTCTACTCAAGGTTGCGCAACTCTCTCGGCTACGAATGCACCAGGTTGCGTTTGCCGGGCGACACGCCTGCCCCAGCAAGGTTGGTCACGCCCTCCTGCACCCAGGGGACACTGCGGGGTCACTTCGACCAGCCTTCACCGACGCCCAGACGTGACCGCTTATTGCAGTCCCGATCGCCGAGGCCGCAGGGCGCGGCCGTCTAGCCCGTCGCGCGCGGTTGCCATCGCCGCAGGCGCAGCGAGTTGCCGACTACGGACACGCTGGAGAAGGACATCGCGGCGGCGGCGTAAATCGGGTTGAGCAAGATCCCCAGGAACGGGTACAGCACCCCTGCGGCGATCGGTATCCCGAGCACGTTGTAGAAGAACGCCCAGAACAGGTTCTGCTTGATCGTGCGGAACGTGCGCTGACTCAACTCAATCGCAGCGACGACGCCGTTGAGGTCTCCCGTGACCAGAGTGATGTCGGAGGACTCGATGGCGACGTCGGTGCCGGTGCCGATGGCGATGCCGACGTCGGCTTGCGCCAGGGCGGGCGCGTCGTTGATGCCGTCGCCCACCATCGCGACCAGCCTGCCTTCCTGCTGAAGCCGCTTGACCTCGTTGGCCTTTTCGTCGGGCAGGACCTCGCTGAGCACGCGCTCCATGCCCACCTGTGCCGCCATGGCTTGCGCGGTCTGCCGGTTGTCGCCGGTCATCATCACGACCTCCAGGCCCATCTCACGCAAACGCTGAACCGCTTCCCGCGCCCCCGGCTTGACCGTGTCCGCCACCGCGAGAATGCCGATCACGCTCCCGTCGCGGGCGAGGAACATCGTTGTCTTGCCTTCGCCGCGCAGAGCCTCCGCGCGTTGGGCGACCCCGCCCAACTCCAAGCCGTTGTCCCGCATCAACTTCTCCGTGCCAAGCAGCACGCGCTGGCCGTCCACGGTCGCGCGGACGCCGTGGCCGCCGACCGCCTCGAAGCCGCTCGCCTCCGCCGCCTCGATGCCGCGGTCTTCCGCCCCACGCAAAATGGCCTGCGCGATCGGATGCTCCGACGCGCGCTCCGCTGCCGCCGCCAGGCGCAACACCTGCTGCTCCCCCACCCCGCCGTCGGACACCACGTCGGTCAACTGCGGGCGCCCTTCGGTCAGCGTCCCCGTCTTGTCGAAGACGACTGCCCTAAGCCGCTGCGCGGTCTCCAGCGTCTCCCCGCCCTTTATCAGGATCCCGTGCTCCGCGCCTTTCCCGGTGCCCACCATGATCGCCGTCGGCGTCGCGAGGCCGAGCGCGCACGGACAGGCGATGATGAGCACCGCCACGCAATTCATCATCGCGAACGCGAACGCCGGCTCGGGGCCGAAGACCAGCCAGATGCCAAAGGTGACCACCGCGATCGCGATGACGGCCGGCACGAACACCGCCGCGACCCGGTCCGCAAGTCGCTGCGCGGGCGCCTTCGAGCCCTGCGCCTGCCGCACCAGCTCGATGATTTGCGCGAGTGCGGTCTCCTTCCCTACCTTGGTCGCGCGGAAGCGGAACGAGCCGGTCGCGTTGATCGTGCCGCCGATGACCTCGTCCCCCTCCCCTTTTTCCACCGGCATGCTCTCCCCGGTGATCATTGATTCGTCCACCGACGACTGCCCGCCAACGACCACGCCATCCACGGCCAAACGCTCGCCCGGCCTGACGACGACGGTGTCGCCCCTCTCCACCGCGTCAACCGCTATCTCAACCTCCTCGCCATCGCGAATCACGTGCGCCGTCTTCGGCCTCAATCCCATCAGTCGCCGGATTGCCTCCGATGCCTGGCCTTTGGCGCGCGCCTCGAGGTAACGCCCAAGCAGGATCAGCGTGATGATCACCGCCGCGGTGTCGTAGTACACCTCCGGCTCATGCCCCGCCCCGGCAAACGCCCCGGCGGCGAGCGTAGCCACGACGCTGTAGAAGTACGCCGCGGACGTGCCCACCGCGATAAGCGTGTTCATATCCGCGCTCCGCCGGCGCAGGGAGGCCCACGCCCCGCGGTAGAACTGCAAACCGGCCCAGAACTGCACCGGCGTCGCGAGCGCGAGCAGGACGTAGAACATCGCGTGGCGCGGCACCGCTCGCAGGCCGGGGACATACGCCTGATGCGTGCCCACGAGGATCAGCACCGACAGGATACCCGCGAAGATGGCCTTCCTGCGCACGGCTCGCAGCTGCTGCTCGCGCTCAACGCGTTCTCGATCCTCCGCTTCGGCGCCCCCCTCCTCCGCGCCGACATCATAGCCCGCCGCGCGCACCGCTCCGGCCAACTGCTCGCGCGTCACCGCGCCGGGCACGAAGCGCACCGACCCTTGCTCGGTCGCGAGGTTGACGTTGGCCTCGAGCACCCCCGGCACCGACCTCAAGGCGTCCTCGACGGACGCCACGCACGATGCGCACGACATGCCGATGATGGGAAGCGTCGCACTGTCCGCAGTCGCCCCGTAGCCGAGTTCTTCGATGGTGTTGATGAACTGCCCGGGGCTCGTCTCCTCGGGATCATAGGTAACCTGGGCGCGCTCCGTCGCGAAGTTGACGGAGGCCTCCGTCACACCCGGCATCTCCGACAGTGCCTTCTCGATTTTCGCCACACACGACGCGCACGATATGCCCGTAATCGGAATCTCGACCTGTTTCGTTGCCACGTCTGACCTCTGTCCGTCGGGGAGATGAGAGCCGCCGGCTGACCACCTGATTGCGCTTTGGTTGCACGCAGTCCTTCTGTCTCCGTAGTTACCCCGTCACACACGCCGTCCGGCGGAGTCAACGGCGCATCCGAATCACATGGCAACCGCCACCTCGCGGCGGACGTCCCCGCCGGACGGTTCATGACGATGTACTACCTCATCGTCGACACGGCGGCGCGCGCGATGCGCTGGGTCGGGGCCGGGCACGACGCGGCCATCGTCTACCGGCCCGACGAGGATCGCTTCGAGGAGCTCGAGGGGTCGGACATCCCGCTCGGGATCGACGCGACCTGGTCGTTCACGGAGCACGCCGGCTCGCCCTGGACCCCGGGAATGGTGGTGCTCGTCGGCACCGACGGCATCTGGGAGTCGCGGGACCCCGGGGGGCGTCTGTACGGCAAGGCGGCGCTGCGGGAGGTGCTGCGCCGACATGCCGGCGCCCCGGCCGAGACGATCATCCGCGCGGTGCTGGATGATCTGGAGCGGCACCGCGCCGGCGGCCCGCAGGAGGACGACGTGACCATGGTCGTGCTCAGGGTCCGGCCGGGATGATCGTCATCGCGGGCGCGACGGGGCGGGCGTCATCCGGCGCGCGCGACAACGCGGAGCGCGCCCAC
>CP070648.1:1769798-1774567 GCA_020354555.1 Armatimonadota bacterium | reverse complement strand
GCACCCGCGGTTGAGGCACGTGCCGCCGAGGTCGGCGTGTTCCACCAGCGCGACCGACGCCCCGCGCTGGCGGGCGCGGATCGCTCCGGTATATGCGGCCACTCCTCCCCCGAGGAAGGCGAGGTCAACTGTCAGATCGTTCGCCATGCAGCTATCGTTCCTCCCCGACTTTCCCCTCGGCGCGGAGCTTCTTCAACTCCTTGATCGCGATGGGGTCGTTGGGGTGCTCTTTGAGGATTCGCATCCACTGGGCGGCGGCTTCCTGCGGCTTGCCCGCGCGGTTGAGGGCGTGGGCGTAGGTTCGCTTCATCGGAACCGGCGCGGGCAGTTCCGCCACTCGCTTCAGGTACGGCAGCGCCCCTTGCGGGTCGCGCTTGTGCAGCATGTAGTACTGCATCCCCAACTCGTGCAGCAGCTCGTAGCTGTCCGGGTTGCGCTCGATGCCCTGCTTGTAGAACTGCAGCGCCTGGTCATCGTCGCCGTTCTGTATTGCCACCCACGCGGCGACGCTGTACGCCTCGACGAACTGAGGATCGAGTTCGGCCACCATGCGGCAGATGTCGACTACCGGCTTGGTGTTGCCGGCGTGCCAGTACTCGTCCGTCTTCAGCCACAACGCGTCAATGACGGCGTCGCGCACCTCCAGGATCTGCTCCTCCGCGACCAGCTCGACCGGCCCCGGGGTCTGCTCGGGAGCACTCGAGGCCGGCAATGCGAACAGCACGAGGCCCGCCGCGACGACCGCGGCCAGCGTTCTGTACGTCGTCATGTCCTCTCTCCTACGACTCCACCCAGCAGCCGCCCGGCGCCGGCGGCCGCGACCGCCTTCACCGCGTCGAGCGCGACGAACGGCGCGACGCCCCAGGCGAACGCGGCCCTGAGCGGAGCCGCCTCGCTGCCCGCGAGCGCCCACACGGCCAGCCACGCCCACCCGCACAGCCATATCACCGCGGCGCCCGCGAGGGTGGCGACGCAGCGCCCGGCTCGTCGCGACGCCAGGACCTCCGTCAACCACCCGGTGACGTACGCAGCGGCGACGAACCCCACGAGGTACCCGCCGGTCGGTCCCAGCAGCGCCGCCGGGCCCGCGCCTCCGCCGGCGAATACCGGGAGCCCGCACAGGCCGGCGGCGAGGTACTGCGCCTGCGCCGCCGCGGCCCACTTGCGCCCGAGCGCGGCGCCGCACAGCAGGACGAAGAAGACCTGGAGCGTCACCGGCACCGGCCACAGCGGTATCGCGATGCGCGAGCCGATCGCCGTCAGGGCGGCGCCGAGCGCGCTCAGTATCAGGCAGCGCGCCAGGTGGCCGGCGCGGCTCTCGGCTTCACGTCGTGCAAGGATTCGCGCCAACATCTTACCTCACCGCGTGGATTGATGTGTGCGGGCGCGCCAGCGCGCGTCTCTACCGTTTCTTTCACTCGACGGGGCGCACCTTTTGTCGCGCGTCGTCAATGGATGCCATCTCGGCGGCGTAGGCGGCCATCACGTGCTCCGCCAACGACCGCGGGTCAACCCCCAGCTCGGTCAGGTCCGCAGCGGGCACCGGCGCACCCTCGGCGATGACGTTCAGCCCGAGGTGGATGAGGCCCGACGTCGGAGACGTCGTCGCGACGGATACCGAGAGCTTGCGCCGGCGGTGGAACAAGTCGTCGCCGTCGCGGCACACCTCCGCCGCGCTCGAGTGCTGGTTGATGCATTCGAGCGCGACGGCGACCAGCAGCCGCTGCCGCAGCGTCGCGCGGTGCAGATCGGGGTCGGCGTGTTCGACAATGAAATGGAGCATGCGCCGGCTGAATATCGTCGCGCCGGCGGCGCGGTCGGCGAGGTCAACCATGTGCTCGGGCGCGACGTCGCACGGGCCGATGAAGGCGGCGATAGCGTCGCCGTCGAGGCCGAACTCGCCGCGCAGCCAGCCGCTGCGCAGCTCGGCGCCGGTGTACGGAATCTCGCGCTCGGCGAAGTGCGTCTGCATGACTCCTGCTTTCCTGAATGGCTGCTCTCGCATCAGCGGGCCGGACGCTCCCGAGCAGGGAGGGGCCTCGGACTGCGCCCGTTGCAGTGCGAGCAAGGCTGAACACCACGAGAACTCGCGCAAGGCGATCTTTCACGCCGTCGCGGCGGCTCACGCGTAGGCGATCTTGAGCACGCGGTGATGCAGCGTGTCGGCGACGTACACGCTGCCGTTGAACGCGGCGATGCCGGTCGGCGCGGCGAGCCCTCCGACCTCCGGGGCGTCACCGGTGAACGTGACCAGGGCTGCGCCCGCGGCATCGAACACATGCAGGCGGTTGTTGCCCAACTCGACGACCCATATGCGCCCGTCGCCGTCCACCGCCAGGTCGCGGGGATCCATCATCTCGCCGGGTCCGGAGCCGTGCGCGCCGACCGCCATCGCCTGGCGCCCCGAGGGGTCGAGCTTGACGATGCGGTGGTTGAGCGTGTCGGCGATGTAGATGCATCCCGCGTCGTCAATCGCGACCCCCTGCGGCTTGCGCAGAGATACCGCGCCGATCTTCGACGCCCCGATGGAGAAGCGGTACAGCCCCTCGGCGGTGAACGACTGGACGCGGCTGTTGGCCGTATCGGCGACATAGAAATTGTGGAACTTGTCCACCGCGATGCCGGTTGGCGAGTCGAACTGACCCGGCGCCTTGCCCTTGCGGCCGAAGCAGAACAGGAGCCTGCCGCTGGCGCTGAACTTCTGCACGCGGTGGGCGCCCTGCTCGGCGACGTAGATCGCCAGCGTGCGGTCGACGGCGATCCCCTGCGGGCTGATGAACTGCCCGCGGCGCGGCCCGTGGCTGCCGAGGACAAACAGCTCGCCCTCGCGGCTGAGCCGCTGGATGCGGTGATTGTAGCTGTCGGCGATGTAAAGCGAGCCGAGGTGGTCGAGCGCGACGGCGCCCGGGCAGTTGAGTTCCCCCGGCTCGTGGCCGAAGCCGCCGAAGAACTGCTCGACCCGCAGTCGCAGCTCGGCCCGGCGCGGCGCGTAGGCGGCGACCGGCGCGACCGCCTTCACTTGCCGGCGCGGCCGGCCGTCGATCTCCAGGAAGTCGAAACGATCTCTGCTCATGACGGTGGCGACTGCTGGCGGCGGCGGCTCCTACCCCCGCCCGCCGAGCTGGGCGCTCGAGGCCGGGCGGGTGCGCAGCTGCGCCCACTCGCGCAATTCGTCTATGTCCTCGCTCATCGTCACCGACAGCGGCACGGTCTCCTGGATGCTCGCGATGAGATCCTCGGTGGTCACTTCGCCGCCGCGGTCGAACGCGCGGTACAGCGCGGAGATGACGACCTGCTCGATCTCCGCGCCGCTGAATCCGTCCGCCGCCTGCGCCAGCCGCGCCAGGTCGTACTGCCGCGCGTCGCGCCCGCGCCGCTTGAGGTGAATCGCGAAGATCTCGCGCCGCTCGCCGTCGGTCGGCAAGTCAACGAAGAAAATGTCGTCGAACCGCCCCTTGCGCATCAGCTCGGGCGGGAGCTGCGAGATGTCGTTCGCCGTCGCCACCACGAACACGGGCGCGGTCTTCTCCTGCATCCACGTCACCAGCGTGCCGAACACGCGCGAGGTGGTGCCCGCGTCGGAGGCGCTCGACGACTGGGTACCCGCGAGGCCTTTCTCGATCTCATCCAGCCACAGCACCGTCGGGCTCAGTGCCTCGGCGATCTTGATGGCCTTGCGGATGTTCTCCTCGGAGGAGCCGACGTAAGAGGCGAAGATGCGCCCGACATCGAGGCGCAGCAGCGGCAACTGCCACAGCGAGGCGACGGATTTGGCGGTGAGCGATTTGCCGCACCCCTGCACGCCGAGCAGCAGCAGCCCCCGCGGCTCGGGCAGGCCGAAGGTGCGGGCTTTCTCGCTGAACGCCTTGCCGCGCCCGCGCAGCCACTGCTTGAGTAAGTCGAGACCGCCCACATCGGCGATGCTCGCCGTGGTGTGGAAGTACTCGAGCAGCCCCGACTTGCGGATGAGCTGCTCCTTCTCGGCGATGATCAGGTCGACATCGAAGTGGCGGCGCTTGACGATGCACTTGGCGAAAACGTTCTCCGCTTCCGCGAGCGTCATGCCGGCCGTGGCCTTGACGATCTGCTCGCGCTCCGCGGGGGTCAGCGCCAGCGTCTCCCCGGCGCGGCTCAGGCTGTCGAGCGCCTGATCGAGCAGGCCGCTGAGTTCCTCGGGCTGGGGCAGCGAGTAGTCAATGACGGTGACGTCTTTCTCCAGCTCGTCCGGCAGCTGCAGCACCGGCGAGAGCAGGACGACCGTGACATATGACGTGCGCAGCCGTTCGGTGAGATCGCGCAGCTTGCGGATGACGGCGGACGAGCGCTGGCACACATTGGGGCTGAAGAACGGATGGAGATCGCGGAGCACGAACACCGAGGGCTCGGTGGTGGTGCGGATGATCTCGAGGACGCGCAGCGGGTCGCGGCTCGCCTCATCCGGCGGGCGGGGATCGGCCTCAGCGGAAGCCGACTGCAGGCCGGTGGTTTCGCTCCAGACCCAGAAGCGCTTGTTCTGCCCGGCGATCAACTCGCGCAGCGCCGCCGTGACCCGGGCTTCCTCCCACGAGATGACGTAGAGAATCGGATAGCGGGCGCGGATGAGGACGTCTATCTGCTTGGCGTTGGAGTCTATCACGTGAATGCTCGCCTGCCCATGCGTCGCGGCGCACCGCCGCCGCGCATATCATACCCCACCGCGTTGGGCCTTTGCAAGGATGCGCGCGTCCCGCCTGCGGCGGGCGGCACGGAGAACGACCTGCCGCCACAGG
>CP070648.1:1740218-1769698 GCA_020354555.1 Armatimonadota bacterium | reverse complement strand
GTGGTGGCGGGCGCGGGGTCGGTGATGTCGTCGGCGGGCACGTAAATGGCTTGCAGCGAGGTAATCGAGCCGCGCTTGGTGGAAGTAATGCGCTCCTGGAGTGCGCCCATCTCGCTGCCCAGAGTCGGCTGGTAGCCGACCGCCGAGGGCATGCGCCCGAGCAGCGCCGAGACCTCGCTGCCCGCCTGGACGAAGCGGAAGATGTTGTCAATGAAGAGCAGGACGTCCTGGCCTTCGTCATCGCGGAAGTACTCGGCCATGGTGAGCGCGGTGAGCCCGACCCGCAGGCGCGCGCCGGGCGGCTCGTTCATCTGCCCGAACACCATGACGGTCTTGTCAATCACCCCCGACTCCTGCATCTCGAGGTAGAGCTGGTTGCCCTCGCGGGTGCGCTCGCCGACGCCGGCGAAGACCGAGGTGCCGCCGTGCTCGGTCGCGATGTTGCGGATCAGCTCCATCAGCAGCACCGTCTTGCCCACCCCGGCCCCGCCGAACATGCCGACCTTGCCGCCCTTGGGATAGGGGCAGATGAGGTCCACGACCTTGAAGCCGGTCTCGAAGACCTCGGTCACGATGCCCTGCTGCTCGAACGACGGCGGCGGGCGGTGGATCGGGTGGCGCGTGGCTACCTCCGGCGGGGGCTGGTTGTCGATCGGTTCGCCGAGCACGTCGAACATGCGGCCGAGTGTCCCGCGGCCGACCGGCGCCGTGATCGGCGCGCCGGTGTCTTCCGCCGCCATGCCGCGACGGATGCCGTCGGTCGAGGCCATGGCGACACAGCGCACGATGTCGTCGCCCAGGTGTTGGGCGGCCTCGACCGTGAGGGCACGACCCTGCACTTCATCGCGAATGACGATGGCGTTGAAGATCTCGGCCAGCTCCTCCGGCTTGAACCGGACGTCCACGACCGGCCCGATGACCTGGACTACCTCACCTACAGCCATGTTGCATTACTCCATTGACTGCTGCCCGCGTCGCCGCGCGCGGGCGGCGCGATCAGGGGCGCTCATGCCAACGCCTCGGCGGTACCGACGATGTCGAGCAGTTCGCCGGTGATGGACGCCTGGCGCGCCTTGTTGTACTCAAGCGTTAGCGATTGTATCATTTCCTCTGCGTTATCGGTGGCGAGGGTCATTGCGGTCAACCGAGCGCTGTGCTCGCTTGCCTGCGCGTCGAGCACCGCGGTCCACACGCGCGTCCGGATGAACCGCGGCAGGAACTGGTCGAGCAGCAGCGGCGCCGCCGGCTCGTAGATGAACTCTCGCGGCGCGGCCTCCGGGGTCGCGATCGGCAGCAGATTTTCGGCAACCAGCCGCGACGCCTGACCGCCCATATGCCGCGTGTACACCAACTGCACCGAGTCGCATTCGCCCTTCGCGTAAAGCTCGCCAACGGCATCCGCGACAGCGGCAACGTCCGCGAATTCGGGGGGGTCCCTGAGCGGCGACAGGCCGTCGCGGATCGAGTAGCCGGCGCGTCGTAGGAAATCGTTCGCCTTCCGCCCCAGGGGCACGATGTGCACCTGCGGCGCCTGCGCTGCAACCGCGGCGGCGTGACGGATCACGTTATGATTGTACGCGCCGCACAGGCCGCGATCGCCACTGACGACGATGACCGCCGCGCTGCGAACCTCTCGCTGCTGGAGCAGCGGGTGCGCGATCGCCGGCGCTCCCAGAGCGGTCAGGATCTCGGCCATCTTGTCCGCGTAGGGACGCGCCGCGCGGACGCGCGCCTCGGCGCGGCGCAGCCGGACCGATGCCACGGTCTTCATCGCCCGGGTAATCTGCTCGATGTTCCGGACGCCGCGAATCTTCCGTTTGACGTCGCGCGTCGAAAGCATGACGACCTAGCCTGTTCCCGCCGCCGGCATGCTCAGCGGGCGGATCGGCGCAGCCCGTCCGGCGTCAGCGAAGACCGCACGCGTCCGGTGCTGCCGGCCCACCCGGCCCGTTCGCAGTGTCTGTCTAATCACGCGTCACCCGCACTTGCCGCTCGGCCCGCGCCCCGCGCCCTTGGGAGTCCCACACGACGAGCGTCACGCGGTAGACGCCGGGGCGGCCGTACGTGTGCCTGATCGGAGTCAGCTCCGCCGGACACCCGTCGCCGAAATCCCACAGCACCGAAGTGATGCGTCCGCGGCTCGCCCGGGACGTGCTCGCGAACCGAACCAGCTCGCCGGCCTTGACCGTTGCAGGAGCGTCGAAGGACGCCTGCGGCGGCGGCTCGGGAAAGCCGGACGCGCGAGGGAGACGGTCGTCGCCGTTGCCGGCGATCACGCAGTCCGCGAACTCCAGCGCGGCACAGTCGTCGCGGCCGGCGACGGCAGCGCCGCCGTTGTCCTTGATGACGCAGCGCACGAAACTCAGCCGGTCAACGTCTCCCCCGACCAACTGAACGCCGTAGCGCCCGTTGTTGCGAGACTCGCAATCCTCGAGCACGAGGTCGCTCACCTTGGCGAGGGCGCGAAAGCCGTGACCTTCGTCGCCCGGGTAAGCCGGGGCGCCGCGCCCGACGGTCGTGTCCTCGAACTTGCACCGGTAGAAGTAGTGACGCGCGACGCCGTCTCCATCGCCCTGGATTTGCGCGCCCCACTGGATGCAGTTGCGAATGGTATTGCGGGCCCACAAGCAGTGATCCTTGGGCGGGCCGCCGGACACCGAGATGCCGATCTGCTGGCCGTCGTCAACGATGTTATCGGTGGCGACCAGGCAGCGGCCGATGCCCTCGATGCCCGCAAACTTGCACGCCCCCGACTTGTCGCCGATGACGTTCCGTCGCACGGCGCAGAAGTCGCATCCGCCTACGCTGAGCCAATGGTCAATGCGGTTGTCTTCGATCACCGCACGATCGCAGCCGCCCCAGACCTCAATGCCCAGGCCTTCGCCCCCGGAACCGCTGACGGTGTTGCCCCGAATCACAAGATCGGTCGATCCGTTGTCGCCGAAGACGCCGCCGCGACCCGTGTTGCGGATGACATTGCGCAACACGCGGTTGCGGGACGAGCCCCACGCGAGACGGATGCCGCCGCCGAACTTGGCGCCGACGCCGATGTTCTCCAGCGTGCAGTCGGCGACGACGCTGTCGGTGACGCCTCCCTCGCATGTCGGATTGGTGCCCGTGAACAATATGCCGTGCGGCCCGAAGGCGTCGCTCTTGACCAGATCGCGGATTGTCACGTCGTGCACATTGAGCCGGCGCGCGTCGTGGGCGAAGATGCCTTGATGCGCGTTCAGGTTACGCGCCCCATCTACCGTGAGATGGCACACTTCCACATCGGCGCAGCCGGAGAGGTCCAGAATCACGCCCGGCTCAACGCCGTCGAAGCGCAGGAGCGTTCGCTGTTGCCCGGCGCCGACGAGTCGCGTCTTCGACTTCAGTCTGACTGGCTCGGTCACGGCGTACGTTCCGGGCGGCAGAGCGACCCGATCGCCGGGTTGCGCTTGGTCAATCGCTGCAGCGATGGCGGCGCCGTCGCGCCCGCGGACGGTGGTGGTTTTCGCCTCAGCAGCCGTGACGAGCGTCAGCGCCAACAACCACGCGGAGAGCCAACGCAGCTTGCTCGGCTGCCGCATTCTCAGTTCACTGCTAGCTTGCATCATTCATCCACGTGCCGGTTCGGCGCGGCCGGTACTCCCGCCCGCCCGGCTGAGGTGCGCGGGTTATCCCTGGCGGCTGGTGCACAGAGTATGCGCGGCGTCCAAACCGCTCATGAATCACCTGGGCTGACGGCGCCCAGCGTTTCGTTGCGACACGGCCCAGAGGCAACGGCAGGTCCCGGGAAGCGGCGGAAGCTCCTGTTGCGGGAGCCGGCCGCGCTGCGCGTCCGACGGCGATGGCTCACCCTCATGTGCCGACGAACGATTGCTTGAAATCCAGGATTGCCTGCTTGAGGCGCTCGGTCGTCTCGTCGTCGAGCCTCCCGGCCTCGGCGATGCGGCGCGGAATCCCGGCGTGCTGCTCCCGCACGTATGCGAGGAGCGCCTGCTCGAACTCTCTCACCCGCTCCACGGGTAGGTCGTCGAGGTAGCCCTGGGTGCCGGCGAAGAGCGACACGACCTGCTCCGCGGCCGACATCACTTGGTACTGCGGCTGCTTGAGCACCTCGGTCATGCGCTCGCCGCGGTCGAGCTGATCGCGCGTGGACTTGTCGAGTTCGGTCGCCAGCTTGGTGAACGCCTGCAGCTCGCGGTAGTAGGCGAGGTCGTTGCGCAAGCGGCCGGCGACCTGCTTCATGGCGGGAATCTGCGCGGCACCGCCGACGCGGGACACGGAGATGCCGACGTTCATCGCCGGCCGGACGCCGGCGAAGAAGAGGTCGCTTTCCAGGTAGATCTGGCCGTCGGTGATTGAAATGAGGTTGGTCGGGATATAGGCCGCGTAATCGCCAAGCTGGGACTCGACAATCGGCAGCGCAGTGAGCGATCCGCCGCCCTTTTCGTCGCTGAACTTCGCCGCGCGCTCCAGCAGATGCGCGTGGAGGTAGAAGATATCGCCGGGGTAGGCCTCCCTGCCCGGCGGCCGGCGCAGGAGCAGCGAGAGCTGCCGGTAGGCCTGGGCGTGCTTGGTCAGGTCGTCGTAGACGACCAGCGCGTGTTTACCGCGATCGCGGAAATCCTCGGCCATGGAGCAGCTGGCATAGGGCGCGAGATACTGCATCGGTGCTGCGGTGGCGGCGGTCGCGCTGACCACGGTGGTGTATTCAAGCGCCCCGCGTTTCTCAAAGACGTCAACCACGTTCGCGACCGTGGACTGCTTCTGGCCGATGGCGACGTACACGCAGTAGACGTCCTCGCCGCGCTGGTTGAGGATGGTGTCGACGCAGATCGCCGTCTTGCCGGTCTGGCGATCGCCGACGACTAGCTGGCGCTGGCCGCGCCCGATCGGGGTCATCGCGTCAATCGCCTTGATGCCGGTTTGCAGCGGCTCCTTGACGGGTTGACGCTCGATGACATTCGGCGCCTCGGTCTCGACGGGCCGTGTGCGATCGGCGACGATCTGACCTTTGCCGTCGAGCGGCCGGCCGAGGGAGTCAACCACGCGGCCGACCAGGGCCTCGCCTACCGGCACCTGGACGATGCGGCCAGTGGTGCGGGCGGAGTCACCCTCCTTGATCTCAACGTCGGACCCGAGCAGGATGCAGCCGACGTTATCCTCCTCAAGGTTGAGCGCAATCCCGTAGACCTCGTTGGGGAACTGTATCAACTCGCTCGCCATGGCGCCGGACAGGCCATAGACACGGGCGATGCCGTCACCGACCTGGATGACGGTGCCGACGTCGGCAGTCTCCGCCTCGGCGCCGTAGCGTTCGAGCTCGTCTCGTATGACCGAGCTAACCTCGTCGGGTTCGATCCTCATTCACGTCCTCCAGAGGGATCAACCTCCGGCGTCATTGTCCGATTCCTCGGTAACGCGCGCCGGCCAGCAACTCGCGCATGCGCGCCAGCCTGCCGCGCGCCGAGGCGTCTATCACCTGATGATCCAGGTTCACAACCAGGCCCGCGAGCAGTGACACATCGACCTCGTACCGGGCTTCGACGCGCTTGCCCGTGCGCCGCTCGAGAGCGTGTTGGAGCCGTGTCTTCTGCGCGTCGGTCAGGGCAATGCTGCTGGCGACGCGCGCGCGAACGAGTCCGCGTTCCTGGTCGGCCAGGCGCCGGTATTCCTCGGTGACCTCGGGCAGATAGTCATGGCGTCGGCGCCGCACGAGCAGGCTGACGAACCGCAGCGATACCGGATGAAGCGCGGCAAAGGAGGCCTGGATAATCGCCTCCTTGCGCGGGGACGGGATCTCGGGGTGCGCGAGCACCGCTCGCAGGTTTGCATCCGCGGCGATGGCGGCGCGAGCGGATTCGAGGTCGCCTTCGACCTGATCGATGAGCCCCTGCTGCAATGCGCTCTGAAAGAGCGCGGCCGCATAGCGCCGCGCTATGCGCCGATAGATCATTGCTCCTGCTCCAGACCCGCGATCGCCTGGTCAATGACGCGCCGCTGCGCCTCCTCGTCGAGGCCGTCCTGTATCGCCTTCGATGCAGCCGTGAGCGCCAGGTTCGCCACCTGCTCGCGGAGGTCGGCGATCGCCTTGCGCTTCTCGAGGTCGATCTCCGAGGCGGCGCGCCGGAGCAGCTTCTCGGCCTCGTCGCGGGCATCTGCGAGCGCCTCGTCGCGAGCCGCCTTGGCTTCGTCGGCGGCCTCGCGCATGCGGCGGCGGGCCTCGTCCTGGATGGTGTCGAGGCGATGCTGGAGTTCCTCGCGCATCTTCTCCGCCGCGGCCTGCCGCTCGCGCGCCTCGTTGAGGTGCTGGTCGACGTCGCGCTCACGGGCGCGCAGCATCTGCTGCACGGGCGCAAACAGGAACTTGCGCAGCACCCACAGCAAGACCAGGAACACCAGCGCTTGCAGGGCGAGGACTGCCGGATTCAGGCCCAGGGCCTCGAATATGGACACGGCCAGCATAGGCGGTTACGGTTTGAGCAGACTCATGATCTCTGCCGGAGCCGGCAGCTTGAGCCATAGCAGCAGCGACATGACGAGCGCATAGATCGTCAGCGATTCGACGAACGCGAGCCCGATGATGAGCAACGTCAGCAGGCGCGGGCCTGCCTCGGGTTGGCGTGCGACCCCCTCGAGCGCGGCGGCGATAGCGCGCGCCTGGCCCAGCGATCCGCCAAACGCTGCCAGAGCCACGCCGAAGCCGGTCGCCAGCGCCAGAGCGAAGAAGTATTGCATCTCTCAGCTCCCAGTAGTGTGTTCTTCCAACGCTTCCGCGGCATCCGTGCCGCGGAGTCGGTCCCACAGCCAGACGGCAACCGCCCCGATCGCGAGCCCCAACCACAACCCGTGGGCACTACGCAGAAGCGACGTGAATACTGGCGTATGCAAGTGACAGAACGTGTTTACCAGCGACGTCTGTCCCACCGCTCCCAACAGCAGGAACAGCAGCACCCACCGTGTGCGACCGCGCAGTGCCATGCCCACGGCGAGCATCAGCGCCGGGTGCCCAACGAGGAACTCCTTAGTTCGCGGCCGGGCGAAGAAGATCTGCTCGAGGATGCCGCGCGCCCGCATCTCCAGGCCGGAGACCTCGACGGCAGGCTGATTGCCCGACCGCATCAGCATTACGGCCACCGCCGCCAGCAGCACCGCTGCGAGCACGGCCTCCCATACATAGACTGGTCGGTTCCACGCGCGCCGGAAGTTTTCCTGCACGCGATGCTGATACGCGGCCGCATCGCGGTCACTGAACAGCCCCAGCGTCCATACCACCCCGACGACGAGCACGGGCAACCCAAGCGCCAGCTTGACGCCGGTGAACTGGAGAACGTGCGTCATGTATAACCGCTCGGTGAGCAGCCCTGATACGACCAGCCCGCCTGCGCCGGAGACAACGCACGCCCCGACGAGCCAGCCTGCGGCACGCGCCGCAAGCCCCGCGGCGGTGACATCCGGCGCCGCACGAGCCGTGCGCGCGCCGCGCGCGACGGCGATGAGCGCGATGGTCGGGAAGGCCAACGCCGCGAGCAGCGCTTTCTCCGCGCGGGCCATGTCAGGCGCGACGACGAAGAGCGCCGCGCCTGCGCCGAGCCCGACGACGAGCAGCAGGTACACCAGCCACTGCGCGAGCGGCATCAACGCGGCAAGCGCGAACAGCGCGGCCGCCACCGCCCCGGCGGCCATGAGCACGAGCCCCCACCGAGGAACCGCGACCGGCTCCGGCAACTGAGGGCGACCCACATCATAGCCTGCGTCAGCCAGCTCGCGCTTCAGCGATGTGACGTAGCGCTCGTTGAATTCAAGCGGCTCCTCGTGCGGCATGATGAAGAGGCGCACGTAGCACGCGCGAATGCCGCGCTCCTTCACCGCACGGACATAACGGGCGATCGCCACCGCGGGCGACATGCCCAAGATCTCGTTCTCGGTGATGCTGTGTACGCGCACCAGCTCGCCATCGAGAGCCCGGCCCAGGCCCCCGTCGCCGAGTTGTCCTGCCATTTCCACCGAGCCGTACCGGAGCCCGGCGGCTTGCAGCGCCTCCGCCGTGTCGCCGATCAAGCCGGGGTAACCCAGCACTTGATCGCGTGAGAAGACCACGAGATCCGCCTCCGCCGCGGAGGCCTGAGCCGCCATGAAGGTGATGCCTTCCGAGCGAGCGCCGGGGTAGTTGTCGATGCGAGCGACGACACGCAGTCCCGCGTCGGCGATGAGAAGCGGCGCTTCCTCGGGCCAACCCAGGCCGAGCATCTCCAGGTGCGCCGCTGACGCGCGGCACGGCACGAGCAGCGGCGTCGCCTCCGCGGCGCCCGGCGGCGGTTTGAGCGCGCGCGGCGGCAACTTGGCGGACAAGTGGGCGCGCAGCCGCTCCGCGGTCGCCGTGTCGTAGGCCGAAAGGACGACTCCTTCGCCCGGTGTCTCCTCCTCGAAGCCGGCCGCATCCATGGACAAGGCGCTGACTTGGCCGCGAGCCGTGAGGTCGGAGAGATGTTCCTCGCTCAGCGCAACCGCCGTGGCGCCGGCGCGGCGCAGGCGCAGCATCGCCGTTTGCACCGGGAGGCCCTCCGCGGCGGCGAGCGCCTGCACTTCTTGTAGATCCAGGATGAGCGCGGCCGAACGGTTCGGCATCTCAGCCTGCCACCGCACAGCGGCGGCGCAGACCGCCGCCGCGACGGCAGCCGCGATGATAATGGCCAACACGATTTGAGGGCGGGACATAGCTCTTGTCTTGCTCGCGAGTCGGTGATACGCGGGCCGCTGCCGCTGAGCGGACGTCCGCGTCTGCGCCCGGCGCAGAGAGACTCTATCTGAGCAGGGAGTCTACCTCGGATTCTCCCTGCTCGTCAAGCTTGAACTGCTTGCGGTAGAGCCGGCCGTAGAGGCCGTTGGCGGCCACCAGTTCCTCGTGGGTGCCGCGTTCGATGAGGCGGCCCTCGCGCAAAACGAGGATGAGGTCGGCCTTCATGACCGTGGACAGGCGGTGTGCGATGACGAAAGTCGTGCGGTTGCGCATGAGGCGCTCGAGGGCTTCCTGGATGAGCGCCTCGGCCTCGGAATCGAGCGATGAGGTGGCCTCGTCGAGGATCAGGATGCGCGGATTGCGCAGGATGGCGCGGGCGATGGCGATGCGCTGCTTCTGGCCGCCCGACAGGCGCAACCCGCGCTCGCCGACCTCGGTATCATAGCCCTCGGGGAGTTCCTTGACGATGAAGTCGTGGGCGTTGGCCATCATGGCGGCCTCGACGACTTCTTCATCCGTGGCCTCCATGCGCCCGTAGCGCAGGTTGTCCTTGATGGTGCCACTGAAGAGGAAGGTTTCCTGCAACACGATGCCGATCTGGCCGCGCAGCGAGAGCAGGGCGACGTGCCGGATATCGTGTCCGTCAATCAGGATGCGGCCGGAGGTGGGATCGTAGAAGCGCGGGACGAGGTTCGCGAATGTCGTCTTGCCCGAGCCGCTGGGCCCCACCAGGGCGACGACCTTTCCGGGCTCGACGGACACGGCGATGTTCTCAAGAACAAGCTTCTCCGGCTCGTAGCTGAAGGAAACATGGTCGAAGACGACCTCCCCCTTGACCGGCGGCAGCGGCTTGGCGTCGGGATCCTCCTTGACCGTGGAGCGCGCGTCGAGAATGTCGAAGACGCGCTCGGCGGAGATGAGGCCGCGCTGAATGATCTCGTTGCTGGTGCTGAGCGTGACCACCGGCGAATAGAGCATGCCCAGGTAGCCCATGAAGCCGACGAGTTGGCCGATCGTAAGGTGGCCGCGCACCACCTCGCTGCCGCCGTACCAGAGGATCACCGCGGTGCCGGTGGCGGCGAGCAGTTGCGAGATGGCGCCCATGAGGGTGCCGGCCCGGGCGAGGTCAACGCTGTGGGAATACGTTTCGCGCATGCTGCGAAAGAACATGCGCTTCTCGTAGCGTTCCTGGGAGAAGGCCTTGACGACCTGGGCGCCGGCAATGGATTCGTGCAGTTCGCCGTAGAGTTCGGACCACTTGTCGCGCAGGCGCACCCAGATGACGCGGATGTAGCGGATGAACAGGTGGTAGTTGAGGGCGAACAGGGGCAGCACCATGAACGAGATGAGCGCCAGTTTCCAGTGCCATTTGAGCAAAATGGCGACGATGACACCGATGGTGAGCGTGTTGGTGAACAGGTCGATCGAACTCGAGGTGATCATGCCGCCCATGGTGTCCACGTCGCCGGTGATGCGGGCCATGAGGTGGCCGGTGCCGCGGCGCTGGTAGAACTGCATGGGCAGTTCCTGCAAGCGCTGGAACAGGTGGTTGCGGATGTCGAAGAGCACGCGCTGGCCGACCCAACTCATGAGGTAGGTGCGGACGAACGACACCGCGCCCTGGATGGCGTAAAGGGTCAGGATGGCGACGAGCACCAGGTTGAGCATGGCCAGGGGATCCAGGGTCAGACTCGCCGCCCCCAGGCGCACCGTAGCCGGACGCCCGCCGCCGCCCACGATGTCGTCGAATACGAACCTGGTGATGAGCGGCATCGCGACGTGGGTGAGCGCCACCACGGCGACGCACAACACCCCGAGCCCCATGCGCACCACGTACGGGCGCGCGTACCGCAGAAGTCGCAGGAATTTTCGCATGGCCGTCAGCCCCGCCGCCGGGCTCTTCCGCGAGGCTACTCGTTATCCTTCCGCTCCGCGGCTTCCAGTGCGCGGCGTATCTCCAGCAGGGCCTCTTCCTCGGCCTGCCGGGCACGGCGCACCCTGCGCGCCGCCTTGCGCCGCAGATACGCGAAGCCGCGAACGGCCTTGCGGTCGGCGCGCGGCAGCTTGCCGTCGCCGTGGTCAGGGGACAGGGTATCGCTGACTGCAGGCACCTCGGCGAGCACTCGCGCCGCCAGGCTGTAGCTGTCGGCCGCCTTGTCCAGATGCTCCGTGGTTTCCTCGTCGAAGTGAGGATGAATCATCCGCAGGTACTGGGCGGCGGCGCGGCGCGAGTCCCTGATGTACGGAAGCGGGCGGGCATTCCACGCGGCGTACTTGCGCAGGATGCGAGCCTGCTGAAGCTCGGTGCGCTGCTTGTGCAGGAGCGAGTCAAGCAGCTCGCTATAGGCCGCCAGCCCCGCGGCGCAGCCGTCTATGCGAGACTTGCGCATCAGCATCCGCACCGCGCGGCGGAGCGATGCCATGGCCGCCTCGCGCTCGTCCGGCTTGCGTTCCTTGTCGCCGAGAACGAAGTGGTAGTATCCCGGCAGACCCAACTCCAGCAGCCCGGGTTCTTTCACCCAGACCTGCTCCAATTGCGACCGCGACCACGTCTCCAGTTGTCCGTCGGGGAGTCGCGCGAGAAGGGAATCAGGCTCGGACGGGTGTCGCTGGACGACGACCCAATCGGGCCGCGCGCGCAGGATCGCGCATCCCCGGGTTGCGAGGCCCTTGAGCAGCGCGCCGCCGGCTTCCTTCAGGTCGCGGTTGTACACGACCTCGCAGTCGTAGCCGAGCGCCGCGCACACCGCACGCAAGGGGTTGTGGAAGACGACGTCAAGCCCGCGCTCGGGATCGTTGCGATCGAAGCACAGGCGAAAACCCTCCCCGGAAACGCCCATGAGCAGCGCCTTGGGGCGAGGGTCACCGCGCTGTTCGAGGCAGTACTGGATGCAGTTTACGTAACCGAGGGAGGCCAGCGCTTCCCCGTGTGCAACATCGACCTCGGCCTCGCGGGACACGTCCGGCGGTTCAGTGTCCGATGCCGAGGCTTCGCTCTGCGGCACGCCTCTCACCTCCAGCCAACAAAAGACGCCGGCACATGGCCGGCTTGGCGTTTTCCACTTCTTCGTCCGTATCGCCTGTTCATTCACCCACCCCGTCGGGTTCTCCTTCCCGACCAGGCGGCAGCGAAGCTATCATACCACACATCAGCCGATATAGTCACCCGCCGCCGCGAGGTCCGGCGTCGCGTCCCGCGGAGGGGCGCGTCACGCCTGCTCTGCGGCCTGGGCTCCGATGTCGTCGTCGTCTGCGGCGGCCGCTCTTACCGCCGCCGGGCGCGGCGCCAGGCGGATCACCATAATGGTCACGTCGTCGCGGCGCGCGCCGCCTCGCGCGAAGTTCTCTATGGCGGCAAGCATCCCGAGCGCGGCGTCTTTCGCCGAGCCTGCGCCGACGAGCACGGCGCGGGCGGTGTCCTGCAGTTGCTCGGCGCCGAACTCCGCGCCCGCAGCGTTGGTGGCCTCCACGGCGCCGTCGGTGTAGAGCACCAGCGCATCGCCTGCCGCCAGGCGCACCACTTCCTCCTCGTAGCGGGCGTCGCGCAGCACGCCGAGGACGAGGCCGCCCGCCTCCAGGGTTTCCACGGTGTTGTCGCTGCGTATGAGCAGGGGCGGGTCGTGGCCGGCGTTGACGTACGTTACTTCGGCGGCCAAGGGATCCACCTGAGCGTAGAACATCGTTACGAAGCGGTCGGGCTGCAGCTCGTCGAAGACGAGTTCGTTGACACGTTCCAAGACCCGCGACGGCCGGTGCTCGACCGCTGCGGCCACCTTCAGGGCGTACTTGACCACGGGCACGCGCAGCACCTCGGCACCGTACTTGCCGGCCACATCGGCCACGCACAGCCCGTATCGGCCGCCCTCCAAACGGAGCAGGTCGTAGTAGTCGCCCGCGCCCATGCGCACCGCCGCACGGAAGCCCACGCCGACGTCGAGGCCCGGGGGTGGAGAGAGTTGCTGGGGGTTGATCAAGTCATAGAAGTCCTGCATCAGGCGCCGGTGCTGCTGATAGCGGGCGAGCGCGGTGCGTGTCCGTTCCGAGGCCGCACGCTCGCGCTGCTGCGCCTGCGCGATGTAGCCGATGAGAATGACGACCAAGAACAGGACGAGCACGTGCTGGCGTAACGTCTCCGCAATGTCTGCTGTGGTGTACGGGCCGACCCCTGCGAGGATGCCGATATACAGCGCGCCCGAGACCAGCGCGGTCAGCGCCGCCCCGACGATCCCGAACCACAGCGCGGCGATGAATACGAGGGCGTAGTACAGCGGGAAGAACCCGGGGCCGAGGCCCAAGACGCGGCTCAATGCCACCCACAGCGTGATGAACACGATATCGAGGCTGAGGATGAAGTGCCGGTGTCCGGGGAAGTAGAGCCCCCGCCAATACATGATGAGCAAGGCCACATTGTAGGTCGCGGCCAGGATGGCAACGAGATGCAGAGGCGTGAAGGAGCCCAAGACCCGGCTGCTCCGGAACAGGGTGACCACCGTGAGCGCGACGAAGGCGGTGCGGAAGATGGCGACCGCTGTCTCCGGGTTGGCCAAGCTGCGGGCGTTATCGACCGTTGCCTCCCCCTCAAGCTCGAGGCGTGGCTCAGGCAGGATCATGTCTCAGGCTCAAGTTGACTCAGATTTCAAAATCCAGGACTGCGGATACTCCGACACCCGAGACGCCCTTGGGAGCGCCGCTGACCGTCTCCGTGCTCACGGGGATGAGGACGCGCATGCGAAAGCGGTCGCGAAACTTCGCCTCAACCTGTGCCACGGCCTTCACGGTCCGCACTTTGCTCGGCACTCCAACCACCTGGGCGGCCCCGATGAACCCGCCGGCGCCCACGGACAGTATCGGCACGACCTTGGTCGCGCCGCGGGCCTCGGCGCCGCGCTCGCCGAGCGCCTTGTTGATGAACGAGTCGATCTGACCGGAGAATTGCTTCACGACGTAGCCGATGCCGAAGATCTTGAGCAGATCGCCGACGTCAACGGCAACCGCCGTCCCGCTCACCATCGCCACCAGAACGAGCGCGATGGTGACGGCCATAAAGCGTCGGTCAAGCTTGCCTAGTGTTTTCATGTTGTGCCCTCGCGTCACCCTACAGCGGGAGGTTGTAATCAATGAGGGCGCTCACGCTGACGCCCTGCACGCGGTCCGGCTTGGTGCTGATGCTCGAGACCGGGATGTAGATGCGCGCGCGCACCGCGCGCCGAAACTCGGCCTCGACCTGCGCGACTGCCTTGACCTTGCCGACCTCAACCTTCGGACCGGATACTCGCGCCGCCCCGATCGAGACCCCCGGGGTGCCGATGCTGAAGACGGGCACGATCTTGTCCTCCTGCCACTCCCAGTTGACCTCCGGTGGCCCCGGGGCCGTCACCGGGGATATCGCCGCCGTCCCCGGCGCGGTTGCCGTCGGGGGCTCGCTCGGAACCTCCCCGCCCAGCGCTTGCACCATGTTGCTATACCACGCCTGCGCCAGGAGCGTCGGCGTGGTACCGTTGACCTGGGCATGGAAGCGGTCGGCGGTAACTATCAGATCGCCGCCGCTCGTCATCACCGCCTGCTCGCGATTCATCTCGCCGACGCGCAGATCTTGCCAAGCCAGGCCGGCCTGGAGCGCCTTGCTGAGCCGCGCCGCAACCGCCTCGGCGCGCTGAGTTGCGCTGTATCCCCCGGCGGCGCTGCGAATGCGCATCACCACCGCGTCGTTGATGACCACCTCGCCTTCCTCTCGATCGCCCCACGTGCGAGTGCGCGCGGTGGCCGTCACGGCGGGCCAGCAGGCCGCGGCGCTCGCGAGCAAGAGCACCGAGAGCGCAGCAATCATCCTCGCTCTGCGCTTCTTCATCGTCACCTCCTGAATACGTCGGGTGTGCAAACCCTAGCGTGGTAGTTTACCGCAACCCGTACGTCATGTCCTTCTAGCCAATGGGACGGTGCCTACACAAGCCGTCGCCCTCTCCGCCTCTCGGGTTCCGGCCATTTAGACGCGCCCGCGTCTCCGTTGGTTCATGCCACGACCGTGCATCGCTGCATCAGCGCGATGCTGCGGCACCGGCACGGGGCCGCAGCGGATTCCTTGACGGCCGTAGCACCCCCGCCTATAATGACCCGGAAGATGACGCGGCCGGTGAGTCGCGTCGTCTGTGGAGAGCAGGCGCCAATGGGCGGCTACGGCGTATTTCTCATCGCGGCGCTGATCGTAGCCAGCGGCATCATCGCCTATGTCGGCGATGTCATCGGGCGCCGCATGGGTCGCCGCCGGCTGACGTTGTTCGGACTGCGGCCGCGGCGCACGGCGATCGCGATATCGGTGCTGGCGGGGATGCTGATCGCGGCGTTCACGCTCACTTCCGCGATGCTGGTGTCGCAAAACGTGCGGGATGCGTTGCTGCGAGTGGCGGAGATGCGGCGCGAGATCGGGCGACTCGAGAGTGCCGCGCGGGAGTTGGAAACGCGCGCTGAGAGCAGCCGGCGGCGCGCGGCGCGGGCACAGCGCGACCTCGATGCGGCGAAGGAGCGACTGACCGCGGTGCTGTCCGCGCTGACACAGCAGACCAAGCGCCTGGGTGAGCAGAGGCAGCAGCTGGCGGCGGCTCGGGAGCGGCTGCGCGTCGTATCGGCGGAGCTGGCGACGCAGAGGGAGAATCTCGAGATAACGGCCGCGCGGCTGCGGGAGGTGTCCGCGGAACTCGAGAGGGAGCGCCGCGAACTGGCGGACCAGCGCCGGGAACTCGAGGCGACGCGCGGCGCACTCGCCACCACCCAACAGGAGTTGGGCACCAAGACCCAGGAGTTGTCGCAGGTCGCGGCCGAACTGGCGAACGCCAACCGCGAACTGGACGCCGCGTATGCCGAACTGCGCGACAACGCGCAGATGATCATCAAGTTGACCGGCGAGCGCGAGCAGCTTGAGGCGGACATTCGGAGCCTGTCACAACAGGCGCGACAGGCGTTCCAGGTGATCCGGACCCAGCCGGTCATCTTCGGCGCCGATGAGGAGATCGTGACCGCGGTCGTTCCCGGCGGACGACCGATCAGCGAAGTGCGTTCCGACCTCGATGACTTCGTCGGTCTCGTCAACCGAGCGGCCGTCAGCGGGGGGGCCGGCGCGCGAGACAACGGTCGGGGCATCGACATGTCGCAGCTGGTGTGGGATGAGGCGACGCAGCAGCCGATTCTCTACACCGAGGGGCAGGTGCTGGATGCCCTTGCGGAGGCGATCAGCGACACAGAGGGCAGCGTGATCGTCCGCGCCGCGTCGGCGGGCAACGTGGTGCGGGGCGAGACCGTCGTGGTTCACTTCAGGCTGTTCCGCAACGAACTCGTATTCCACGCCGGCGAGGAACTCGCGCGCACCACGATTGACAGCTCCCGCGATCAAGCGACCCTGATGTTCCAACTCGTCACGTTCCTGCGCGTCAAGGTGTCGAGCCGTGGGCGTGAGGCGGGGGTCATGCCGCGAGCGGCGGCGCGCCTGGGGCAAGGCAGAGAAGCGCTCTTTCCCGGGCCCGAGGAGGTCGTGGGGGAGATCCCGTATCCCGATCTGCTTGACGTCATTCGCCAGGTACAGAGCCGCAAGGGCAGCGTGGAGGTGATCGCCCACGCCGCGAGCGACATTTGGAGTGCCGGCCCGCTCCGGGTCAAGTTGACCGTGGAGGGGCGTTCCTGATCCGCCGGCCCCGTCCCCGGCGCATCACGCGCAGCCGGCGCTCGTACCCAACACCGACCTGGGGAGCCATCCGTGCGGGCCATTGTATCCGGCTACTACGGGTCCGGCAACGCCGGGGATGAGGCGCTGCTGGCCGGCATAGTCGCGGGAATGCGGGAAGCGGCCGGCGACGTGCATCTGACCGTTTTGTCGCGGAGCCCCGCCGTCACCGCCAACAGCCACGGGGTCGAGAGCATCGGCAGCTTCGACGCGCGCGCGCTGCGCCGACAGCTCGACCAAGCGAATCTGCTCATTAGCGGCGGCGGCAATTTGTTCCAGGATACCACCAGCGCCCGCTCATGCCTGTATTACCTCGCAATCGTCGAGCAGGCGCTCAAGGCGCGGGTGCCGGTCATGGTGCTCGGGCAGGGGATCGGTCCGCTGCGGCGGCGCTGGCTGCGCGCGCTCGTCCGCCGCTACCTCAACCGCGTGCAGGGCATTGCGGTCCGCGACTCCCGGTCGGCGCGGGAACTTGCGAGGATGCGGGTCACCGCGCCCACCGTGCGCATCGCGGCGGACCTGTCACTCGCGATGGACCCTTGTCCCCCCGAGCGCGTCGCTGCGGCGTATCGTGATGTCGGCGTGGGCGAGGGCGAACCCGTGCTCGCTGTCGCGCCCCGCACGTGGCGGATACGCGGCATGACGCGAAACCTCTTGTCACGACTCGCGTCCGCCGTCAAAGACGCCATGGCCCGTGTCCAGCCGAACGGCCGGGCCGTGCTCTTCCCCATGCAGCGGCCGCGCGACGTCGAGCCCTGCGGCGCTCTCGCCGAAGCGTTGGGCGGACAGGTTGTCGCAGCCGAAGTGCCGCCACCCGTGCTGGCCGGGATGCTCGGCCGCGCGCGGGCGGTCGTCGGGATGCGGCTCCACGCGCTGATCTTCGCCGCGGCGGGCGGCGCGCCGCCGGTGGCCGTGAGCTACGACCCCAAGGTTGACGCCTTCATGGCGGACCTCGCTCTCGACGTTGCCGCGAGCGCGTCCCGCCTCGACGAAGCGGCGCTTACGTCAGCCATCGTCGAGGCCTGGAACGCGCAGGAGAACCAACGCGCATCCCTGCGAGGAGTGATGGAGGATCGCAGGCAGGTAGTCCGCGATGTGTTCCGCTGGGCCACCCAGGTTGCTCGGCAACGCTAGGCGCGCAGGCCCTGCGACCACACCACTGATCGCCGCAGTCTCTCCGGCAAGCGGCGCCAGTCCAGCCCCCGCTTGGTTACGGGGCCCGACCGAGGGACGCCGGTACCGCCGGACGCGCTACTACTGCTCCGCGCTCGGCTCGTCCTCGGCTGTCGACGGCCCTTCGGCAGCCTTCTCCGCCGCCGGCTCGCCCGCCTCCGGCACCGGCACTGGACGTGCCTGCGCCAGAGCCGCCACCAACGGCGCGATCTCGGCGAGACGCACGTGGACCTCGACTCGCACGTACGACGGCTCTCCGTCACTGTCGGCGGTCTCGGCCTCGCTCGCAGCCAGCGCCTGCTCGGCCATCTCCGCGGGGATCACGCCAAGCTTCGCAAGCACCTCAAACAACTCCGGGATGTTCAAGTACAGCCTGACGTCGAGGTGAGAGCCGTTGACCTGAGCGCTGTCGCCGAGATCGCTCAGCGCGCCCGCCCAACTCTCGGGCGCCGGCTCGGCCTGCGATGTCGCCGCGCCAGCCGACTGTGCAGGAGCGGCCAGCGCGACAGCGGCGGAGCACGACATAACCAGGACGACGATACACACAGTGCTGATGCGCATGGTTGAGTCCGTCCTTTCGCGCGGCGAGCCTGTGACTGCCGGATCGCCGCTCGGCGTTTGCTGGGATTAGGTGCGTGCGAGATGTCGAATGTTCCCGTTCGGCTGAGCTGCTGCCGACTCTAGTTGCCCGCCTCAACGGTGCCGCCGAGGGATCCTTGACACGAGATTCCGTATTGCCTTCCACACCACGGATGGCACGCCGCGGCGGCCGAAGCGCGTCAGGGGGACGGGATGCCCGGCCGGATCGCGCTCGCCCCAGCGCTGCCAGAACGCGATCTCGTCCACCTCCAGCCGCGGCGACGGCGGCGGCTGCTCCGCCGGATAGCCGATCGGAATGAGCGCGGCGACGTGCACGGGCTCGGGGATGCCGAGCAGCTCTTTGACGCGTTCCTCATCGAACAGCCCCACCCAGCACGCCCCCAGGCCGAGGGAGTCGAGGGCGAGCAGCAGGCACATGATGGCAGCGCTGACGTCGTAGAGGTACCATTTCGTCACGCGCGGGTCGGAGCATGCGGCGATGACCGCAGGCGCCTCACGCAGGTGGGCGTTGATGTCGAAGAGTGCGGCGCGTGCGGAGGCAGCCAGCTCACTGCGAGTCCCTTCATCCGTGATGATCACGAAATGCCATGGCTGCCGGTTGGCGCTGGACGGCGCCCACCGCGCCATATCGAGCGCGCGGCGTATCACATCCTGCGGCACCGGGCGATCCTCGAAGCGTCGAACGCTGTGCCGTCGGCGCAGCAGCTCGGCAAGCCGGGCGGTGTTGCTGTCCGGTGGGGTGCTCATCGCATGCAACTCCGATCAGCGGGATGTCTCTGCACACATCTGCTGGCAGCGCGTAGCACGGGAGCGGCGCCGTCCCCCGGCGAGGGTGGCACTGCGGCAGATGGTGGTTGGAAGTGGTGCAAATGCAGAAAGATCCCGGAAAATCCGAAATTTTTTCGGTCAGGGCGGCAGGAGCTATTGACAGTCAAGTGGTATTGTGGTATAGCTTTGTGGCGCGCTGTGGATCATAGTGGTATAAAGTGCAGGATCACACTGATTCGATGCGGCGCAAAGGGGCGTAGAAGTTGACCTCCAATCTCTGGGGGGAATACGAACACCAACTCGACGACAAGGGGCGCGTTACTGTGCCTGCCGCATGGCGCCCCCAGCTCGCCGAGGGACTCTTCCTCTGCCCCGGGTTAAACGGGAACTGCCTGTTCATTCTGCCCAAGTGGCGGTGGGACGGGATCCAGGAGACGCTGTCCAAGGTGACGTACGACGACGAGAAGGGAATGGCCCTCCAACGCCTGTTTGGTTCGGGCGTCGAGACGAAGATTGATCGGCAAGGCCGAGTGTTCATTCCGCCCAAGCTGCGGGCGCGCGCGTCCATCAGCGATGAAGTCATGCTGTGCGGCGGCTTTGATCGCATTGAGATATGGAACCCGGACGAACGCCGCCTCTTCGAGGAGAAGGAGCTCAACCCGGAGGCGCTGCGCGAGAAGGCCCGCAGCAAGCGCCTGTAGGTGTGGTGTCGTGATTCGGCGGGCGCAGGCCGAATCCTGTGAGAAAAATGGAAGAGCAGGCTCACCGCCCCGTGATGGTGGCCGAGGTGCTGGAGTACCTGGCGATACGGCCGGGGATGCGGGTGGTGGACTGCACCGTCGGCAGCGGGGGGCATGCGCAGGCGATATGCGAGGAAATCGGGCCTGATGGCGAGTTGATCGGCATTGACGCCGATGCCGATGCGATAGAGCGAGCCAGGGCGAGGCTATCAGGGAAGCCCGCGATCCTGGTTCAGGGCGATTTCAGAGATATCAGTACGATCCTTGACAAGTTGGACCGACCGGTCGCCGACGGGATGGTGTACGACCTGGGACTCTCTGCCGAACAGCTTCGCGCAGACGAGGGGCGCGGGTTCAGCTTCCGCTCCGACGCGCCCCTGGACATGCGCCGGGATCCCCGGGTCGGGAAGCCGGCGGCCGAGTTGGTGGCCGAACTTCCAGAGCAGGACCTGGCCCGCTTGCTCTGGGAGTTCGGCGAGGAACGGTGGGCGAGACGCATAGCGCGAGCCATCGTGCGGGAGCGCGAGAGAGCAGCGATCCGAACGGCCGCTCAATTCGCAGAAGTAGTCGCAGCAGCAATACCATCCCGCGCGCGCAGCAGCCGGATTCACCCGGCCACCAAGAGCATGATGGCCCTGAGGATCGCGGCCAACGATGAGCTAGCGGCGCTTCGCCAATCACTGCCCGAAGCCATTCGTCGCACGACCGGCGGCGGGAGGATCGTAGTGCTCTCCTATCACAGCCTTGAGGACCGGGTGACGAAGAACGCCTTTCGCGACGATGCGCGCGCCTGTCGCTGCCCACCGTTCCTCCCCACTTGCCGCTGCGAGGGGCGTCCGCTGGTGCGCATACTGACGCGCAAGCCGGTGATGCCCAGCACAGCGGAGATCCAATCCAACCCGCGGGCGCGCAGCGCCAAGCTGCGCGCCGCAGAGAGGATACCCGAGGGATAACGCAGGGCCACTAGGTTAATACATACTGCCTCATAGGCAGATTTCCGCAGCCTCCGTCGGAATCTGCCATGGCGGTGAGCGCAATGTCACAGCAAAACTTGCAGCAGCGATTGGACCAGGACTTCAAATTCGCCCCCAGCGAGCGACCCAAGCGCCGACGTCCGATTGCAGCAACGCACAGACCAGTAATCGCAGCCCTTGCGCTCACCGCCTCCTTTATTATCGCCGGCCTCGTCTACGTCAGCTCCTACGCGCGCGTCGCGCAACTCGAATACCGGCGCCAGGCGCTGGTCGCGGAAGCTCGGTCGTTCGAAGCCGCCAACACGCAGCTTCGTTTCGACGTCGAGCAGGCTCGTGCGCAAGAGCGCGTCGTCAGCGTCGCCCAGCAGTGGGGCATGGCGCTCGCAGATCCCGCCAGTGAAGTAGATTACATCGTTCTGCCGCCGGCGAGCGGCGTTACGGCCGCGGACGCGCGGCGGGACGCTCATCCCTATGCCGTGCTGCGCGACCAAGCCCTGGCGCAGCAGGTGAGCAGTGTCATCACGACCGGCTTGCGCGGGGCGGCGGAGGGTGCCGCCGGAGGCCAGCAGATGGCTCGCCCATAGGACGACGCCTGAGGCAATCCCGGAGCAGACGCCATCAGGAAGCGCGCAGTGTGAGGCGGCGCGCTTTTGCTGTCACTGGCAATTACATAGCACAGCGCTGTCGCGGGCGGCGAAACTCGGCGACGGCGCTTTCGTCGTCAATGGACATGAGAGGCGACAGCCCGATCGCGGTGCGCGCGGATAAGCGGCGATAGCGCTGTCGCCGTCAGTGGGAATCAACATGCGATCAGACATTCCAGCCAGCACGCGCCGATGCATTCAATGCTGGTGTGTCGCGTTCGCGCTGCTGCTCGTCGCGCTCGGCGGCAGGCTGTTCGTTATCCAGGTACTGCTGCACCCTGCTTTAGCCCGCGAGGCCAAGCGACTACAGACGGTCAAGGCCGGCCTCCTCGGCACGCGCGGCACGATCTACGACCGCACTGGCGTGCCGCTCGCCTTCAGCCGCATCTGCTACTCGATCTTCGCGGATCCGGAGGAGATAGACCCCAGTGAGCGGCCCTCCCCGGAGTCCCGGCGCAAGGCGCGGCGGGCGGCAGCCGCCAGGCTTGCCCCGGTGCTCGGCCAGCCGGAGTCGGAGATCGACGCCCTACTCGCCGAGCCGGGGCGCTTCGTGTGGCTGTCCCGCCGCGCGGACGACCGCGTGGTTGCGCAAGTCCGCGAGTTGTGCAGGGCAAGAGAGGGTCCGGACGGGAAGAAGATCCCGGGCCTGCGCGGGATCGGCTTCATCGCCGAGAAGAAGCGCCTGTATCCCTACGGCGAACTCGCGGGCCAGACGCTCGGGCTGGTGCGCGACGACCATATCGGCGGCGCCGGCATTGAACTCGCCTACGACCGCGCCCTCGCCGGTCTCGACGGCTATGTGGTAGCGGAAGTGGACGGCAGCAGCCGGCGGCGGATCATACCGGGGGGCCGCCTGGAACAAGTCGCCCCGCAGGCAGGGCGGGACGTCTACCTGACGATTGACGTCCGCATCCAGGAGATGGCGGAGGGCGCGCTGCGCGAGGGGGTGGAAAGCTGCAATGCCTCCGGCGGCACGGCGATCGTGCTCGACCCGATGACCGGGGCAGTCCTTGCGCTTGCCAACTACCCCTCGATGGACCCCAACCGCTATCGCGAGTTCCCGTCCGAGGCGTGGCGCAATCCCGCGGTCACGTGCGTCTACGAGCCGGGCTCGACATTCAAGCTCGTCGCGGCGTGCGCCGCGCTGCAAGACGGGGGACTGACGGCCGATTCCCCGGTGATCAACTGCACGGGGTCGAAGGCCATCGGGCGGCGCACCATTCATTGCGCCCTGCACCACGGCACGCGCGCCCACGGCGCCCTCGATTTGCGCGGCGTCATCGTGAAATCGTGTAATATCGGCGCCGCCACGCTCGCGCTGTCAGTCGGCGCCGACAAGTTCTACAAGACTCTGCGGGCGCTCGGCTTCACGCAGCGCACCGGAATCGGCCTGCCCTGCGAGGCGATGGGGTCGGTGCCGCGCCCCGACACCTGGCGCGACATCCGCCTCGCCAACCTCGCCTTCGGACAGGGCATAACGGTCACTCCACCGCAGCTGCTCGCGGCCTACACGGCGATCGCTGGCGACGGCATACTCCCTCCCGTGCACATCGTTGATCGCATCGGGCAGCCGGGCAAGCAACCGGTTGAACTCGCGTACGAGGGCCGTCGCGCGCTCCGGCCGGACACGGCTCGCACGATGGCGGACATACTGGGCGACGTCGTCACCGAGGGGACGGGGCAGGCGGCCCGGCTCAATGGCTTCACGGTTGCCGGGAAGACGGGCACGGCGCAGAAGCCGACGGCGGAGGCGGGATACGCCTCGGGTAAGTACATCGGTTCGTTCGTCGGTTTCGCCCCCGCGGAGGAGCCGCGCGTGGCGATACTGGTCATCATGGATGAGCCCAGGGGGAGCCACTACGGGAGCGTCGTCGCGGCGCCGGTCTTCTGCGATATCGCGCGGCGCGGATTGTCTTACCTTGGGATGCCCCCGCGTTTGCTGGTGCAAGCGCCCGACGTGCTGCGATAACGACCTCCGCCGTGAGGTGGAGGCACACATTCCGGTTATAATCTGTAAGGGGAGCCCGGACTGCCGCCCGGCTCGTCGGGCTGCCGTCGGCGGCGGTTGGACTCTCTGGCGCAAGCGCGGTGTTGCGGGGCGAGCCGCGTGGTCAGGTATTCCCCTGGCGGCGAGGCCCCTCACACACGTTACTGGGTCTGCCGGGCGCGGCAGGGACGCTCGCTGATGAGGAACCTGTTCGAACTGCTGACGGAGGTCAACTACCTGCGCCTCACCGGCGCCGCCGACGTGCCGGTAACCGGCGTCGCGTACGACTCGCGCAAGGTCGCGGCGGGAGATCTGTTCGCCTGCGTGCCTGGGCAGCACACCGACGGCCACCTCTACATCAGCGAAGCGCTGGCGCGCGGCGCCGCGGCCATTCTTGCCCAGTCCAAGCGCATCCCGGAGGGGCAGGACTTCGGCACCGCAACCGTGGTCGAGGTGGAGAACGTCCGCGCCGCGCTCGCCGCAGTATCGAGTGCGTTCTACGACAGCCCCTCGCGGCAGTTGTGCCTGATCGGGATCACCGGCACCAACGGCAAGACCACGACGAGCTATCTCACCGAGGCGATCCTGCGCCAGGCGGGCTACGCGACCGGCGTCATCGGCACCCTGGGCTACCACGTCGGCGATGCCCTGCTGCCGGCGATTCACACCACACCCGAGGCGCCGGATTTGCAGTCCCTGCTCCACGGCATGGTGACTGCGGGTGTGACGCACGCGGCGATGGAGGTGTCCTCGCACGCCCTCGCGCTGCGGCGCGCGGATCACTGCGCTTTCTCGTTCGCGGTCTTCACCAACCTCACTCGCGATCATCTCGACTTTCATGCCGATCCACGCGACTACTTCGAGGCCAAGGCGAGGCTGTTCTACGACCCCTTATTCTCCCCGGGCGATCGGCTGCGCATCAACGTCATCAACGCGGACGACGCCTCGGGCCGCGCGCTCGCCGAGCGTGCGGTCGGGCTCACGGTGACCTACGGCATCGAGGGGCGCGGCGACGTCATGGCGCGGGACGTCGCGCTCCGCGCCGACGGCACCTCCTTCCGCGTCGAAGCGCCCCAGGGCATGCTGCCGGTAAACCTCAAGCTCGTGGGGTCGTTCAACGTGTACAACGCGCTGGCGGCGCTGGCGGTGGCGCTCGGGGTCGGCGTCGATCTCGAGCGCGCGGTCGCGGCGCTGGAATCGGTGCCGCCCATTCGCGGCCGCTTCGAGCGGGTCGAAGCAGGACAGGACTGCGCGGTGGTCGTGGACTATTCGCACACCCCCGACGGCCTGGAGAAGGCCCTGCGCGACGCGCGGCGGCTGGTATCCGGGCGGCTGCTCGTCGTGTTCGGCGCCGGCGGGGATCGCGATCCGGGCAAGCGCCCGCTCATGGGCGAGACCGCAGCCCGCCTCGCCGACCTGGTGTTCGTAACTTCCGACAACCCGCGCAGCGAGTCGCCCGAGCGCATTATCCAGCAGATCATGTCGGGCGTGCCGTGGGCGAGTAGGCGGCGCTGCCGCGCCCAGCCGGACCGCCGCGAGGCCATCCGCATGGCGCTCGACGAGGCGCGCGCGGACGACCTGGTTCTCATCGCGGGCAAAGGCCACGAGACGTACCAGATCTTCGCCGACCGTACGATCCACTTCGACGATCGCGAGGTGGTCGGCGAGCTCGTTGCCGAACGCGGTGAGATGCGGCCGGATGCTCAAGCTGAACCGCGGCAACCATGAAAGGTCTCGGTGCGGCAGGGCCAGCCATGCTGGAACTCCAGCCCCGAGCTAACGCGCACGCACTGATCATGGCGGACTTCACCGCAGCAGAGATACTGTCCGCGACGAGCGGACGCCTCGCGGCCGGCCGCGAGGGCGCGACGTGCTCCGGCGTCACCACTGATTCGCGCGCGGTCGCCGCCGGGCAATGCTTCCTCGCCCTGCGCGGCGAGCGGTTCGACGGGCACGACTTCGTGGATATCGCCCTGCGCGCCGGCGCCGTCGGTGCCGTCGTGTCGCGCTCGCCCGAGGGCCTGCAGCGCCAACCCGAATCCGACGCCTTCGTGATCGTGGTGGAGGATACGCTCAAGGCACTCGGGGATTTGGCGCGACTTCACCGCGCGCGGTTCCAGATACCCGTCGTCGGCGTCACGGGCAGCACGGGCAAGACGACGACCAAGGACATGATCGCCACCATCCTCGCGCGCCGCGGCCCGGTCGCCACCACGCCGGAGAACTACAACAACGAGATCGGCGTGCCACTCGCTGTGCTGGCCCTCGCGCCGGAGTACGACACGGCGGTGATTGAGATGGCAATGCGCGGCCCCGGGGAGATCGCATACCTTGCGGGTCTCGCGCAGCCGACCGTGGCCGTGGTGACCAACATCGGACTGAGTCACCTCGAGCGGCTTGGCAGCCCCGAAGCCATCGCTGACGCCAAGGGCGAGCTGGTCGAGGCGGTCGGCGAAGGCACTTCGGTTCTCAATCGGGATGACGCGTTTTTCGAGCGCCTGGCGCGGCGCGCGCGCGGGCCGGTGGTGACATTCGGCCTCGGCGAGGCGGCGGACTTCCGCGCGCTCGCCGTGACTCGCGAGCGAGAGGGGATACGCTTTCAGCTGGTCTGCCGCGGCGGCGAGAGGGAGGTTCGCCTCGGCACGCCCGGGCAGCATCAAGTGCTCAACGCCCTGGCGGCAGCCGCAGCGGCGACACACGCGCGTGCCGACCTCGAGGACGTAGTCGCCGGGCTGGGCGCGTTTACGGCGTCGCGCGCGCGCGCGCAGGTGGTGCAAAGCCGGGCGGGATTTCGCATCATCGATGACTGCTACAACGCGAGCCCCGCGTCGGTCGAGGCCGCGCTCGAACTGCTGGGCGATATGGCGACCGAGCGCAAAGTCGCGGTTTTGGGCGATATGCTGGAACTGGGGCCGTCGGCCCCGGAGCTCCATCGGGCGGTTGGCGAACAGGCGGGCCGCACGGGGTTGGATTTGCTGATTGCAGTGGGTGACCTCGGGCGGTGGATTGCGGAGGGGGCGCGCAGCAGCATGGCGCCCGAGAACGTGCGCTGGACCGAGAGCAACGAGCAGGCCGCGGCGTGGGCGCTGGATGCGATGCGGCCGGGAGATGTCGTCCTCGTCAAGGCGTCGCGCGCGATGGCGTTCGAGCAAATTACGGGGAGGCTGCTGAGTGGCTGACGCAGTGGCGCTGATAGTCGCCTTCGCGATAGCGGTCGTCCTCGGCAGACCCGCCATATTCCTGCTGCGCAAGTGGGGCTGCGGCCAGCAGGTACGGGATGACGGGCCGCAGTCGCATCTCAGCAAAGAGGGCACGCCGACCATGGGGGGGCTCGTCATCATCATCGCACTCATCGCAGCCGCGGCGGCGGGCGGCGCGCTGCTCGGCCATCTCGGGGGAGCGGTGCTGTTGGTCACTGCGCTCGCCGTAGGCTTCGCTGTGGTCGGATTCCTGGACGATCGCTCCATCATCAAGCGCAAGCGCTCCCTGGGCTTGCGGGCGCGGGAGAAACTGCTTCTGCAATTCGCTCTCGCCGCGGGCTTTCTGTATCTCCTGTCGGCATCGGGTATCGTGAACCTGGTGGTGCTGGTTCCGTTCACGGGTCGGCTGCTGACGCTCGGCTGGTGGTACTACCCGGTGGCGGCGGTCTTCATCGTGTTCACCTCCAACAGCGTCAACCTCACCGACGGACTGGACGGCCTCGCCGCCGGGCTCGCAGCGGCGGCAGGCATCTCCGTCGGCGCCATCGCCACGTTCAGAGGGGAGCCCGCGCTCAGCGCGATGTGCTTCGCGCTCGCCGGCGCGTGCCTCGGGTTCTTGTGGTACAACGCCTATCCCGCTCGCGTCTTCATGGGCGATACCGGCTCGCTGGCGCTGGGCGCGGCACTGGCCGGCGCGGCGGTGGTGCTGAAGGCTGAACTGCTGCTGCTGATTATCGGCGTCGTGTTCTACGTCGAGGCGGTTTCGGTGATCGCGCAGGTCGCGAGCTTCCGCCTGACGGGCAAGCGCATCCTGCGCATGAGCCCGCTGCATCACCATCTCGAACTCAGCGGCTGGCCGGAGCCACGGATCGTGTCGCGCATGTGGCTCGCCGGCGGCCTCATCGCCTGGGGAGCAGTGGTCGCCGAGAGGATGCTGCCGTGGTGAACGCATCGAACGGTTCCGCCGGGCGCGCCCGCGCTCAGGGCAGGCCTGGCATCAGCGCGCGAAGGGCCTACGTCATCGGCCTCGGCGAGTACGGCACCGGGCGAGCAGTGGCGACGGCGCTCGCTTCGCTCGGCATATCGGTCACGGCGGCGGATGTGAAGCCCCCCGAGGACTTGGCGGACCAGATCGAGGCACTGCCACAGGAGGTTACGCTCGAGGCCGGACAGGAGGCCTATCGCACACTGCTCGACAGCGACCTCGTGGTCATCAGCCCGGGTGTGCCGCCGGATCTACCGATGCTGCAAGACGCGCGCGAGCGCGGCATCGAGGTGATCGGGGAACTCGAACTCGCCTACCGCCTGACCACAGCGAGGTTCGTCGCCATCACCGGCACCAAGGGCAAGACGACGACGACGACGCTCACCGGACGGCTGCTCGCGGACGGCGGCATTCGTGCCCATGTCGGAGGCAACATCGGCTCGCCGATCATCGAGCACGCGCTCGCCGCGGCGCCCGACGACGTGCTGGTGACGGAAGTGAGCAGCTTCCAACTCGAGACGACGCGCGACTTCCGGCCGCACATCGCGGTGTTGCTCAATTTCTGGCCGGATCACCTGGATCGTCACGTTGACGTGGCGGCGTACTGGAGCGCGAAGCGGCGGATCTTCGAGCGACAGGGGAGCGACGACTGGGCGGTGCTCAACTTCGATGAGCCGCAGGTGCGCGGGCTGGCGGATAAGATCGTCGCGCAGGTGGCGCCGTTCAGCCGGACCGAGCTGCTGGGGCGCGGGGTCTATGTTGACGGAGAGCAGATCGTGGCGGCGCCGCCGGTGGCCGCCGAGCGGCACGCGGTCGCTCCCGTTGTCTCGTTGCGACTGCGCGGCCGGCACAATCTCGAGAACGCGCTCGCGGCGCTCGCGGCAGCGGGCGCCGCGGGAGCGGATCTGAGCGGGGCGGAGCGGACGCTCTCGGCGTTCGAGGGCGTGCCCAACCGGCTCGAGGAAGTCGGAACCGTCGGCGGCGTCATCTTCATCAACGACTCGCAGGCGACGAATCCGCCGGCGGTGGAGCGAGCGCTGGAGGCGATCGAGGAAGCGGTCGTGCTGATCGCGGGCGGCCGGCCCAAGGTGGCCGACTTCGTCGACCTCGGGCGGGCGATTGCGGCGAAGGCGCGCGCGCTGGTGGTGATCGGCGAGGCCGGCCCGGCGATTGCGGCGGCGGCGCAGGCGGCGGGGCTGACGGATATCGAGACCGCCTCGACGCTTCCGGCGGCGGTCCGCGCGGCGTTCGACAAAGCGCAGCCGGGGGACGTCGTCTTGCTCTCGCCCGCGTGCGCCAGCTTCGATATGTTCCGCAACATGGCTCATCGGGGGGAGGTATTTCGCACCGCGGTGGCTGAACTCGCCGCGACGGCCGCGACTTCGAGAGGAGACCAATGACGCGCACTACGACTCATCAGCGAAACGGCGCCCAGTTCGATCTCTTCATCGTGGCGCTCACCGCCGCGCTCGTCGGAGTCGGCATTGTCGCCATCTTCAGCACCAGCTTCGCCAAGGCCGCGTCGTCATCATATGACACTTACTACCTGGTCAAACGTCAAGTTGTCGCTGCCATTCTCGGCGCGGTGGCGATGCTCGTCGTGGCGCATCTCAACATGGAACGATTGCGCGCGATCGCCTACGGCGCCGGCATCGCGGCGGCGGTGGCGCTGATCCTGGTGCTCGCAGTCGGGGTCGAGATCGACGGCGCGCGGCGGTGGTTCCAAATCGGCTTCCTGCATCTCCAGCCCTCCGAGTTCGCCAAGCTCGCCGTCATCATCGCCGCTGCGAGATACGCCGTCGGGAACCCACGGGACATGCGATCGTTCAAGGGGCTCGCGCGGCCGATGGCGGCGGCCGCCGTGCTCGCCTTTCTCGTAGTCAGCGAGCCCGATCTCGGCTCCGCAGTTGTCATCCTTGCGCTTGCATTTCTCGTATATCAGTTCGGTGGCGCGAGGGCGCGCCATCTGG
>CP070648.1:1735866-1740118 GCA_020354555.1 Armatimonadota bacterium | reverse complement strand
GGCCGATGCGGGCTTCGTCACCGTCAGCATCAACTACCGCCTCGCGCCCGAGCACCGCTGGCCGGCCGCGGTGGATGATGTCGCCGCCGCGATCGAGTCGTTCCACGCTAGGTCGCGGGAGCTGTCCTGCGACGGGACGCGCATCTTCCTCGTCGGCGTGTCCGCTGGCGCGCTGTTCGCGGAGATGCACGCCGCCGAGCGGCCCTACACCGTTGACGGCGTCGTCTCCATCGGCGGCCCGCAGGACTTGACTTCGTTACACGGCCGCTGGGTTGACGCGCTGTTGGGTGACGCAGACCGGCGCGCCGCGTCGCCGCTGTACGCCCTGCGCGACGACTTCCCGCCGACGCTCCTCATCCACGGCGAACAGGACACCGTCATCCCGGTGAGCCAAAGCGCCGAAATGCGCGACGCGCTGCGGGCCCGCCGGTGCGACGTCGAACTGGTCCGCATGCCCGGCCTCGATCACTTCCAGCCCAGGGCGCAATCATTCTCCGAGTGCTACCCGCACATCGTCCACTGGCTAACCGGACGCAGCGAGGCGCTGGCGTCGCGCAACCGTCCGTATGACATTGCGTCGTTGTGGATCGGGCCGTCCACCCTCGGCCCGTGACGAACCGGACGCGCGGCCGCCGCGCCGGCTCAGAGCCCCGCGCGCTAGGGCATCGCCGCTAGCCGCTCCACCGCTTTGATCAGCGCCTGGGTGCCGAGTTCGGCCTCACCGCTCGCCTCCAGCGCGCGGAATAGCTGCTGGACGAGCGCGGTTCCGGGCAGCGGCAGGCCGAGTTCCTCCGCCGTGCTCAACACCAGCCGCAGGTCCTTCTGCTGCAACCGAACGAAGAACCCCGGCGCGAAGTCGCGCGCCACCATCTTCGGCCCCTGGATGTTGAGCATCCACGACGACGCCGCGCCCGCGGTGATCGCCTCCAGCAGCCGCTCCGGATCCAGCCCCGCCTTTCGCGCGAGCACGAGCGTTTCGCTCACGCCGAGCAGATTGAGCACGCACGCAACTTGATTGCACAGCTTCGCCATCGAGCCGCTGCCGCTCTCGCCCATGTACACGATCTGCTTGCCCATCGCTTGGAGAACTGGCAGGCAGCGGTCGAAGGCATCCTTCGGCCCGCCGACCATGATGGAGAGCGTCGCCGCCTCGGCGCCTTGCGGGCCGCCGCTCACCGGCGCATCGAGCATCGCCGCACCCTTGTCTGCTAATCGCGCAGCGATATCTCGGCTCGAGCGCGGCAAGATGGTGCTCATATCCACGACCACTTGGTCCGCCTTCGCGCCCTCGATCACCCCGTCGGCGCCCAGCACGACGAGTTCGACGTCAGGCGAATCGGGCAGCATGGTGATGACGATGTCGGACCTCTCCGCGACTTCGCGCGGGGAGAAAGCGGGCTGCGCGCCGTCCTTGGCGACTTCCTCCACCGGCGCGCGGCTGCGGTTGTGCGCTACGACGGGGAAGCCCGCCTGCAGCAGGTTTCGCGCCATGGGCTTGCCCATGTGGCCGAGGCCGATGAATCCGACGGTGGTTTGCTGCTTGGTCATGGTATGCTCCTGGAACGGGTTTGCCCGGTCGGGCTCTGCGACTTCAGCGCCGCGGCCAACCGGCCGGGTCTATCAAGTCACCTTCCTCGACGCCGAGCGCGGCTAGGTCGTCGGGGCCGGCGCCGTGGTACACGCCGTCATCGGCATAGGGGATAACGTCCAGTGAATGCGCGTCACTGCCGAGCGCGAAGCGGACTCCGTGCTCCTTGCACGCCGGGATGAACGTCGCGTAGAACTCCGCGTGCCGATCGACCAGGCGCGGGTTCAGTTCCATAGCGGTGCCGCGCTCGCCGGCCTTGCGCAACACGGGCGCCAGCCGCTCGCGGGTGAGCAGCTTCATGATATCGTCGGGCGTGAACCAGCCCACCTTGGTCAGCACCAGGGGGTGCGCGATGATGTCGGCCATGCCGCTCTCGATCGCGCCTTCGAGCATCGCCAGCCCGTGCTCGGCGATCGCCTCCGCCGATAGCTCGGGCGGCTGCTGGACGATGTCGGTGAGGTGATAGTGGTTCGCCGCGATCATCACGAAGTCCAGGCCCTCGGCCTGCTCGGTGGTGATCGCCGGGCGCTCAGTCGAAAGCATGGTGACTTCCGTGCCCACGAGCACCTTCAGCCGCGGCTGCAAGCGCTCGACGTCGCGCCGGTCCTCGTGCAAGAAGGATATCTCGCGCTCGCTGCCGAGGTTGACGTGGTCGGCGAGCCCGATGACCTCGAGACCGCACTCGATCGCGCGGTCAACGATGTCGGAGATGACCATCTCCGGCTGACCGCACCCCGAGCGGAAGGTGTGGATGTGCATGTTATGGCGCATATGGAGCATTGATCGTTTCCTGACTGCCGAGACCTGTGCCGGACTTGTCTGCTCCCGGCGCACACGGAAAAGCCCACCCTGGCAAGGCGAGCCTCGCGGAGTCAGCCCTAAGCGCAGTTCTAAGGCTCGGAATGACGCCGGCCGTAGCCGGGGGCATCACGCCGCTAGCCCCGCAGCTCGTCGCGGTTGCGATAGATCTTCTCGATTGCCGCGACGATGAGGTCTATATTCTCCGCGTCCATCAGCAGGTCCTTACGGATGGCCACCTGCTCTTCGGCCATCACGCGCTCAGCGACGGGCAGCACGACCTTGGTGTAGTCAACCTTGCCGCCGTGATGCGGGCAGTCCACCGGGCAGCCGGTGCGCCCGAAGCTGTGCTGCTGGAACACGGGGTTCTTGTGGATCGGGATGCCGTAGCCGTCCCCGGCCGGCGTGCCCTCGGCCCGCATGGCCTCCAGAAATCGGTCGCGGGTGACGCCGTTCCAGTGGTCCTTGAGGAAACGGAAGAGATAGAAGTAATACCCCTGCTGTGTGATGCGTTCGTCCGGCTTGAGCGGCGCGACGCCCGGCATATCCGCAAGCGCCGCCGACAGGCGCATGGCGTTGCGGTGGCGCTGCTCGGTCTGCTGCGGCAAGCTCTCGAGCTGGCTGCGCAGCAATGCGCCCTGGAACTCGGTGAGGCGGTAGTTGGGCGCCGCGATGTGATGCTCGTAGAACGGACGCCCGGCGACGCGCCCGATGTGATGGTAGGAAAACGCTTTCCCTGCCAGCTCCTCGCTGTCCGTGATGACGGCGCCCCCCTCGCCGCAGTTGAGCGTCTTACTGGCCTGGAAGCTGAAGGCTCCCGCGTCAACCAGCGCTCCCACCTTGCGCCCACGCCATTCCGTGCCGTGCGCGTGCGCGCAGTCCTCGACGATAAACAGGTGGCGGCGCTTGGCGATCTCGGCGATGGCGTCCATATCGGCCGGGTAGCCGCCGTAGTGCACGACTACCGCCGCCTTCGTCTTGTCCGTAATCGCGGCCTCCATGGCCGCCGGGTTGATCTGATACGTCTCCGGATCAATGTCCACGAATACGGGTACCGCCTCCGCGAGGATGATCCCGATCGCGGAGGCGATAAAGGTGACGGCGGGCACAAGCACCTCGTCGCCGGCTTCGATGCCCCCGGCCTTGAGGGCGACCTCGATCGCCGCCGTGCCGTTGGCGACCGCGACGCAGTGCTTCGCGTCGTGCAGCCGCGCGAACTCGACCTCGAACTGCGCCACCTCCGAATCCTTGGGGTCCGCCCAGTTCAGGCGGCACCAATTGCCGGAATCAAGCGCGCGCAGGAGCGCCTGGCGGTCGCGATCATCGAAGATGGGCCAAGTTGCGCGCAGGCCGCGCGGCGCAATCGGTTCGCCGCCGTTTACTGCAAGCTGGGACATGAGGAATCCTCCGTGAGAATCGCGCAGGTTGAAACCCACACATAACTATACTTCGCCTGGGGGATGCATATTCCTTGGACGAGACCACGGGACCAAGTCCGCGGCGGGTCTGCCGGGAATACGGGTCGACCGGGCCGCTGAAAGACACGGCGCGTCGCCGCACAATTTCCCGATCAGACCATGCCGGCCTCGCGCTTGACACGTCACAGGGCGGCGGCTATACTACCCGCGGCTTGAAGCGGCGCTGGCCGTGTTGACGTCATGGGGTCCTTGTACTGACGCAGGGCTGCAGGCGAGACAGATCGCGCTCAAGGGCCCCATTGTGGAGGAGTCTCGATGGCGCGGCTCCACGGTTGGGCTCGGGGTTGGCCTGAGCCGGTCGAAGGGGCGTACAGCGCCGTGTGGTGCGGCTCCGTCGCACTCCGGAACGGCGCACAGCGCCGTGTGGTGCGGCTCCGCCGCACTCCGG
>CP070648.1:1728498-1735766 GCA_020354555.1 Armatimonadota bacterium | reverse complement strand
GCCGCGCCGGTGTTCGAGATACAGGACGATTTCGAGATCATCGCGTGCTGCGATATCAACGAGGAGCGCCTGAGGCACGCGGCGGAAGCGCTTGGCGCCGAGAAGCGCTTTACGAACTACGAGGACATGCTGGACAGCGGCATCAACGTCGTGTTCATCGGCACGCCGCAGAACTTGCACGCGCCGATGGCCGTCGCCGCGCTGCAGCGGGGCATCCACGTGCTGAGCGAGGTACCGGCGGCCACGGACTTCGATCAGTGCTGCCGGTTGGTTGACGCCGTTCGCGGAAGCTCCGCGACCTACATGCTCGCCGAGAACTACACCTATGTGGACATGGTCCTCCTGGTCGGCGAGATGGCGCGTGCGGGCCTGTTCGGGGAGATCTACTTCGGCGAGGGCGAGTACATCCACGAGCTGAAGGAACTCAACGAAGCGACGCCGTGGCGGCGGGTGTGGCAGACCGGGCGCAATGGCAATACGTATCCTACGCACAGCCTCGGGCCCCTCATTCGCTGGACCGGCGAGCGAGTCGCGACGGTGTCGTGTTTGGGCAGCGGGCATCATTACCGCGATCCGCGCGGGGCGGTCTATGAAAACGAAGACACGACCCTGATGCTGTGCCAGACCGACCGGGGGTCGCTGTTCAAGATCCGCCTCGACATGCTCTCGAACCGCCCGCACAATATGAACTTCCATTCCCTCCAGGGCACAGCGGGGTGTTACGAGGGACCGCGCGGGTTCGGCGATGACCACAAGGTCTGGATTCACGGGCGCAATCCCGACAGCCAGACGTGGACCTCGCTGTGGGATTACCGCGACGAGTTTCTGCCGGAAGAGCGGCTGCATCCGCCGGAGGATGCGCGCCGCGCGGGCCACGGCGGAGGCGATTTCTGGGTGACGCTGGAGTTCATCCGCGCGCTGCGCGAGGGCCGCGACCCGGCGCAGGGGCTTGACTTCGCGCTCGACGTGACCGTGCCGGGCCTGGTGAGCCAGCAGTCCATAGCCCTCGGCGGGGCGCCGCTCGGCGTGCCCGACTTCCGGCGGTACGAGACCGGCTCCCTCGTGATCCCGCCGCCGGTGGCTCAAGCGGAGTGAAGTGTTCTCCGCGGGTTTGCCCAACCGCGAAGAACGCAAAGGCCATTTCCCGGCTGCGCTCTGACCACTGGGCGCGCGGCGTTTCGCCATCGTGCCGCCGCGCGCCTTGACAAGCGGCGCGCAGCGTGGTAGATTCCTGCGACGCAGCCAAATCTCAGCCACAGGAGTTCGTTATGTACAAACTCGAACGTAGGTATGCCTGGGTTGCGACGGCGACAGTCGCCGTCATGGTCATCATGATGACGGCGGCGTGCGCGGCGCCGATCCCGTCGAAGATGACCGCCGCGCCACAGGGCGAACGCGAAGAGGCCGTTGCGCAAGCGCAGACCGCCCTCGACGCCGGCGGCATCACGGCGCAGCTCAAGAGCTTTGGCCTGACGGATGAGCAGATCAACCAGCGCCTCGCCCAGCTCAGCACAGACGAGCTGCAGCAACTCGCCACCGGCGCCGAGGCGATCGCGGCCGGCGGCCAGCAGCCGTCCTTCAGCACCACGACCTGGCTGCTGATTATCGTGATCCTGCTCATACTGTCGGACTAACGTCCGCTGCACGAATCTCCTTTGGGCGGCGAGCACGCCGCTCGCCGCCCTCAGACGTATCACCATGCGATGCCTGCCCACAGTGACGTGGCTGGCCCTCGCCGTCACACTGTCATCCCTGACCGCGTGGGCGCGCCCCACTGCTCATACCATCGAGCACGTCCCGTTCGTCAAGCAAGCGCCACAGTGGTGCGGGCCGGCGGCGCTGGAAAGCGTGCTCCGCTTCCACGGCCTTCCGGCGACGCAGCGCGAGATCGCGGATGAGATCGCGCTGCCCGGCGGGCAGGTGTTGAATCTCGACCTCAAGCTGTACGCCCGACGCAAGGGTTTCCGCGCCGAGTCATCGCGCGGCGACCTCGACCGCCTCAAGCAGTGGATCTCACGCGACATCCCGGTCATCTGCCAGTGGCGCGTCGGGGGAATTGGGGCGCGGCGGAACCATTTCGTCGTCGTGTTGGGCTACGACGATGGCAAGCGCTGCTTCACCGCCCACACCGGCACGCGCGCGGCGGAGCGGATCTCCTACCCCAACTTCGCTCGCTGGTGGCGCGATGCCCGCAACTGGATGCTGGTGATCCGGCCGCAACAAGATGACGAGTCCGCGTCTTCGCAGCCGCAATGCTGCGACAAGCCGTCGGCGTCGAGCATTCCCAGCGACGGCGACTCCGACGGCAGTGACGCCGAATCGCAGAGCCCGCAATGAGGTGGGCGCTGCTGCTCCTGCTGCCCATTCTTGCGGCCGGCTGCCGCAGTGATATCCAAGAAGTCCGCGTTGATCTGACGAAGGTGGCGCGCCTCATGCGCGCCTACGGCGCCGCGCGCGCGCGGACCCCAACTCCGCCTGAAGCCCGAGAGCTATCCCCCGAACGCGTGAACGATCTCGGTGTCATGCTCGAACGCCGCGGTCTGCTTCAGAAGGCCGAGGAGCACTATCGCCTCGCGGTCGAACGCAAGCCTGACTTCGCCCGCGCGTGGGTCAACCTGGGCAATGTGCTGCGACAGCAAGGGCGGGGCGATGAAGCGCTGGACTCCTACCGGCGGGCGATGAAGGAGGATCCGACGCTATTCGAGGCGGTGAATAACTTCGCCGACCTCTGTGCCGAGATGGGGAAGCGTCTCGACGAGGCGATCGCGCTGCTGCGGCCCGCGCTCGACGCGCACCCGCCCGAGGAAGGCATCGGGCGCGACACTCTCGGCACGTTGCTGCTCAGGGCCGAGCGCAACGAGGATGCGGTGGAGGCGTTCCGCACGGCCCTCGGCCTCGCGAATCCCACCCAGACGGCGCTGACGCGCGCCATTTTGCGCCACCTCGCGGAGGCCAGCCGTGCGCTCGGAAACGAAGACGAGGCGCGCAGCGCCGAGTTGCGCGCGGCGGCACTGGAGTAAGGCATGGCCTGGTCACTGCGGCGCGAACGGCTGCATCCGTTCGCACCGCACCCCTAGAAACGATCGAGCCCGACCGTTCCCGGTCGGGCTCAACTTCATGCTGCGGCCTCTCGCGTCGCGCTACCCGTCGCCGTACGGCGAGAGATAGGCCTTCCAGTGCGGGTTCCTGAGCGCGGCGAGAAACTTGGTGTAGCTGATATACGGGATGAACTTCGGGCGCCGGGGCCGGCGCAACAGCAACATCCCCGCCTCTTTCGGGGTGCGGTTGCCCTTGATGTTATTGCACTTCGTGCAGCAGCAGACCAGGTTATCCCAATCCGTGTGGCCGCCCTTGTCCCGCGGCACGACGTGGTCCAGGGTCAGTGCGACCTTCTGCGCGCCGCAGTACTGGCAAGTGTGCCCGTCGCGAGCGAAGATGCTCTTGCGCGTAACGTGGAGCCTGGGCATGGGCCGGCGCACATAGTGATTCAGCCGTACCACCGTCGGCATCTCGACCATGATCCGCTCGGCGTGGAAGCTTTTCGAGTTGGTCTGGATCGTCTCCGCCTTGCCCAGGCATAAGAGGACTATGGCGCGCCGAACATTCGTGATGTTCAGCGGCTGGTAGTTGTTGTTCAGTACCAGCACCTCGTCGGGATGATAATCCATGGTGCGACGCCGTCAGCTAAGCTGCATCATTCATACCGGTTCGGTCGGCGACACCTTTCGCGTCGCCCCAGGCCGAGTGTTCGAGGCCATCCATGATGCCGAAGGCGCACACTTGGCACGTCCTGCGACCTGGTCATGGACAGCCGGGTTAATGCGAAAAACCCGCCGGCGACATGCCGAGCGGGCCGTAGATACGCTCTAGTAATGCTCCTGCTTGAACGAGAAGTAGGAGTCCCAGACCAGCACCTGCCGCAGTCTTTCGCGGCTGATGCCGACGGCCCAACAACCGGCATGGATGGAAAACACGTGGGTCACCTTCGGTGGCTCTCCCAATCGGAATAATACCCAAAGGCAAGGCCGTTGTCAAGCGCGAGGACGGGCCGGGTGTGACCTCGGAAAGTAGAGGTGAGCGCCACTCGTATGGACACGACTTCATCGCGCCCAATCCCAGCCAGAGGCTCTTCGGCAAGCTAGGGATGAACGGCTGGGCATCATAGCGCCAATCCCCAGCGACAGGCACCTTGCCCCCCCGCCAATCGCGATTGCACCGAACGCTGCGGCACCTAACCCTTTCGCAGCAGCCACACCTCCGCGATTTGTACGTCGTCGCGGACCGTGCTGTCCCACATGACGTCAAGCGTCCCCTCGGCCACCGCCGACCGCGGCACCTCGGACTGCCGCACCACGGGGTCGCGGCCGTCAAACTCAACCGCCTCCCCTACCGCCTCCCCGCCGAGGTACAGTTGGATGCTCATCCTGCCGCGCCCCGCATAGGTCGCCTTGAGCACATAGCTGCCCTGCGGATCGAGGCCCGTGTAGCGCATTCGCAAGGGGGGGCGATACACCTGCGCCTGGTGCGCCCAGGACTGACGATCCCGGTGGGGGAAGCCGGGGCCATAGTGTGCGTCCTGGACGCCATGCAGGAAGCCGGGATCGTCTTCCCACGGGATCTCGCGCACCAGATGAGGATCCGTTCCGTTGGCGCGGTTACCGAGGTCGTCGTAGAACCCGCCCAGCCCCGGGTCGGTCCAGTTCACGATCTCATCAATGGCGGCGAGTTGGGCGTCACGGTCGGGAAGCGTGCGAATCTCTGCAATGCGCAGCAGCAGCCAGGGGCAGTCGGTCAGCGGCCCATCGTTGTTGTCGAGCTGCGCGCCGCGGTCGAGCGCGCTCGCGCCGTGCTTCTCGATGCTGAGCTGCATGCCGATGCTGTCGAAGAGCATGTCAGCGAGTTCGTGGGTGCGAGCGCGCAGCGCGGGTGCGGCAGTGTGCGGATCCGCAGACCGCAGTATCTCTTCGGCCTTTGTCAGCGCCGCGTCAGGGCCGATCTCGGGGGCCTTCCTCAACTCAGCATAGGCGTCGCCGAGCAACGCCGTCTCCTGCTGCGCGCGTTTCTGTACGTATGCGTCGGCATAGGCGCGTATCAGGCCCTGCTGGAGACGCCAGTTCGACAACACCTTAGGCGAGGCGCGCTTTTCCATTGCCTGCCAGTGGACCAGCGTCTTCTCGACCTGCGGATTGGTCGCCGCAGGTCCGGCCCAGTTCTGCTCCAGCATCAGCAGGCCGTCCGCGACATCATCGGCGTATCCCGGGCCGACGAAATACCGCCCGAAGTCGCGCAGCACCTCGCGCACGTCCACTTCTGGATCCCACAGCAGCGCGTCCCATACGATCTTGTTGACGTCGTCGCCGGTGCCGTCGGAATACGCGACCGCGCCCGGGGTGTAGGGCGAAAGCAGATTGCAGATGTGCGCGAACTGCGCCGGCCGGGGCTGGATGGGCTGACGCTCGTACGCCTGGGCCCACACCACGTCCCAGTACGGAAACGGAAACTGGCAGACCTTGGCGTGCGTGATATCGGGATAGTGGCGGATCGGGTATCTCTCGGGGATCATCTCCCGCGTGTAGGGCAACGTGCCTATGCAGCCGGGGCCCCACACTACGCCCGCCAGCCAGTCCGGCTCCTCGGTCTGGAGATACTCGTAGAAGTCCTTCAAGTGCTCGCGGCGGAACTTCTGCGGCGAGACCCACAACTGCGCGTTGGGATGACTGCGGCGCAGGACATCGCCCAGCTCCCGCAGGTACGGCATGAGAATCTGCGGCGGCGTGTCGCCGGGGTCGCCGCCCGGCACGAAGAGGTGGTCAATGCGCCGGCACGCGCGGAACAGGGCGTCGCGTTCACGCAGGCTCGCGACGCGCCGTTCGGAATCCTCGGCGGCGCCGCTTTCCAGGGGCAGCCAGAACCAGACGTCCATATCGTATGCATCAAGCACCGCGCTCACCGCGAGTGTCATGTCCCAGGGGTGGAGTGGCATGAGGGGATCGGGGATCGCGAGCCCGGGCGATCCAGGCGACACCGGCGGGATCAACTCGACGGCGTTGTTGCCGAAGACGATCAGGTCGCGCACGTACTGCGCGTACCGCGACACGTCCCACGCGTCGAGGGTGTCGTTGAGCTGTCGGTAGCCGAGTTGCATCCCGCGGATGGGGTACGCTGGGGCGCTCGACACCTCGAGGTCACTCGGCAGCTGTGCCTCGCCATCCGCCCAGTCCAGCGACCGCAGGAGTCGGCCGATGGCAAAGAGCGCGCCGCGGCGGTCGTTGCCGATGGCGTACACAGTCGGGGCGCGCCGTGCGGCTGCATCCACCGCGAGCACATACCCTTCGGCGGCGGGCTTGCCGTGTTTCATCTCGGGCTCCGGCATCGCAGCGCCCCGCGGCGCGGCAGGCATCCGCTCCCGACTGCCGACAATGATGGCCGGAACATCGTCTGCAGGCAAAGCGGCCACCTCCGGCCACTCGAGCCCGGTGCGCTTCTGCACTTCCCACCGCAGCATGAGCGCCGCCTGTCGCTCGACTGCGTCGGCGGTGGGTCCCGCGGTGACGACGACGGCTGTCGTGAGGTCCACAAGTGACGTGGAATCTCGGTGTCCAGGATCAGGCATGCCACTCCTCGCTTGCGTGGATTTGTCGAGTACGCCGGCGGCGTGCTCGCAGCGGACAATTCTTCGCGACGCAACAGATGATAGCGCAAAGAGCCCTCGAAGGGTAGTCTGCGGCAGGTTTTTCATGGCTGTCAACGAAAGTGACGGGGAGCGCCCCAACGGGGGGACCCCTGCGAACCTAGCGAGGAGGTGCCGCCGTGACGCACGTACCGACACTGCGGCCGATGGGTCTGTTGGAGATCATTGACCAGACCTTTCGGCTCTACCGCGCCAATTTCTGGCTGTTCTTCGGGATCGCAGCAATCGTGTACATGCCGCTCGCCTTGCTGCAGTCCGCCTCTGTCGAGACGCAAATCATCGCGGGCCTCCTCACTCTGCCCGCTTACCTGCTCGTGACCGGCGCGCTGACCAAAGCGGTCTCGGACCGATACATGGGCGACGAGGCGACGTTCGGCGGGTCGTATCGGCACATCGGGCGACGGCTGATACCGTTTATCCTCACCGCGCTCGCGACGTCCGTATTTGTCGCGAGCGGGTTCATACTGCTCATCGTCGGGGTCATTGTCTTCGCGTTCTGGGCGACGTTCGTGACCGAGGTCTTCGTCATCGAGGACAAGCGCTATTTCAGCGCTATCTGGCGCAGCAAGTTCCTGAT
>CP070648.1:1717744-1728398 GCA_020354555.1 Armatimonadota bacterium | reverse complement strand
CGCGTGCTCCGGGCGGCGGATTTCTGGGGCCTATGGGGCGTCACCGTCGGCGTTTACGCTGCGCTCGGCTGGGTCGCCTTCGGCGTCCTCGGGGCCGTGCTTGGCGCGGCCACCGCGCTGTTGCGACGCGCCGGCGCCGAGCAGGACAGATTCCTCTACCACATCCTCGGCGCAATCGCGCTGCCGCCGGCGCTGGTGCTCGGAAGAGCCGACCTCGACATTGCACCCGAGGCGATGACTTTCTTGCTGCTGCGCGTGGGTGCGTGGTCCGTCGCTGCCGGGGCGGTGATGTGGGTGGCGCTGCGGTTCGCGCCCCGACTGAGGCTCAAGTTGCCCGGCGCCGGGGCCGCGGCACTCGGGTGCCTCGTTGCGGGTGCGCTGTGGGCACAGTGGACGCTCAACGGCATCTCGGCCGCGGAGAAGGTCGGCGCGGTCGCGGTGGGCGTTGTCGTGCTCTTCGCCGTCGGCCTCATCCGGAGCAGGCGCGCGCACGGTGACGCATCATCGCCGGCCCGCGCCGTGTGGGTGCGGGTGCTCATGTTCTGGCCCGCGGCTTTCCTGGTGATCGTGGGATGGGCGGGCGTGCGCATCGCATATCCCTCGCCGCATCGGGGCGCCCCCAACGTCTTGCTCGTGATCGTGGACGCCCTGCGGGCGGACAAGCTTGGCTGTTACGGCAGCTCCGCGGGGCTGACGCCCGAACTCGATCGCTTTGCCAGGGACGCGGTCGTCTTCGACAGCGCCTTCGCGTCGGCCCCGTGGACCGTCGCTTCGATGGGCTCAATATTTGTGTCTCAGCGGCCGTCCGAGATCGGCATTTGGCGGCGGCCCGCCGAAGGCCACAAGGTTCGCTTCGACGGCGGGCTGTTTACGCCTCAGCCGACTCTGGCCGAAGTCCTGCGCAAAGCGGGGTACATGACCGCGGCGGAACTGGTCAACCCGCTGTTGCGGCGCGACCAAGGCGCGGCGCGCGGGTTCATCATCTTCCGCAACCCGGATGACTTCAGGGGCGATGCGTTGCCGGCGCTGCCACGCCTCGGCAGATACGAGGAATGGTTTCTCCATACGTCGCTCGGCCGGCGCCTGGCGGAAGCGCTGTTCGACAAGCACGAGTACTTCGGCTCCCGGCAGCTCGACCGGCATGAAGCAGAGCGCCTGGTGCAGGATGCATCGCGGTGGCTGGCGGCACGGGACCGGCAGCCGTTCTTCCTGTGGATGCATCTCATGGACACCCATGTGCCCTACAACCCGCCGGAGAAGTCGCCGGAGACTCTGGCCGCTTTCCCCGAGCCGCCGTTCGAGCCGGACGGCAAGTTCTACAAAGACCTGGTGTGGGGACGGATAGCCCTCGGCGCAGGGGACAAGGCGTACCTCCAGGCTCTCTATGACGACGAGGTGCGCTACGCCGATCGTTGGCTAGGCAGGCTGATGGCGAGCCTGCGGGAACTCGGATTGTTCGACAACACCACGATTATCGTCACGGCCGACCACGGCGAGGAGTTCTGGGATCATAGCGGCTTTGAGCATGGGCACAGCATGTACGACGAGGTCCTGCGCGTGCCGCTGCTCATCAAGTTCCCCCGCGGCGCGCATGCCGGAGATCGGGTCCGCGCACAGGTGGGCTTGATTGACGTGCTGCCGACGGTGCTCGATGTTGCGGGAGTGGCGATCCCGGATGGCGTCCGAGGGCGCTCGCTGGTGCCACTCCTCGGCGGCGACTCGGCTGCGGGGCAGGGCCGCGAGCTGTTCGCCGAGATGACGCTCTACGGCGAAGAGCTCAAGGCGCTGCGCACATCCGAGTACAAAGTCATCTTCCACCCCGAATCGCGCGCGATGGAGGTGTACGACCTGCGCGCGGACCCCCGCGAGCGCCATAATCTGGCGGCCGATCCCCAGGTCGCGCCGGCACTCCGCGAACGGCTGTTGGGGCTGGCGCGCCAGAGCGGGCGCCGCATCGCATACTGGAAGCAGTTCGGCGAGAAGGCGCCGGCCCTCGACAAGCGCTCGCTGGAGCAGATGCGCAGTATCGGCTACGTCGCGGATTAGCCCAGCCGCGCCGTTCGTGCCGCGCCTATTCCCGTGCCCTCGCGCACGTCTCTGCCCTCTCCGCATGTGCGTTCGCGCCCCTCATCCTGCCAGCCGAGATATGGAATAACCCAATGCGGCTCCGAGAGCCGCACGCGCCTGCCGTGGTTGAGCATGGCAGACGCGAAGTCGGCTGCCTACCTGGAACCTCGTGCAGCGCCCGGTGGTCTAATAGACAGGCAAGCATACGGTGGCTCCACTGCAGCTTGCCGAATCGAACGGGAGATGCGCACGTGGGTACCGGGTGGGAACGCTGCAGCACGGTCGCAGCAACAGAGGCAGCACGGATCCGGGAGAACACTATGCCTGACTTCTTGCGCACGCTCGCCATGGGCGGGCCGGTCATGATCCCGCTGGCGGCGTGCTCGCTCATTTCCATCGCGGCAATTATCGAGCGGTGGCTGTTCTACCGGCGCGCGTGGGCGGACACGGAACGGCTCATGCAGCACGTTCGCGGCACGCTCGAGCGCGGCGACGTGCACCAGGCGCGGTCGTTGTGCGAGCAGACGCGCGGGCCGGTCGCGGCGGTGCTGGCGGCGGGCCTCCGGGCGCGGCAGGAGGGGGGAAACTCGGAGCGGGCGATGGAGGAACACGCCATGGCTGAGCTGCCGCAGCTCAACCGGCGCCTCGTCGTGCTCGACACCGTGGTCACACTCGCGCCGCTGCTCGGCTTGCTCGGCACGGTAACGGGGATGATCCGCTCCTTCAACATCGTGTCGCGCACGGGCATGAGTCACCCCACGGGCATTACGGCAGGTGTCGCCGAGGCCCTCATCGCGACCGCCACCGGCTTGGTCATTGCGATCTACAGCCTTGTGGCGTACAACTACTTCCTCGACCGCGTGAAGCACCTGGTCTCGGAGATCGAGGTGCGCTCCACGCAGTTGACAAATTCGCTTGCACGCAGCGGCGAGGCGATCGGTGCCGCGCGCGACGTTGGTGATTCAGCGCGAGTGCCGGCCACCGTGGTGTCCTCGATCGTGCATGGAGAGGCCTAATGCGCCTGCCGCGACAGGGCTATAAGCGCGCGCGACTCGAAATCATCCCCATGATTGACACCATCTTTTTTCTCCTGGTGTTCTTCATGGTGGCCAGCCTGAGCATGACGCTGCAGAACGGGATGCCGGTCAACCTCCCCAAGGCAGAGGCGGCCGAGCGCGAGGCCTTGACCAAGGTGACCGTCAGCCTGACCCAGGACGGCAAGCTGTATCTCGACAAAGAGCAGACCACGATTGACGCCCTCGGCCCCGCGCTGGCGCAGCGAATCAGCGACAACCCGCGCGTCGTCGTGGTCATCAATGCGGACGACCGCGTGGAGCACGGCCGAGTGGTCGCGGCGATGGATGCGGCCAAGAAAGCGGGCGCTGCGCGCATGGCGATAGCGACGCAGCCCGGATGAGGAGGCGCTTGTCGCAGTGGCAGCGATTTCGCTCGATAGCGGGCAAGGCCGCCTCGCGCACGAGGCGATACTGACGCGACGAGTGATGCGTCGGGCGCTCGCCGCTTCGGCGCTCATTCACCTCGTGGCCGTGGCGCTGTTGTCCTTGGTGCATTTGCGGTCGCTGCCGCTTCCGGAACCGCCGAAGCTGATCGAGGTCAAGCTGATTCAGGCCGCGGCTGCGCCGGCGGTCGTCACGCGCCCGGTGCCGCCCAAGCCCCTGGTCACTCCGCCGCCCGCACCTGAGCCCGCGGCTGCGCCGCGGATCCGGGAACAGTCAACACCTCGGCCAAAGCCGGAACCCGCTTCGGCGAAGCCGCCGACATCCGTCAAGCCTCCGGCGCCGCCGGTCCGCGCGATTCCGCCTCCGCAGCCGGCCCCGGCAGCGCGCCCCGTCGAGCCGAAACCCGCGACTCGCGAACCACCGCCTGGACCTGTGCCGGCGGTGAGCCCCGACCCGAGACCTGGCGGCGGCGGAACTCGTCCCTCCGCGCCGGCGGGCGGTGACGGCCCGCCGCGACCCGGCGGCGGAGATATCGGCCTGGGCGCGGGCAGCAAGCAAGGCGACCTGCCGGGCGGGAGTGGCGGAGCGTCCGGCGTGCCTCCCGGGACGGGCAGCGGCAGCGGCTCGGGTTCCGGGCCCGGCGCAGGCGGCGGCGGCTCCGGTGGAACAGGCGACGGCACGGGGATCGGGACGGGACCCGGTACCGGGGACGGTGGTGGCAGCGGCAAGCCCGGATCCGGCACGGGGGATGGCACGGGTGCGGACGGGCCGAGCCATGTGTCGCGCCTGGCCGATCGCAAGATCCCGACGCTCGTGGGACGCGTCAACCCCGTGTATCCGATAGCGGCTCAGGTTGAGGGCATCCAAGGTACGGTGAGGCTTCGCGTCACGGTGACCAAAGAAGGCAAGGTTGGCGCGGTGAAGGTTGCCAGGTCGTCCGGCGATGCTCGTCTCGACGCCGCTGCCGTCCAGGCCGTGAAACAGTGGCGGTACCGGCCCGCAGTCCAGGACGGCATCCCGCGCGAAGTGGACACCTACGCGACGGTCACCTTCTCGCTCGAGTAAGCGGCAATCGCCTCTCCTCCGCCCGCAGCATCAGGTTCATCTCACGATTTGTGTGAAATACGGTACATAACTACGTCAACGACCAGTCCAATACGCATCAGGAGGCGATCATGCTCCGCAGTCCATGGCCGACAGCATTGCTGGCGGCCCTGTGTGTGTCAGCGCTCGTGTCGAGCGCGGGCGCTGTCGTCACGACCGGTATCCTCAGCGGTCAGGTTCTCGACGTCGAGACCGGCGAGCCGCTCGCCGGCGTCAACGTCAGGATTCAGGGCACAGCCCTGACCACCGTCAGCGACGCCGACGGCGCATACCTCATTACCAACATCCCGCCGGGCACCTACGACGTGAGCGCCAGCCTCGTGGGATACGTCGAGGCCATCAACACCGGCGTGGCAATCACGCAGGACGAGACGGCGACGCTCGATTTCGGTCTTGAGCCGACGGTGCTCGAGGTCCCTGGCGCTGAGGCCAAGGTCACTGCGGCACAGGTCCAGGTGCGTCCCGCCGTGACCGCGACCACGTACACCACCACCTCCGAGGAGGAGCAGTACGTGCGCGGTCAGCCCAACGATCTCTACCAGTTCCCCGGTATCGTGTTCGGCCAGCCGGGCGTTGTGGCGGATGCGACGGGCTATCCGCACATCCGCGGCGCGCGCGACGACCAGGTCGGCTACATGCTCGAGGGCATTCCCATCGTCGAGCCGAACAACAACGTCTTCGCCACCAATATCGTCACCGTCGGGCTCGACCGGATGGATCTGTACACTGGCGGCTATCCGGCCTCGTATCCGGGCTATGTCGGCGGCGTCATCAACGAGGTCATCAAGCGCGGCGACCAGGTGCGCGGCGGTTTCGTGGACACGAGCGTCGGCAGCCCGTGGGATTACCGCGCGTTGCTGCTCGAGGCCGGCAACGTCGTCGGCCCCTGGAACTGGTACTACCAGAGCAACATCTGGCGCAGTGATTTCCTGGATAACAACTTCCTGACGTCGTGTGAGGCGTCATCGGACGCCATAGTCAAGGCCATCTACACGGCGAGCGCAAACGACAATCTCACGTTGCTCGCGAATCACGGATATGCGCGATATCTGTTCCCGTTCTCGCACACCCAGAGTTTCGATCCCAGCACCGGCCTGTTCGAGCCGGTGCAGGAGACGCGGGACTTCGGGCGCCAGGGCTACAACCTCGACGCGGTTACCTGGAGCCACAGCCTGAGCCCCAAGGCGTTCTACACCCTGCGCGGGTATCGGCTGGAAAACTGGCTGCGCCTCGACCTCAGCTCCGACGAGCAGGGATTCTGGCAGGACCGCTTGCAGCAAATGTACGGGCTCCAGTTGAACTACACCGGCCAGGTCGCACCCAAGCACCTGCTCTATGCCGGCGCGTGGCACATCTGGGGCGACAACAACATGCTCGCGTCGGGCTTCATGCCGCCCATCTTCCCGCCGGTGCTCGAGTACTCGGCGGACAACGACACGCGCAACCTTCAGGCGTACATCGGCGACCGCTGGCGCGTGACCGACGAGCTGACCCTCGACGTCGGGGTGCGGCACGACAGCATGGATTACGACCGCTCCCCGCACTCGGAGCTCAGCCTGTCGCAGACGAGCCCGCGCGCGGGCGCCACGTACGCTGTGAATGACGCGACGCTACTGCGCGGATCGTGGGGCAAGTACGCGCAGATGCCGGCCGCGAAGTACACGCGCTGGACGTTCATTGACCGCGGGCTGACCGCGCCGATTCCGGACTACTTCGGCGACATGACGCAGGGCGAGATCTGGCCGCTGTTCTTCGCCGAGACCAGCCCGCTTAAGCCGCAGGTGGACACCGCGTTCGACGTCGGCGTCGAGACGCGCCTTGCGCCGAACTTGCTGCTCAACGCAACCTACTTCCAGCGCGACAGCGAGCAACTGGTTCAGCGCTGGCACGGCCCGACCGATGAGGTCTTCGACTGGAGCGATGTCAAGCGATACGCGTCCAACGGCCACGGCACGGCCACGGGCATCGAGGCCAAGCTGCAGCGCCGGCTCGCGCGCGACTGGGAAGGCTGGCTGAGCTACACCTACATGCGCGCCAAAGCCACCGCGCCGTACCCGAACGCGTACCCCTGGGGCGTGGATTTCGGCGACCTCGACGCGGAATACTATCTCCCGTGGGATCAGCGCCACACCGCGACCCTGGCGCTCAACCATAAGCGCGGCAACTGGGAGTTCAACCCGTGGGTCGCCTATGGCAGCGGTTACGCCTACGGCCAAAGCGGGATTGACCTCGGCGGCCCGGACTACCAGCACATGACCCTCTATACCGATCTCGGCGAGCCGTACGATGTGCCGATTCAAGTCAACGGCGAACTGCAGCCGAACAATCCCAATGCGCTGCGCACCGGCGACCACTGGCTGTGCAGCCTCAACATCACGTATCACGTGGACGAGGATCAGGACATCTACGTCGCCCTGCACAACATCTTCAGCACGAAGACTGCGACCAACCTGGCGTGGTACGATGAGAACACGCTCGAGGTCTTGCCCGGCGCGTACCAGCCGCCCGCAGTGGGCGACCCCGGCCCGGGCAACGAGGGGTACATCACCTACGTGCCGTACACGTACAATCCGCCCTTCTTCGCCGCCATCGGCATTAGGCAACGATTCTGAGGGGGTGCCGCAAAAAGCCGTAGCGAGCGATTAGGAGATGCGGCCCGCTCCAGGGAGAGCGGGCCGCGCGGTTTCACGGTTGCACGGCGGGCCGGTAGCGATAAGTAGGGTAGTCTGGCGCCCTTGTTGCGCCGGGCGCACCGATCGAGCACGAAACGTTCTGGACACGTTCTCCCTTTCTGGGCTAGGCTACTAGGCGAGCCGTCAAAGTAGGAACCGTCCGTACTTGGCTGGTTTCCCAGAAGGAGTGCCTCATGAAGCGCCCACGCAGCACCCGAAGCTGCCGCTGGTCAGTCGTTCTGCTCCTCGCCACTTCCGGAATCCTCGTCCTGCCGAAGATACGTGCTTCCGCATGCAGACTTCCCGCATCACTTCATGGCGCGTCCACGGGGGAGACCGTCTTATGAAGACTATGAGATTCACTGCTGCTTTGCTGTTGGCCGCACTGGCGCCTACGGCGGTCGCGACAACGGGCGGAGCTGCTCAGCCCGTTGTCTCTGCCGAAGCGGTGGCCAGGATCAACTTCGGCGATGCGCCGGAGCGAGTGGGAGTAGACTGGGGAAGCCTTTGGCCAGGCGGAGATCCTGGGCCGGGCGAGAGCATCGCGGATTTCTTCGTGGATGGCAAGGGCGATATTTACATCGGTGACACCGTCCAGGGCTGCGTCAAGAAATTCAGACCGCCCGGAACCCTCTTGTTCCATACCGAGGCTCTGACGGACATCCCCCATAAGTTTGAATGCGTCTTCGATCCGTACACAGGCAAGATGGACAATTTGCAGTATTTTGCTGTGGACTCTGCCGGGGCGATTTATGCCACCCATGGCTCTTCACCCCTAACTCTCAGCAAGTTCGACTCCGCAGGCACATATGTCTGGTCACGCGCTCCGTGGGACTTGTTGCCAGAAAGCGCAACACTCGAGCTCGGCCTGAAGCAGGTCTCCTTGGATTCGCTCTTGCATGCAGACGCCTCGGGTTACGTCAATAGGTCCACGTCGGTGGTTTTCAACAGCGAGCGCAGGGGACAGCGCGGGTTACAAGTTGACAAGCAAGGCAATTTTGTCCGTCTCTTACCTGGCTATGTCACTGATCCGCGAGGTTACCCGTACAGGTTCACGCGCGAGGGGCAGGGGCCGCTTCCTGCCACACTAGTCTTCTATGACCCCGCCCAACCAGTGACGCTGACCCCCTTGCAGGAGATTCCCGTGCGGTGGGATCCTGCAGCCCCGGTGAAAGCGCACTCCTTGCTAACGCTGAGCGCACACGCCGACCGCGCAGTCCCCGCTGTTTTCGACCCTCGTCCGGCGCTGGGTCCGGGGGCGGAGATTGACGTATTGGGTCTCGACAGGATCCTCATGCGCCTTGACAACTCAGGTCGCATCGTGGACTCCTGGCGATTTCCCAGGCTCCCTTTCAGCGTGTATTCTGGCGGCGTCATCCAGGGCCGCGATGGGCATGTGTACCGCCTGCGGTTCGATCCATTTGGCTTCGATGTTGTGCGCTACACCCATCACCCTGGGCCGGATGGGATCCTGCATCCCAAGCGGTTCGTCGAGTTAGTGACCGAGAGGGAGGGTGAAGAATCCCTGGCCGCACTGCGCCAACTGGCCATCTACATCAGCGCTTCTGCCGAGTGGGCTGCGCAGACGCGCCACGCAGTTCTCACCAGCGAAGGTGGCACCTACGAATTCTTCCCCGATTCGCAGGTCGTGCGCTTCGACGCGGGTGACAGGACCAGGCGCGTCACGATGAAAGTCATCCGCGAGCATCTTTGGGTGAGTCTCGCGGGGATCAGCCAGCTTCTTGACCTTGAAGTAGCCGGCGACGCGGAATCCTCTATTCTCGTCCTGCCGCCGCCACCGGAAGGGCGATAGACCGCCGGAGGCTCTAGTACCGGCGGTAGGCTGTGGCTTCCCACGTCCGCCCGTCGGTGGTCACCGTGATGGCGCCGGCGATGTCGGTACGCATGACCTTCGCGCCGGCCGCGCGCAGGCGCTCGACAACCGCGGGGCTGGGGTGGCCGTAGGGGTTATCCGCGCCGACGGAGAGGACCGCCAGCTCCGGCCGCACTGCACGGACGAAGTCCACGGTGGTCTCGGCGTCCGCGCCGTGATGCGGCACCTTGAGCACCGTGCTGTGCAGCGTCAGGTCGCGCGCGAGCAACTGCCGTTGGCCTGCGGCCTCGACATCCCCCGCGAACAGGAAGCTCACGTCGCCACAGACGAGTCGCACGATCACCGAGTTGTCGTTGAGATCGGCCGCGCCGTCCCAGATTGGGACGAGCCCCGGATGCAGCACCGCGGCCGTGATGCCGTGGCCGAGATTGAACCGCTGGCCGAGGCGCGCCTTGACGATCGGCACGCCGTTCTCGTCCGCGAACGCGCGCAGCCGCTCGTAAGGCGGAGCTGAATGCGGCAGCAGCGGGTCGAGAATCATCTGCACCGGCACCTGGTCCACGACGTAGTCGAGCCCGTTGACGTGGTCGTCGTCGCCGTGCGTCACGATGATGCCGTCGAGCCTCGTCACTCCGCGCACCATCATGCCAGGCACGATGACGCGCTCGCCGACATCAGACCTGCCGGAGTGGTCGCTGCCGCGCCCGCCGCCGTCAATCAGCAGCGTCCGCCCGCTCGGCGCCTGGATCAGCGCCGAATCGCCCTGCCCGACATCGAAAAACGTGACGACGAGCGTGTGCCGCGCAGCGCGGTACACGGAGACCCACGCGACGACCACCGCGAGGATGAGGACAGCCAGGATCAGTCGTTCGGGGCGGAGATGGCGGATGCGCGCGGTCATGGCACAGGGGCTCGCTATCCGGATGTCGCTCCGACCTGCTGCGCGAGTTCGCTCAGGGCGATTTCCCGCCGGCTCTCGTCGCGCAGTCGCTCGTAGAGTTCAGTCACGCGCTCGATGACCTCTCCTTCGGCGCGCGCACCCGGATCGAGCCCGCACACCTCGAAGAGCATCGCCTGCGGGCCGCGCTCGCCCAGCACGGCGGCAAATCGTGCGTCGTCCTCAAACAGCTTGCCTGCGTCGTCCGCGGCGCGAAACAAAAGGCCGGCCGCCAGCGCGGCGGTCGTGCCTTTCGGCGCGACCCCGTGTTTGATCTGCAAGCGCAGCGCGCCGATCACGCGGTCCCCCGGGCCGAGCTTGCGAAATAGGTCGCGCCCCACGCGGTACACCGTGTCGGCGAGCCGCCGGTTGCGGAAGCGGCGCAGCAAGTCCTCAATGTGCTCGCCCTGGTTCGCGCGGTCGAACTCAGCGGGATACTCGGCGATCAGCGCGCGCCCCGACTCCCACATCGCGGCACGCGTGATGTTCACGACCCGCTCGTCCTCCAACGTTTCCCAGAGATAGGCGCGCTCTGGGTGCGCGACGAAGCCGGCGTAGGCGGCAGCCGCGTGTCCCAGGT
>CP070648.1:1713744-1717644 GCA_020354555.1 Armatimonadota bacterium | reverse complement strand
GTGGAATCCACGGCCTCTCTCAAATCACCGGCCTCCGCCTACTCACCTACAGCCCGCAGCACCATGTCGACCTGTGTGGGTCGGTCGCGGGTTATCACTAAGTACGCCTCGGTACTGACCCAACGCAGGTCATCCCCCTCACGGATGCGCGCCTCAACCGCGTAGGTGTGGTTAGCCTGAATGTCCGCCGGGTCATACTCGATCGAGAACGCTATCGGCACCTGGCCGGGCGACTCGATCACCTGCCGGCCGATGACCTCCGCCGGTGCATCGGCCCGCGAAACGTCGACCAGCGCCACCTCGAGGACCGCGTTCGGCGTCAGCGCGATGCGCTCCCGGTATGTGACGGTTCCCGAAACCGTCGCTGCCGACTCCGAGCAACCGTAGGCGGCCGCGAATAGCGCGGCGACGGCGAGCCCACCAGCATGTAACCACTTGATCATATCGTTTCCTCGCTCCAGCGCCTGCCGCACGTATCCCCGATGGTTCGCGACGCAGCGTCTCTACTTCATGTACCTCGCCTCTAGACGCGCGACCAGATCCGAGCCCGAATACAACTCCAATCGCTCGCCGTACAGCTCGTAGCGGGTCACAGTCTCCAGCGCACCCAGAAAGGCGCTCTCGATATCCGGCTCGTCCGGGCAGGCCCGCAGCGTCGTCGCCAGCGGACCGAACTTCAGCCGCTCGCCTTCCAGCGTATAGCCACCGTTGATCTGGTTACAGCCGGTATTGCCGGAGACGCGCTTTTCCGCCGGCCGCAGAATCAGGTGCGCCTCGCGCCCTTCGTCCGGGGCCTCGACCGCTGCGCCGCTGACCTCGACCAGCTTCCAGTACGTGTTCTCCGGCTCCGCCAGCGCCGCACGCGGCTCGCACGATCCGCCGGGTGAGATGGCGACGAAGTGGTCGACCACGATGTTCTCCTCTGTCCCGGCGCCCTCCATCCGCGGCCGCTGCGCCAGATGACCTTCGATCGTGGCCAAAACCGCTTCTCCCGGCTCGCGATCCACGTCCAGGTAGGCCTGCTCCAACGCGAGATAGTCGCTCGCCATCGCCACGGGGAAGCGCTTGCCCATCAGACAGTCGGTGAACAAAGCGGCGTCCGCCATGTACGAGAACATACCCTGCATGCCGTAGGAATCCGCGAAGGGCACGGCCTCCTCGGTTCTAGCGATGTACTGCCCAACGCCCGCAATACCGCCGCCCTCCAGGGCTCGCAGTCTGTCCGGCCCCTCGGGCTCGAACTTGCGCGGCCCCTCGCTCTCGCCGATGAGAACCAGCTGCCGGCCGCCATAGGCGAGATACCAGCGGCCGCGGTCGTATTCGGACGCGCCGGTGCTTCCATCTTTAGCGACCGGCGTCTCGCGCCACAGAAACCTCTCGTCGGCACGGAGATCGAGCGTTACCTCTCTTACATCATCATCGAGCATGGTCAACATTCCGTTGAACGTCGCCGGCAGCCGGAGCTCTTGCAGAGTCATCCCCACCTCGGAGGCCGGGGCGCTCGTGACGGTGGGCGCCGCGGCCGGCTCCTCATCGCTCCGTTGGCTCCCGGACTCTCGCCCACAGGCGACCCAGAACATTAGAAACACCATCGTCAGCCACGCCGACGATACTCGGCTAGTGCGCATCATTAACCCCTCACACTTGTAGTCGACATCGATCACCATTGACGCTCATCATCAAAGCCGCGCCGGCTCCTGAATCAGACGCGCCAGCTGTATCTCGAGCTCTCTCAAGCCGACGTCCTCGACACTCAGGGGAAGGCCCAGTTCATCAGCGATGCGCTGGGCCCGGGCCAGCAGATCCGGGTCGGAGGACTGGCGCAGATACGCCACGGACGTGAATCCGCCGAAGACTGTCTCTTTCAATGACGGCTCGCGATCGAGCCCCATCTCGCGCACGACCACATCATCCCAGGCGCGGACCAGGTAGTCGGTCAGGAAGTAGGATGTAGGATCCCTTTCCAGCAGACCGCCGAAGCCGCATCCACAGCAGATCTCGTAGCAGTGGCTGCCGGACGGTCGCTGCACTCCGTGCCGGCGCAGCACATCATCGAGCGCGCCGGCAGTGCCACAGTCGCCGTACACGACGATCACCTTATTATAGTGGTCCCGAATGCGCTGCAGCTGTTCGTCGACGGCGGACACGATCTGCGACGGTCGCATGTGGTAAGTCGCAGGAATCCCATAGAAGTCGGCACGCCAACCACGCGCTTCGACGATGTGACGCACCTCGGCAACTAGCGCTCCGCAAGCCACCAATGCCAGAGCCGCACGTTCCGATCGTGTCACGATAACAAGCCCGTATCAGGTCAACAACGACAGCGCGAGATCAGCCGCGCTCGCCGCGTCGGGCGCATAACCATCGGCCCCGATCTGGTCGGCCCACTCCTGGGTGACCGGCGCGCCACCGACGATAACCTTCACGTCGGGACGCAGCCCCGCCTGCCCGATCGCTTCCACCGCAGCCTTCTGCTGCGGCATGGTCGTCGTCAGCAGCGCGCTGAGACCAACGATGCAGGGGCTCGACTCGCCCGCAGCCGCGACGATCTCGTCGACCGACACGTCCTTGCCCAGATCATTAACTGAGAAGCCCACGGTCTTGGCCATGGCGCCCACCAAATTCTTGCCAAGATCGTGCAGGTCGCCTTTGACGGTGGCCAGCACCAGCGGCTGTGGGCGACGAACAGTTACGCCGCTGGTCACGAGAACCGGTTCGACGATCTCGTTGCAACGCGTGAAGATCTTCGCCGCGACGATGACCTCCGGCAGAAACGCTTCGCCGCACTTCCAACGCCGCCCGACCTCGAGCATCGCTTCTGTGAGCCCCGACTCGAGAATGACGCGCGGCTCGAACCCCGCATCCAACAAGCCGCGCGTCGCCTTCAGCGCGCCTTCCTCATCCTGCGTCAGGATCGCCAGCCTCAGGGGCGTCAGCAGTTCATCCATGCCCGTCGGTTCCTTCCCGCTCGTAACGTTCGAGAATGCCCTGAATCTCTGCGCCCAGCCCCGGCTCCAGATACTCGGGTCGATCACCCGCGAGGATCTCGCGCATTCGCTCGCGCGCCGCCTCCCGTGGACCTGCCCTACCCGCGGCTTCCCACTCCGACCACTCGGCGCGATCGAACACGCGCGGAATCCAAAGCCGTCGCATCGTGGCCAGGGTGTGACGCTGGCTCAGGAACTCGCCGCCGGGGCCGGCGGCGCCGATGACATCGAGCACGTCACTCCCCGCCTCGGCCGGTACGCCCACGAAGTGGCGAAGCAGAGCGAAGATCTCCGCATCGAGCACCACCTGCTCGGGAGAGCAACCGCGAGCGCTGTCCAGCCCGCCGGCGCCGCACAGCATGTCGGCCCCGGCGAACGCGCTCGCCAGACCCGATAGCCCGTTCTCCAGACCCGCCTGCCAGTCGGGCGACTTCGCGCCCGTGGCGAACGTGCCGATGCTGACGGGAAGATCGTAGTGACGCGCCAGCTGCGCTGACGCCATCTGGAGCAACAAGTCCTCCGGACCTCCGCACGCCGCCGCCCCGCTGCGCAGGTCCATGACGGTAGCGCACGAGCCGTAGAAGGTCGCCGCGCCGGGCACCAACGTCTCGAGGATGACGACTCCCGCCAGAACCTCCGCGTTAGACTGCACCAGCGTACCACCCCACGTAGCTGGCCCCGTGGCACACGCTATCGGCATCACGACAAAGCCGCACGGCAAACCCGCTTCGGCGAAGACCACGGCGGCATCGAGCGCACCGCCCTCGTAGACGAGCGGGCTGGTACTGCACTGAAAGGTCGACACGATCGGCCGCTCGCGCAGCGCCGATGCGCCGCCGGCGGCGAGACGGGCGATCTCAACGACGCCGCGGGCGGCGCGCGCCGTGACCGCGGTCATCATCTGGATGTGCTT
>CP070648.1:1683851-1713644 GCA_020354555.1 Armatimonadota bacterium | reverse complement strand
ACGGTCAATGTCCAGCACCGTGAGGGGATAATCCGCCTCCCGCAGCACCTTCCCGAAATGGCTGCCGATATTGCCGATGCCGATCAGGCCGATGCGGTGCATGAGCCACGCCTCCTGTGGGGATAACGCAATGCGCTCACGGCGCACACTGCAGGATTCGGCGCGGCGCCGCCTAATTCCTCACCCGCCCGCAGCTATCGCGCTGCGCGCAACTCCCGCACCGCATACCGAGAGGACAGCCCATGCCGGCAGCACCCACGCCGTGGTGGACGCGCCCGTTCCGCATCATGCGGCGGGACTACATCAGCGAATACGACCGCCTGCTCGCGCAGGATCCCGCCGAACTCGCGCGCGAGGCCAAGGAGGATTTCCACGTCAATGCCGAGTGGGTGATGGCCAACCTCGGGTGCTCGCCCGGGATGGCGCACATCGTGACGTTCGACACGGATAAGTTCGAGAAGCTCGACGTGCTCGGTGACCGCGACGTGTTGCGCGACTACATCCCGCATGCGGAGCGCCGCGGCATCAAGGTGCTCGCCTACATCAACCTGCACTGGTTTGGCTATGAGTTCGCCGAGGCGCATCCGGATTGGGAGCAGCTCCTCGCCGACGGAGAGCCGTACGGGCGGCGACATCCGCTCTACGGCGCGGGCACGACCATGTGCGTCAACACACCGTGGCGCGACTGGGCGTTTGACCTCATCCGCGAGGCGGCGAAGACGGGCATCGCCGGCGCGTTCCTCGACGGCCCGGTGGTCTTCCCAGGCGCGTGCTACTGCGACGCGTGCCGGCGCCTTTTCCGCGAGCCGAGCGGGAGCGACGCTCCGTCGGAGGAAGACTGGCGCAGCGAAACCTGGAAGGACTGGGTCGAGTTTCGCGAGGAGTCCATGGCGCGCTTCCTGACCGACGCGCGGGCGGCGCTGCGGTCGGTGAATCCGGATGGCTGCATCTACCTCAACGGCGGCGGCTATGCGGCGGGCGCGTGGCGGGTGGCGCGCGACATTCAGAGACTGAGCGACTGCCAGGATATCAACGGTGCCGAGCAGTTCTTCCACCCCACCTCAGGCCGCCATTACATCCTCGCCTCCGCCTTGCTCGGCAAGTACCTCGGCGCGCGCAATCGCGTGTCACAGGTGTACACGCATCACGCGTTGGGCGCGTGGCACTACATCCCGCTGCCGGTCAACGAGATGAAGCTCGCGTTCGCGCAGACCGTCGCCGCCGGGTCGAACACGTGGTTTGCGGTGTGGGATCGCGCGCTGGAGCACAGTCGCGAGGAGGCGCAGGCCGCGGCGGAGACCAACGCCTTCGTCGAGCGACACGAGGCGTACTTCACCGACACGCGCTGCGCCGCGCGGGTCGCGATGCTCGTCGGCAGCGCGTCGAATCACTGGTATCTGTCGCAGCGCAAGGAGCTGTACATCGAGCCGGGCAGCGGCGTCGAGCGCGATCTGATCGCCGATGTCGCGGGCGGCGCGGTCGAGACGCAGAAGCGCAAGGGCGTGTGCGACGGACTGGTGACCGGCTCTACGACGGGCATGTTTCTCGCGTTGGCGCGGTCGCATCTGCCGGTTGAGATACTGTGGGATTGCGACGTCGCGCCCGAAGTGCTATCTCGGTACGACGCGCTGGCGCTTGCCAACACGCCGTGCTTGAGTGCGGGGCAGCGGGAGGCGATTCGCGACTTCGTGGCCGCAGGCGGCGGGCTCTACGCGGACTTCGAGAGCGGGATGTATGATGAGCGGGGCAATCCGACCGATGACCGCCAATGGCGCACGCTGCTCGGCATCGAGTCGGTTGACGGCATGTTCGTGCCGTCCAGGACGGAGGACTATCTGCAGATGACCGCGGCCGCGACACAGCTCGGATCATACCGGCCAGGGCAACTCGTTCCGCGGCCCGTGCACATACTGGGAGTGCGGCCTCGCGCAGACACGCAGGTGCCGGCCGTTGTTACTGTGCCGCTCGGCAGGTCTTACATGGTCCCACGGGGCGAGACCGACAACCCGGGGTTGATCCTCGGCACCTTAGGCAAGGGGCGCGTCGCCTACTGTCCCGGCGCGCTGAGCGCGGTCTTCGGCGAACTCGGCATGCTGCAGCACCAGCGGCTCATCAATGACATGGTGCGCTGGGTGACCAGGAATCCCTCTCCCTGCAAGGGAGAGGATCACGGGTGTGCGACCTCGCTGCCTCTCGAAATCCGCGCCCCGCAGTCAGTTTACGTGGAGTGGCGCAACAAGGCGCCGGATACGGACCTCATCCATTTGGTCAACAACACAGCGGACATGCACCGGCCCGTCGGCGAATTCATTCCGGTCCGCGATATCACGATCCGACTCGCGCGAGATCGCGTCTCGCGCGTGCATTCGCTGCGGCTCGACGCCGACATCCCGTACGAGACTCGCGGCGGCGTGGTTGTCGCGACTCTGCCGATGCTCGACGAATATGATGTCGTCGTGATTGAATAGAGGGCGTTCCGGGCGCGCTCTCCACGAGTGCGCGAATGCGAGCGGGATGTCGCCGGCTCAGGACTTGCGGCGGCGGACGCGGCGGCGCGGGCGCTTCCTGGTGAAGCGGTAATGCGGCCGGTGCAACGGATCCGCCTCGCGGTTCATCTGATCCCACTGCTCGCGCGCCATGTCGCGGATCTCTTGCGCCCAGCTCCGGTTCTCAGCGACGAAGCACACGCGGCCAACCAGTTCCTCGATGACCCCGTCCACATCGCGCTCGGCGGCCTTCTGGATGTACGATTTCAACATCCGCTTTGCGACCTTGCGCCATGTTCGCTTGACCGCCTCTTCGTCCGCGAGTTTCGCGTCGAGGCGCGAGAGATACCGCAGCATCGCCCCGCGCGCGCGACCCTCCAGCGCGACAGGCCGCTCCTCAGGGGACTCGCGAATCTCGAACGGCACGCGCTCGAACGACTCCACCCCGTTGCGCCCGACCTCGGCGAGCAGGAGAAACGAGTGCGCGGTGTGCGGCCCGTTGTCCCTGAGATAGCCGAAGCTGTGGGCATCGAAGACAAAGTTGCCCAGCGAGTACGCGATCAGGCAACCGTCAACCATCTCCATGCCCTGGGGCACATGCGGGTGATGCTGGAGAATGAGGTCGGCGCCGGCGCGCGCGATCTCCCGGGAGTTGCACAGCCGGGGCAGCGACGGCGTGGGCATGAACTCGAGGTCGCCGTGGATGGAGACGACCAGAACGTCCGCATCTGCCCGGTGCCGGCGCACGTCCTCCACTACGGTATCGAGTTCATAGTAGGCGTAGCTCGGAGTCGTATGACCGAGCGTGTAGTTACTGTCCTCGCCGTAGCACAGGAAGCCGAACGTCAGGCCGCCCGTCTCCAGCACGGCCAACCGGCGCGCTTCGGCCTGCGAATACCCGACGCCGCCCGTCGCGATGCCCGCCTGCTCCAGGCAGCGCTTGGTGTAATCCATGCCCACGGCGCCGGCGTCGAGGATGTGATTGGCGGCAAGGTTGAGGAAATCGAACCCCGCCCGCTTGAGCGCTGCCGCGCCGTCGGGGCCTGGGACGGGCGATATCAAACCGTCAGGGTCTATCTGATCCCTGGGATAGTCGTCGGGAATCGCGACGGATTCCATATTCCCGAACAGCACGTCCGCGCGCGCGAGGTGCGGGCGCATTGACTCGAAGGGCCAGTCCGCGCCGCGCTCCATCATCTCGACGCCGGTCTGGCCCGAGAACGAGATGTCGCCTGTCGCGCCGAGCGTCACCGTCTCTCTCGCCGCCACGCCGTCACCTCTCCCCGCGCCACTGCTCGCAGTCGCCACTCAGAACCGGCACACACGCTCCGCCGTCGAGACCACCTTGCGCACGGTGCGGGCATCCACACGCTCGGCGTCCGGGTCGGCTGCCGCGCGGTCGGCCATGTCGCTGCGGTAGTACGTCAACTCGAGCGTTATCGGCGCTTCGAGCCTCCACGGCTTCAGTTCCTTCGCCTTGGCCACCGCCTGCGCCGCGCGCTCGCGGATCAGCGCGTGCGCCTTGCCGAGCGGCATGAGGCGCGCTTGGTTGCGCCCCAGACCGCGCTTCACCGCCGCCGTGACCACGCCCGGGAACTGCTCCTCGGCCTCGCGGCACGCCGCCTCGTCTCCCGTGACCATGATGAGCGGCACGCCGAAGTGTCCGGCATGAGCGGTCTCCATGCCGATCTCACCCACCGGCCTGCCGTTGATCTTGAAACAGAACCATCCGGCCGAACTCATGGTGTGATCCAGGAAACCGTTGAGCGTACCGGCCATGGCGTGATGGCCGGTGAGGATCAGGCCATCGAAGGATTCGTCGAGCGACGGCATCGGCGAGTCCGCGGACGGCGTCTCGTATTCCGCCCGCTCATCCATCTTCTCTATCAGGAAATTCGGCCCGCTTCCGTGCGTGTCACAGGCCACGAGTTCGGCGGCGCCTCCGTCAATCGCGCCGGCGATGGCCGCGTTGACGTCGCCGACGAGCAGTTCGCGCCCCTGCTGACAATGCGGGGACTTCGCGTCAGTCTGCTCCGCCCTCCAGATGCCCGACGTCCCCTCCATGTCGCAGAGGAGGTATATCTTCATCGTGTCTCCTTGCAGCCGTGAGTAAGTCAGTCACCGGCGCCAGTTGTGCGCAAGTGATTCCGTCCGCGTCGGCACTCTCCCTGCTTGCGCCGGTGCGCCCGTGACCGGGTCGCGGCTCCCACGTGAGCGACCTGCTCGCGCACGGCTGGTCCCCTGACGAGCCGCTGCTCCGGGCCGCAGGTCTGCGCGGCCACGGCGCGGAAAAGGAGCCGTTACCGACCTGAAGGCGGTGCGGAGGATGCGACATGAGCTTTCGCATGTTCGGCGAGGACGAGCTGGCGGCGCTGCGGGAAGTCGTCGAGAGCCAGGAGATCTGGCGCGGCGCGAGCGGGAACTACGTCGCGCGCCTCGAGGACGCGTTCGCCGAGCACGCCGGCCGGGAATACGTGCACGCCGTCAACTCCGGCACATCGGCGAATGAAGCCGCGCTGGCGGCGTGCGGCATCGGGCCGGGGGACGAGGTGATCTGTCCCCCATGCTCGTTCATCGCGTCTTCACTGGCCGCGGTTGGGCTCGGCGCGGTGCCGGTGTTCGCCGATGTGGATCCCCGCAACCTCATCATCACTGCGGATGCCGTTGAAGCGGCGGTCACCCCGCGCGCGAAGGCGGTCGTCGTCGTTCACCTCTGGGGCATCCCGGCGGATATGGAGCCGATCATGCGGGTCGCGAGGAAGCACGACCTGAAGGTCGTAGAGGACTGCGCGCAGGCCTACGACGCGTACTACCGCGGGCAAATGGTTGGGACGTTCGGCGACGCCACCTGTTACAGCCTCCAGCAGAGTAAGCACATGACCGCCGGCGAAGGCGGCCTGGTCACGACCGACGACCCCGACGGCTATGCGCGCGCCGTGCTCTACTCCAACTGCGGCATGCCGTGGTTCCGGGACAAAGCCGCGCCGCCCGAGGCGACAGAAATCGGCGGCATCCCCCAGCGCGGGCACTTCGCGTTCGGGCACAACTACCGGATGAGCGAGCTGCAGGGCGCGGTCGCGTTCGTCCAACTCCGAAAGATCGAGCGGTTCAACGCGCGCCGGGCGGAGATCGCCGCCGTCATCGAAGAAGAGCTGCGCTCGGTGCCCGGGCTCCGCCTCGCTCACACGCCGCCCGACAGCCGGCCGAACTACTGGGCATATCCCCTCTGGCTCGATCCGGAGCAGACGACTCTCACGACGGCTGACCTCGACTTCGGCAGGTACAACGAGATAAACTATCTCGAGGATGTTTTCCAGCGGATGGAGCGCGAGCGACGTACCTCCGTCGGGTACCCGCTGCCCGAGTATGTGAGCTATGCGCCCGGAACGTGCCCGAGCGCGGAGGCGGGCGCGCGGCGGCTGTTCACGCTGTGGCCGCACCCGCTCGCGGTCGACCCCGAGCAGATGCGCGCGAAGGCGCGGGACATCGCCGCGAAAATGCACGAGGCGATGAAGGAAGACGGATGACACCAGAGACCGGAGCGAAGCCGACCATTCCGCGAGACCTCGGCGACGGCCTCATCCTCCGCCGAGCGACGGTGGATGACACCGCTGCGCTCGCCGCGTTCAATCGCGAGATCCACTGCGCCTCGGATCCGCCCGAAGTGCAGAACGCCATGAGCGTATGGATTGACGTGCTTATGTCCGGCACACACCCCGGGATTAGCGCGCGCGACTTCACCGTGGTCGAGGACGTTAGTACAGGCGCCGTCGTATCGTCCCTGTGTCTCATCTCCCAGACCTGGTCGTACGCCGGGATCCCGTTCGGCGTCGGCCAGGTGGAGCTGGTGGGCACGCGGCCGGAGTATCGCCGGCGCGGCCTGGTGCGCGCGCAGTTCGAAGCGGCCCACCGCTGGAGTTCGCGGCGAAGGCACAAGGGCCAGGTCGTCGTCGGCATCCCCAATTTCTACCGGCAGTTCGGCTACGAGATGGCGCTCGAGGTCGGCGGCAGCCGGATCGGCTTCAAAGCCGGCGTCCCGGCGCCGAAGAAGGGCGCGAAGGAGCCGTATCGCGTGCGTCCTGCGACGGAAGCCGACTTGCCTTTCATGGCGCGGGTCTATCGCGATGGCATGCGGAGATACCTCGTGTCATGCGTTTGCGGCAGCGCCGTCTGGCGCTACGAACTCAAGGGCCGCAACAAGCGGGCACTGGAGAGTCGCCAGCTGTGCCTCATCGAGGCCGCACGTGGGGACCGCATCGGTCTCCTGGTCCACTCGACCGAGTTATGGGACAAGACGCTGGGCGTCCTCGTTTACGAGTTGAGACCCGGCGCGAACTGGCTGGCGCCAACGCGGACCGTCCTGCGCTACCTGCTCGCCACCGGCGAGCAATGCGCGGTGCGCGGCAACAAGCAGTTCACATCCTTCGCGTTTCGCATTGGCTCGCAGCATCCGGTATACGAGGTCATCCCGTCTCGATTGCCGCGCACGCGCGAGCCGTACGCGTTCTACGTCCGCGTGCCCGATCTGCCCGACTTCATCCGCCACATCGCACCGGTCCTGGAGCGTCGGCTCGCGGACTCACCGGCCGTGGGGCATACCGGGGAACTGAAGCTCAGCTTCTACCAGGTAGGGCTGCGGCTCGTGTTCGACCGCGGCAGGCTGAAGCAGGCCGAGCCGTGGGCTCCGGGAGAAGGCCTGTCCGCGGCATTCCCCGGGTTCACCTTCCTACAGTTGCTCTTCGGGCGCCGCTCGTTCGATGACCTGCAATCAGCCTACCCCGACTGTTACGCCGCCGATCGCGGCGACGACGGCGACGAGGTGAGCCTGCTCCTGCGGGTGCTGTTTCCCAAGGAGCCGTCGCTGGTGTGGACGCCGGCGTGAGCGCCGCGCCGCTTGGCGCCCACTGCTGATGCGCACGCGTCGGCCACGGAAGACGCTTTGGCTGAGTGGAGTTCGGGTAGTCCAGGTCGGGCAGGTTTCGCGCCTACCCCTGCGTGATGCGCGTCTCAGGTGTCGTATCGGCCATGCTCCTCGACGGCCTCGACCATTGCCCTCAGGTTCTCCATCTTCGTGTCGGCAGGCACTTCGTCTCCGGTGATGAGAACGTAGCCGCCCCCCTCCATCCCCTCGCGCAGGCAGCGCAGGGCCTCCATACGCGCGTCCTCGACCGTGCCGAAGGAGAGGATGGTCGAGTCGAAGTTTCCCATCAGGCACATGCGCTTCCCGTACAGGCGCTTGGCTGCGGCCAGCGTGATATCTCCCTGATTCGGCTCGAAGGTCTCGACGAAATGCACGCCGGCGTCGGCGAACATCGGCATCAGGTCGCGAATGCGCCCGAGCGTGTAGAGGCCGGTGTACTTGCCCGGAACTGAGCGCACCATATCGGCCGCCATCACGACGTCGGGCAAGCACCACTGCTCGAACGCCTTCGGTCCCATGCTGGCCCCGGTTGCCCAGCAGATGTCCTGCCAGCCGACCTCGCACGGCGACGTGAGAAACGCTTCGATCTGCTTCCTCGCCAGTTCGCGCTCCAACTCGACGATGCTCTGAAGCAGATCGGGGCAGTCGTAGATGTCGGTGAGGATCTGCTGCATGCCGCGCATCTGCATCAGGTTCACGAATGGCGTCGGCAGATTGACGGCCGCGACCGCCTCTTCGCCGAACATCTCCGCCACGCGCAGGTAGTCATCCCATTCCGGCGCCCCCAGGCCGGCGAGCCGGTCCTCGACGATCCGGCGGTACGTTTTCCAGTCCTCTTCGCTCTTGACGTAGTACTCAACGGTCTTCCCGACCATCGGATCGTGTGGGATCATCCCGCGCGTTTCGCGCGAGCGCAGCGTGCCGTACGGGGTGTGCCACAGGGTCTCGGTTGTCACGCGGCCGTCAGGGCTGCGTTCGATGTCGGTGGTCTCATGGCGATAGCCCTCGGGCATACGAATCTTCACCCCGATGTGGCCGTTGCCGCGATGATGGATGGAGCCGATCATCTGGTGCACTTCGAACATGGCCTCCCATCCGGTGCGCCCGAGCACGGCGTGCGCGTAGCGATTGTGAATGAGCGGCGAGACCGGAACCATATCCGGCACGCCGCCGCGCAGCGCGGTCATGAAACGCTGCTTCCTGGTCATCCGCCACCTCTCTTTCGCCGTGGTGCGCCGCCGCGGCGCCGTCGCCCGGCCGGGGCGATGCGCCGGTTCAACGGCCGAATGTGCTCGCCAGCCACGCCAACGCCTCCGCGCGTAACTAGTGCGCGGGCAGACATGTTCGCGTCGCGATGGAGATCGCACCGTCACCGGCGCGGCGTCTGCGCCTATCCGTACCCCAACTCCTCGAGGCGTTCGTCCGAGATCCCGAAATGATGGGCGATCTCGTGGAGCACGGTGCGGCGCACCTGGTAGATAATCTCCTCCGGCGTGCGGCAGACCTGCTCGAGCGGGCGCTGGAAGATGGTGATCTCGTCGGGCATCATCGTCGGTGAGAATGGCGAGCGCTCGGTCAGCGGAACGCCGTGGTACAGTCCGAGAAGTACGCTGCCGGGTTCGACGCCGCGCTCGTCGTAATCATCCGGGCTCGGGTGATTCTCGATGATGAACTCGACGTTGTCGAGTTTATCGGCGAACTCATCCGGCAGCCCCTCGATTGCCTCGGCGACGAGTTGCTCAAACGTCTCGCGGGGAAGGCGCATGAGGCGTTATTCTACGCTGCGCTGCATCTTTCCCGCAGAAGGGTCAGCATACAGCTACTTGTGCTTGCAGGGGGGCTTTCGCGGGTCAGGGCAGGGCGATTTCCATCCCCGCGGCGAGACCAAGCCGGAACAGGTGACTGCTTCCTCAGGAGCGGTCGCGGCCCGTTCGCCCGCAGCCTCACGCGGCGCGATGTCTCCTCCGCACCTCGCGGCCGTAGTCCGTAATTGTGTCGAGGTACGCCTCGATGTTCTCCAGCGGCGTCTCGGAGGTGATGGCATTGCCCGCGCCGAGAATCAGGCCGCCCTCCGGCCGGTCGAAGGTGTCAATCATCCCCTTGATCCCCTGCCGCACCTGCTCGACCGTGCCGCCGGGCAGCAGGTACTGCACATCCACTCCCGGGAAGAACGTGATCCTGCCGCCGAAGCGCCGCGCTACCGCCCGCTGATCCATGCACCCCGCCTGAATCGGATGAAGCACGTCCAGCCCGATCTCGCAGAAGTCATCCATGATCTCGGTCAACTGGCCGCACGAATGGAGCCAGAAGTGCAGGCCGTGCTTGTGGCATTCCGCGATCACCGCGGCGAACCACGGCTTGAGGAACTCGCGGAAGGTCGCCGGGCTGAACATGAGCGCCTTCTGCGCGCCCAGGTCGTCGCTCGTGAGCCACCCGTCCACGCCGGCCCGCGCCAGGCTCCTCGCCACCTGCTTGTAGTACTCCACAAGCGCTTCGCCGAGGCGCTTCATTTCCTCGGGACGCTCGTGGAATGCGGCGAGCGTGTTCTCCATGCCAAGCAGCGTCCACAGGCGCTCGTAGAACAAGAACCACGGGCCGCTCAGGACGTACCGGTCCGCGTGGTTTTTCACGAACTCAGTCGTCGGCTCGATGCTTTCCGGGAGGTCGCCCCGAGGCATCTTCGCGAGGAACTCGTCGAGGTCGCTCCAGTCGGCGATGACGTGCCGAGCGTCATGCGCCCGGGGCTGGTCCTCCGCAGGCGCATCCCGGTACTCCCAGCGATACTCCGGGTACTTGCGCAGCATCTCACCATCACCGGGCGCCCGATATGGGGCGGACAAGACGTCGTCGGGGTAGCGCGCCGCAAGTTCCTTGAGGTCGTCACCGTACTTCTTCGCGGTTTCGTCGTTCCACCACTTGTGCAGCATCAGCGGCACCGCCGCGGGATTGCGGCGCTCCACTGCGCGCCTGACCTGCTCTTTGCTCAGAGGCTCAACCAATGCGTTCTCCTTGCTTCTGAATCTGAGGCCGACGCCTCTGCTGGCGCAATCGCTGCAGCCCGTCAGTTCCGCGCCGTGGGTGGACGGGCCTGAACCGCGTCACGCCGGGTCTTCTTCCCGCATCAGCATTTCGCCAGTATGCGCTCCGCCAAGTCTCGCCGCCGCTGCACGTGCTTGTCGCGGGCGGCGGGGCGCCTCAGGTAGCGCTCGCATGACGGAGCCGCGTATCGCATCTCCGCGGTCGCCGTGGGAAGATCAATCTCACTCAGCGCGAGCAGTGTGTAATAGAAGGGAAACCGTCGCCACCGGCCGTCGCCGTCGCGGTGAGACTTGAGCACTTTGATGCCGCCTCTCAGCCGGCGTTCGGGATCGGCCTCGGCAAGCCCGCCCACGGCGAGATGCCGCCACAGCGCGACGCTGCATCTCCCGCAGCAGTACATTCCAAGCTCATCCCGAGCCTTGACCAGCCGGCCCATCATCCCGCGACTCGCCTGCGCCAGAGCGTCGCGCACCTCCGCGTGCGCTACATCAAGAAGTATCAGCGCGCGGCACGCCTCTTCGCCCAGGATGTGGCGAGCGCCGCCTCCGGCGACCACCCGCTCGCCGCTGAAGAGCACCAGGTTCCTCTTCATGTCAGCCGCCGTCGGCGCGAACATGTCGGCATACGAGCCGGGCTTGCCCTGCCGCGCGGCAATCCATTGCGCCGCTTCCTCTCGCTCCAATTGCGACAGGCGCCGCCCGTAGAAGAATGCTTCGTTGACTGCGTCGAGGGTCGCGGCCAGACTTCTGGATCTCACTATGTTCATGGCCACCTCCGTGCGCAGAGCGCGATTGAGGCATCCCCGTAGGCCCCGAGCTCCGAGACCTGCGCGGCAATCGCCGCCTCGAAGTACGCGAGTCTACAGCCCATGACTGACTTCTTTCACTCGCCGTGTCATCCTGCCACCCCGGTCCGGCACCGGCACCGTTGGATGGCAGGACGGACTCGGGGAGTTCTCGAAGCACATCGGCGGACGCACCTGCAGACCCCCACAAAGGTCAGGTGGGCCAAGGTGATGCGTCGCCGGGGGATTCCGCGATGCCGGGACGGACCGAGGTCGCCGTACGGGAAGATGCGTTTCTCATCAACGGTGCGCCGACGTACGCAGGGCGCGTCTATGACGGGATGAAGATCCAGGGCCTGCTCATGAACAGCCGCATGGTGCAGGCGGTGTTCGATGATCTGAACCCCGAGACGCGCGGGCGCTGGGCGTATCCCGACACCGGCGTGTGGGATCCGGAGCGCAACACGGCTGAGTTCATCGAGGCGATGCCGCTGTGGCGGGAGCACGGGCTGCTCGCATTCACCATCAACCTGCAAGGCGGAAGCCCGCAAGGCTACTCGAAGGAGCAGCCGTGGCACAACAGCGCGTGGAGCGCGGACGGCGATCTGCGGCCGGACTATCTGGCGCGCGTCAAACGAGTGCTGGATCGCGCCGACGAACTGGGCATGGTCGTCATCCTCGGGCTGTTCTACTTCGGCCAGGACGAGCGGCTGAGGGATGAGGCGGCGATCAGGGCGGCGGTTCATCGCGTGGCGGACTGGGTGCTGGGCGCAGGATACAAAAATGTCCTGATCGAGGTCAACAACGAGTGTGATGTCAGGGCCTACGAGCATGAGATCCTGCAACCGCATCGCGTGCACGAGCTGATCGAGCAGGTGAAAGGCATCAGCCGCGCCGGTCGGCGCCTCCTCGTGGGGGCGAGCTACGCGGGAGGCAGCGTGCCGGACGACTCGGTCGTCGGGGTCTCGGACTTCGTCCTGATGCACGGCAACGGCGTAGAGGACCCCGCGCACATTGCGGAGATGGTGCGGCAAACTCGCGCGCTGCGATCATACCAGCCGATGCCGATCCTGTTCAACGAGGACGACCACTTCGATTTCGATAAGCCGACGAACAACATGCTTGCCGCGGTATCCGCGTACGCCTCGTGGGGCTACTTCGATCCCGGGGAGAGCAACTACCGCGACGGCTACCAGTGCCCGCCGGTGAACTGGGGCATCAACACGGAGCGCAAGCAAGGGTTCTTCGACCTCGTGCGGGAGGTGACGAGGGAAGGAGATCATCGCCGTTAAGCTGCAGGGGCGTCTGCGTCCTGGCTGCCACGCGGCCCGTCACCCCGGTCGTGTGCTCGTGCGACCACGCGCTCCTTGATCGGGTGGATCATCGCCGTCCCGATGGCCAGATAGACAATCACCAGGAACAGCACGACGCGGTACCCGAAGCCCTGCCCCACGTGCTGGTTGAAGTAATACGCTACCATGCCCCCGATGAACGGCGCGATGACCTGCGGCACCGTGAACGCGACGTGCCACACGCCCATGTACTTCGCTTCATCGCGCTCCGGCAGCAGGTTCGTCGCGAACGCCCAATCCACCGCCATGAACGCCCCGAACCCCGCGCCGAAGATGAAAGCAGCCCCGAATGCGACGCGAATCGAACTGGTCAGCAGGAACACCAGCGCGGCGACAGCGGTGACGGCCGTGGACGCATACACCACTCGCTTCTTCGACATGCGGTCGGCGAGCATCCCCGCCGGGAAGTTGCCGAGCAGCCCGGACACCGTCGTGATGACGAAAATCTGCGTCACCGTGCGCACCGGATCCGGCGCGCGCAGCGTGTCGCTGACGTAGTAGAGCAGGAACTCGGTGGCGGTATAGAATCCCATGTTGATGACGAAGCGCGACGCGATGAGTCGGAAGAAATCGGCGTATGCGCGCGGGCTGACGCGGAATGACTCGACTACGGTCGCGGCGAGGCCGATGCGCGGTGCGGGGTTGTTCGCGGCGGTGCGCTCCGGCAGGCGCCACACCGTGTACAGCATCGTGCCCACCAGCAGGCCCGAGAGGGTTACCATGATCGTCCACAGTCCGCCCGGGCGGGTGATGAGCAGCCCGCAGAGTATCAGCCCGCCCAGCTGTCCGAGCAGACACGCCATCCCCATATACGCGCACGCCGTGCCCTGATGCTCCCGGGGCACCATGTCCGGGATCATCGCCTGATACGGCGACGTCGCCACGTTGACCCAGAACTGGATGAGACAGAAATCTACGATGAGCAGCGGAATGGAATTGACTCGTGCCAGCCACAGCAGCGATGGCACCGACAGCAGCGCCCCAAGGATCACGTACGGTCGCCGCTTGCCCATGTACCAGCGCGAGCGATCGCTCATGGCGCCGACGACGATGACGACCACGGTTGAAATGAAGGCGCCTATCGCAAGCGTCCATCCCAGGTAGAGGTCCTTCTGCTCGCCCGCCATGTCTTTGACGAGGGTCTGGATGACAATCGTGATCATGCCCGCCCACAGGAAGGACAGCGCGAACCAGAAGACGCTGAGGTCGAAGTAGAGGAGCGCGCTCTGCCTGGGGTAGCGTGTTGCGACGGAGGAAGCCGCCTGGTGGTTCGGATCGCTGTCGGGGGCTTCGGTTGTCACGCAGATGCTCCCTCACCCCGCCCGAGTTGCTCGGCGGCGTAGCGGTACTCCTTCGGCAAATCAATGTCGAAAGCCAGCTCCGGCGCGCAGCCGAGCACCGCGCCGCCGGCGCAGCCGAGGAGAGCCGCGCATCGCCGCTCGATGTCGGCGATCGTCAGCCTGCCGACGACGAAACGAACGATGAACATCGGTCCCAACAGCCGTATCATCGCAATCTGGCTCTTGCGCGCCGCAAACGCCGCCTCGATGCGCGCGCGGTTCCTGATGATTGCCTGCGGGTCGGCGAGGAAAGCGCAGCCGAGGGTCCACCGTCCATCGCGCAGGCGCACGTAGCGAACCGCGAATCCCGGGAAGCGCGCTTCGTACTCCTCGCGGCGAATCAGCGGCACGCAGATGTCCACCTCAGACGGGCAAGCGTCGAGGAAACCGGTGATGGCCCCCGGCGTCAGAAAGGGAAGGTCGGTGGTCACGATTAGGACGCGGTCGGGAAGCCCGCTCCTGGCCTCGCGCAGCCACTCCAGACCGTGCAGTATGTTGGCCGGGCTTGACGGCCCGCCTTCCGCGAGCACGGCATCGGCGCCCCGCCCAGCCGGGTGCGCCGCGACCTCGTCGGGGCCGATGACGACGATCCGCCCCGCCCTCCCGGTATCGCGTAGCGCCGCCAGAATACGCTCCAACAGGGTGCGGCCGTGGAGCGGGATAAGCGCCTTGATCTCCGTCCCCGCCTCTTCGGCGAAGCCCCCGTGAATCCGCCCGCCCGCTGGCAGGATCGCGTCAATTGCCATCGTTGGTATGCCCTGAAGCCGGATCGCCGTGATCTCCTCGTCCCTACTACTGCGGCTGCCGCGATTCTCCTATCGCAGCGGGCCCTCATGTGAGAATGGACCGGTGACGGGCGCGCGGACTCGGCCTCGCAAGCGCCCACCCAGCTTCGGCGATGACCATGGCGCGACCGCCGACAGGAGTAGGGCAGGGCGCCGCAGAACCACCCGACGAACCGGTCCCGGCGGAACTGTGCGCTCGCTTCGACGGCCGCGCCGTCTCGTTTCCATCGCTCGCGGCACTCGCCGGGGCGGGAGACGGCCGACCCAATGGACGAACAAGATGGTGTGGCGTTTCCGTCAGATTGACGAGGCCGTCCTGCTCTTCCTCAACCACGTCGGCGCGGACGGGATGCTGCGGGACATCGTCATTCGCCTGCTCGCTACCGGGTTGCTGTACGCGCTCCTTGCCGTGGTCATATATGTCTCACTCAAGAAGGACCGCAGCCCGCAGATGTTGATCGTCGCCGTGGCCGGCGCCCTGGTTGCCGGGATGGTCGGCAAATTGCTTAATCAGATGGTTCCCCGAGACCGGCCGTTCGTCGCATTGCCCGACGACGTGCGCCACGTCGCACTCATCGTCCGCCCCGACTCCTTTCCGAGCATCCATGCGGCGACTGCCTTCGGCCTCGCGGGAGTTGTGCTATTGGGCTACTCAGGGCGTTGGGGTGCCGTGATGCTCGGACTCGCGTTGGTCATGGGCGCCGCGCGGGTGGCGGCTGGGGTGCATTGGCCGTCAGACATCGGCGGCGGCATGCCGATTGGTGTAGTTGTGGCCGCCCTCGTGGTCGCGGCGCAGCGACGCTATTGGCCGCATCCCCGTCGGGCCACGGCGACGCCCGCGGCGAAATCTGGAGGATGTCACTGATGTCCGAAGGCAAACCAGCACAAGCGGGGCCGGTCACGCCGCCGAATCTCCTCACGTTCTCGCGGCTGATCCTGCTCCCCGTGGTGATCGCGGGAGTCGTCACGCGCCACGGATACGTCGCGGTCGCGGCCATGGGGCTGCTGTGGCTGACCGACCTGCTCGACGGGCGCATCGCGCGGCGGTTGGGGCAAGCGGCTTCGTTCGGCGCAAGCCTCGACAGCACCGTTGACTTCGTGCTCATCTACTCGCTGTTCATCACCTTCTATGCCGCCGGCCGCCTGACGACGTACCAGTTCGCGTTCCTGTACCTGGCGATGCTCACCATCCTGTCGCTGCAATTCGCCGTCCTGGCGACGGGCCGCAGCGAGATCGCCACGACCAAGCTGGGCAAGCTGACTGGCGCCCTTCAGTACGGCTATCTGCTCTTCCTTGTCGTGCTGGAAGTCATCCCGAGGAGTCCGAGTGTCGTCACGGGGGATGCCGTCATCTTCATCGCCGTCGCGGCGGCCATCGTGTTGAACAGCGTCGAGTGTGTCATGCGTATCCGCGACATGATAGGCGCCGGGAGCGCCGAATGATGGCGCGCACCGGCACGACGGCGCAGCGACATTGCACGGCGGGGGCGTGAGCACAGCGTGGTTCGACGTGTGACGATTGTCTGCCCCCGCCTGCCCGAAGCCTTCGACGGTCTCACCGTCGCCGTCGTTGCGGACATACACGCCGGGGGAACGCGCGGGACGCGTGCCGCCCTCGCGAGGATCGTCGAGACCGTCAACGGCCTGCACCCCGACGTCATCGCTCTGCTCGGCGATGTCGTTCACCGCGCCGACCGTGCCGCCGTGTACCTGCGCCTCCTGCGCGGACTCAAAGCCAAGGAAGGGGTCTGGGCGTGCCTTGGCAACCACGAACACGGCTACATCTGGTTCTCCAAGTACATCGGGCCGGCGGTCGTCCCGTCGGCGGATGAGTGGCGGCGCATGTTCGCGGACGTCGGGGTGCGGCTCCTCGTCAACGAGGCGCAGCCGATTCCGAGAGGCGGTTCGCGTATCTGGCTCGTCGGAGTGGATGACGCGTACAGCGGAAACGACGATCTGGCGGCGGCGCTGGAAGGCATGGATCCCACGGAGTTCCGCCTCGCCATCACACATTCCCCGGATCTCATAGACGATCCGCGCGCCGGCGAGCTGGACGCCGTGCTTGCCGGACACACACACGGCGGGCAAGTATCTCTGCCGCTGCTCGGGCCGCTGTGGGCGCCGTGCCGGAAGTTCAGGCAGCGCGCGGCGGGCATCGTCCACGGCAGCCGCACCGCGATGTACGTTTCGCGCGGCGTCGGCGAGGGTCTGCCGATCAGATTCGGCTGTCCGCCGGAGATGCCGTTCATCACGCTGCGCAGGACGGGCTGATGCGCTCGTCGCTGCCGCCGCAGGTCACTCGTCCTCCGACTCGCCGGTCGCTTCGAACTCCAGAGCCGCCGAGTTGATGCAATAGCGCAAACCCGTCGGCTCCGGGCCGTCCTCGAACACGTGCCCGAGGTGGCCCCCGCAGCGGCTGCACAGGACTTCCGTACGCAGCATGCCGTGGCTGGCATCCGTCTCAGCGGCCACGTTCCTCGCGTCAACCGGCGCATCGAAGCTTGGCCAGCCTGTGCCCGAGTCGAACTTCGTCTCGGAGTCGAACAGCGGCTGCCCGCACGCGGCGCAGTGATAGACGCCCTTGTCCTTGGTTTCCCAGTACTGGCCGGTGAATGCGCGCTCGGTGCCCTTCTCACGCAGGACGTGATACTGCTCGGGAGTGAGCTGCGCCCGCCACTCGGCGTCGCTTTTCACGACCTTATCTGTCATGTGTCCTACCCCCAGCGTTTCCGGTTGCGCCTGGCTCGTCCCTTCCGTCAGCCGGCACCCGCCGCCGACGAAAAGCAGCGCAGCGAGAACCGCCGCGACGGCCAGTTGGGTCGTTCCTCGCATCATCATAACACCCAATCCCGTGGACGGTGCGCGGCCACCAGAGTTGTCGCCTTTGCCCCTCCGCGGGCAAACCGCGCAGCCCACGGTATAGAAATACCCATTTCACCCGTCCCGCTGGAAACGGCGCGTCGTTCCAACCGACATCCAGCCAAACAGCGAGCGGAGAATCTCCGGTGAATTGCAGGCTCGTGTGACAGGAATCCCACAGGCCGGCGGCCAACGGCCAACTGCCCGGGACCCAGTCCGTTGGCGAGTGAGGCATCCAGGCAGCGCTCGCTCCGCGAAGACGCGAGAAAGGGGGACGGATTATGCCGTCAGTCACGATCTTCTGGGATCCGATAGGTCTCGAACTCGACTCCTTGGGAAGCAACCGCCTCCTGCGGATCACCGATGGAGACACTCCCTACGTCTCCATGTCCATCCGTATGCTCAGCGTCGACACCCCGGAGGTGCACTATCCGGGGAATCAGAGGCCCTCAGCACACGACGACGCCCTGGGACAATTGGCGCAGTGGATTCAACAAGGGAAGGCGCCAATCACCGACGGCCTGGCACAGCACCTGCGCCCTAAGCTGGCGACCGGAACGGCGGGCACGCTTCACGAGCAGCAAGGACAGCAGGCGACGGCGGAGTTCACCAGGCTTCTGGATGACAAACTCAGCCGACCAGGCAAGACCAAGCGCAATCTGTTTCTTCGCGCCGCTGACGAACACTTCGACCAGTACGGGCGGGTGTTGGCCTACGTTGCCCCCTCGTACACCGCTGAGGAAAGGCAGACCATGTCCCGCGCGGAGCGCGCGACGTTCAACCTGCTCATGGTCGAGTCGGGCTGGGCCGCGCCATTCCCGATCTATCCGAGCCTGCCGCAGCATGTTGATCTCGTGATGTTGCAGGAGGCCGCCAAGGACGCGCACGACAACGAGAGGGGCGCATGGGGCGATCCCAACGCGCTCACCGGCTATGAGTTTCGCATGTGCGTGAAGCTGTACAAGGTCACCAGCAAGCTCGTCAAGGGCCAGAAGCTCTCCTCGACCGAGAGACACGGCTGGATCGAGCGCTTCTGCGCCGACATGACTTCAAGGCAGATATTCTACCCGCAGGATTACCACAAGGTCGCGCCGTACAATCGGATCTTCATCTGGCCCAAAGACGTCGCGCAAGCCGTCAGCAAGATGAACCTGCTGCCCGGTGCGTCGGCACCAGTCTAGATCGAGCGAGCGAAGCCGAGCGCCGGCCTCCGCCCGGCGACATGACCGCTGCGGCATGCTCACCCGGGCAGCGTGCCGCGCGGTCGGTGCCGCTCGCGCGAACCGCATCTCGCAGCGCCACGGCTCTTCGGGAGCGCGGCGACACCGGATCGCCGAGGATGCGGCACGCGGCCCTTGGCCCGCGAGGAAACACCCCCCGCGTAACGAAAAGCACAACGCGGTTCGCCCGTCCGCGGCATGAGCAGAGGCTTCGCCGAGGCCGCCACCGTTACTACTTGCGGGCTGTGCGGATCGGCGTCTCGCTGATGGATACCTGCGGATGGCATCTCGGCCGCATCTCATTCGGAGCGCTGATAATGACCACGATGAAGGCGGCGGTGTGCACTGCGCAGGAGAGGATTGCCATCCAGGAAGTGCCCCGGCCGGTGCCGGGCGAAGGCGAGGTGCTGGTCCGGGTGAAAGCGACTGGGCTGTGCGGCTCGGACGTTGACGGCTATACCGGCCACCACCCGATGATTAAGTGGCCGATCATCCTCGGCCACGAGTGCTCCGGCGTCATCGCCGAACTCGGCCCGGGCGTCACCGGCTGGCAGGTCGGTGATGAGGTCGCGGTCGAGCCGTTCTTCACGTGCAAGCAGTGCCCCGCCTGTCAGGAAGGCAAGTACAACCTGTGCGCCGATTTGAAAATCACGGGGCACCAAGTCCCGGGTTCGCTCGCCGAGTACGTCATCGCCGAGGCGTGCTTTCTCCACCGCAAACCCGACAACGTTCCTTTCGAGGAAGCGGCGATTGCCGAGCCGGCCTCCGGCTCGCTGCACGCGGTGGAGCGCTGCAACCTGCGGACCGGCGACTTTGTCGTCATTCTCGGCTGCGGGACGATCGGTTCGCTCGCCATGCAGCACTGCCTCAACAAGGGCGCGGAGGTGCTGGTCACCGACATCCTCGACTTCAAGCTCGATGCCGCGCGGAAGCTCGGCGTTGATCACGCGTTGAATCCCGACGTGGCGGACCTCGCCGCTGGGGTCATGAAACTGACCGGCGGCATTGGCGCGGATTGTGTCATCGAGGCCGTCGGGCATCCCGACACGCTCGCCTCCACCGTCGGGCTTATTCGGCGCGGCGGGACGATCATGCTCATCGGCTGGTCGGGCAACGAGACGGATCCGTTCGACCTCACATCGGTGACGTTGGACGAGTTGACGGTCCTGGGCACCCTCGGCTTCTGCCGCGACTTCCCGACCGCGCTGAAGCTGATGAGCCGCGGCAAGGTGCAAGTCGCGCCGATCATCAGCCACCGTCTGCCGTTGGCGCGCGTCGAGGAGGGCATCAAGATGCTGCGCGATCGGGCGGACAACGTGTGGAAGATCGTCATCACCGATGAGGCGTGAGGGCCGCGTCGTGACGCACGCGCGGCCGTCCGCGCCCCCGGCACGTCTTACAGCGGAACCTTCGGGAAGACGGTCTCCAGGAGCTTCGTGAGCTGCTCGCCCACCCGCGGCTCAATCACCATGCGCGCCTGGAGGTACGCCTGGAACGGCGTCTCCCGGCCGAAGGCGATACGCGTCGCCGTGTAGTCGTCACAGCGCAGCACGATGTCGGCGGGCCGCGCGGTCGGCGCGGACGCCGTGACTACAGCCTTGCTCACCGCGACGCGCGCCTGGTGACGCTCAGCGAGAATGTCGATCACGCCTTCCCAGGATTTGAAATCCTGGGATTCGGCAAGGCGCCGTTCGATGGCCGGCGCGATTTCCTGCAGGAACTGAACGAGGTGCCGGACCTGCACCATCCACTGACCGCCGGTAGGCTTGACCTCGTACCCGGCGCGGTGGAGCGCCGCCCGGATGCAGTCATCTTCGGAGACCTCGTACCACTGTATCCGCTTCGCGCCCGGCCTGTGCACCGCCCGGTGGATCAACGCGAGCAGCGCATCGGCCACGGCGTCGCGCTGCTCATCTTTCGCCTTGACTGCCAAGCGAGCGATGTGCGCTTCTTCGCCGCCGCTATAAGCCGCTGACGCAAAGCCCACGATGTCGCGCTTGCGCAGCGCGAAATAGCCGAACTCCGCGGGGTCGAGCTCCCCGTGGGGCAACCCCTCCGGTTCCTCATATACTGTCGTCCGGCGTTCCTCGCGCCAGAACCCGAGGGCACGCGGGGCGTCCCCATCCTCGTATTCGCGGAACGTCACGCCGGTCGGCAGGCGCAGCGGCGCGTTGCCCGGCAGCGCGCACGTCCACACCTCATGTGCCTCGAACATGTCCACGAAGCCGAAGTCGCGGTAGAGCCGGTGAGCGACGTTGCGCGTGCCCGTGCCGAGCCCGGAACACGAGCATTTCATCGCCGCCGGGTAGTTCATCGTCCGCTCCATGGTGTATCGCGACAGCCCGCGCCGCCGCCAGAACGGCGAGGTGTGCACCCAATGCACCGAGTGCAAGCTGGCGGCTGCGTCCGCCGTGAACGGCCGCAGCTCGGGTAGGGAGAAGATATTGTTGACCTTGTACCCCTCCACCTTGCAGTGCATGGCGATGTAGCCGTCGAACTCGACCTCCAACTCACCGGCCGGGTTCCCGTCGGCGTCTGTGACGTTTTCGAGGGAGAGTTCGTCCGCTCGTTCGCTGCCGGCCTTCGTCAGTGCGTACCACGCGGCAAGCTGGAAGCGTGGCTCGAAGCGGCGCGCGAGCGGAATCAGGTCGTCGGCCACCGATGCGTCTCCGAGATCCGCCAGGGCGAGTCCGGCGACCGCGCGAATCCCAGCCGGCTTCCGCGCGGCCCACAGCTTCCTCAACTTGCGCGCCGCTTTCCGCTCGGCTTGCTTACTCAGCTTGAGCGCCGCGCATAGAGCGCCCCAATCGTCCGCGGGAAGTCCATTCGTGGCCTTCATCGCAGCAAGATCCAGCGCCGCGTCCATCCGGCTGGAAAGCGACTCCGATTCGTCCCGCAGCGCTTGGTTCAGTCGGGCCGCCATCCGGGCCTCGATGTCCTTCGCATCCGGCTTCACGACCGGCAGCGGATGCACGGTCACCCCGCGCTCGGCGAACCACGGGAACAAGTCCTTCCCGGCTGCCAGGCCGAGATAGTAGATGCACCGGTCGCTCGGCCAGGCGTAGTTGGGGGGCAAGTGCTTCCACGGATCCTTCTCCGGGATGGTCGCGGCCAGCTTCGCGAGCACTTCGTCGCCGTGCTCTGCGGCAAACTCGCGAATGACGACCAGCCCGCGCGGGCAGTCTTCCCGGGTTTCCTTGTAGTTCCGTGCGAGATCGAACACCTTCGCCCTGTCGTCCATCTCCGCGATCCAGCGTTCGGCACGCTCGCGGCAGCGCGCGGCCTCGTCGCCGAACCCAAGCTCGTCGAGCAGGCCGAGGACGAAGTGGATACGCCACGCAGCGTGGCTGAACACCGCATCAAGGCTCTCCGCAAAATCGAACTGCCTTACCCCGCGCGTTACGAGCATGGCCAGTAACTGCCGAACGCGCGACGCCGGGGGCGCCTGCGCCCCAAGCTGCCCGTAACCGCCCCAGCGGCGGCACGCCACGGCATCGGCCAAGGCGACGTGCGTCGGCGGCTTCCAGGCCGTCGCGAAGCGCGCTTTGCAGGCTGCGTTCACCATATCCACCAGGCCTAGAGTCTCTTCGACTCGATTGGCGCAGCTGCGGTCATAGGTGACGTGGAAGTAATCGCCGCGATTGATGCCGCCGCGGCGCCCGATGTACTCCGCCACCTGCGCATCCTTGTCGGCTGCGGCTTTGCCCCCGGCAGCCAGCCATCGCGCCACGGCGCGGCACGTGTAGCCTCGTTCGCTCGCAAAGCATGACTCGCCGACCACTGCCACGCGGCCCTCGCCGAACGGAAAGGCCGCAGCGATCGGCTGCCGAGTCGGCTGATGCGAAGCCACTATCTCCGCCCCCTCGGGATGAGAAATCGGCGCGCAGCAACCGATGATCAAGCCGGCACCGGCGCCACCGAGCGCCGCGTGGCGCCGGATTCCCACCGCTTGATGCGGAATGCCCACCGTCAGCTCCCCCTGAGCCCTGGCGCCCGCGCAGTCGCCGGACTGAAACGCCGCTCCGAACAGCCCCGCGACGTCGTTCTGGGCCATCTTCGCCACGGGCAAATTGGTCTCCAGCTCGAAGACCGGCGCGCTCGCGGCCAGCAGAAGACCGCCGCCCTCTGCAACGAACTCGCGGATTGCAGTCAGTTCCGCGCGCGTGTATCGCTTCACCGACTGCCCACAGATCGCAAGCACGTCGTACCTCTCGAGCAGCGAGCGCGTCAGAGGTCGGCGATTGTCGGTGCTCTGAAACTGAGAATAGGGCAGCAGGTTGGCAAACTGCTCTCCGCCGACCGCATCCCTCGAACGATCGGCGAGGACGCGGATTACAGAAGACATCAGAGTCTCTCCTTCGAACGGTCAATCACGGTCCTGAGCATTACGGTGAGAACCATCATCCCAAGAAGAGGCAAACGCGCCCGCCTCTTGCCATCCGTGCCCCGACAAGTCGGGCTCCGGAATGGGATCCTTGAGCACTATCCGCCCAGCCGAGAGCGGGGCGGCAATGCAAGAACCCCATTGGGGGTGACACGAAGCAGGCGCGTCAAGGGCTGAGGTGCGTTTATCCTGCCAACTGGATTATGGTTCTGTCGCCGGTCAGCCGCGGAGAACTATAGCGTCTCGCGGATTGGTTGTCAACTCCCTTGCGCCTCGCGGCGACACGCAGCGCGACCAGGCCGCGCCGGCGGAGGGCGAGAGTCGCAGGCCGTCCCTATTTGCTGAGATCAACCTCCAGGGCGGTGGTGAGCAGGATGTCGCCGGCGGCGTCCAGCGCGCGTACCTCGATCGAGTACGTGCCGGCGGCGGCGCGGCGCGCATTCCAGCGGAAACGATACGGGGCATTCTTCTCGCGCCCGATGCTCGTGCCGTCTACCGCGCATTCGACCACCGCGATGTTCCCCGTCCCCGTCGCCTCGATGTCCACCAGGCCTTTCACGGTCTCGCCCGGCAGCGGCGCGATGACCGTCAAGCTGTTGTACAGGTCGCGGACCGTGCCTTCCGGCGGCATCTCACGGCGGTCCTGCGTTATCATCAACTGCGTATAACCGCAGCGTACCTCGTCGGTCGAGGTGAGCGTGACCGCATGCCTGCCACGCGCCAGGTCAACCGTGCCCAGCGACTGCCATCCGTCCCGCGCCGAAGCCTCCGCGACCCCCGCGGCTTTCCCGTCGAGACTGACCCGGATGCCACCACCGCGCGGCGCCGCCAGGAGCCACACACGGTACGCCCCGCCCATGATATTGATCGTCGCCGCGTCCACGGCGTCCTTGCGCGGGCTCCAACGCGACCCGCCCCACTCGGAGCCGACCTCCCACTGACCCTCGAAGTCTCGGCCCGCCCTGAGTGAGATCGCTTCCTTCGCCACCGTGCCCACATGGAAGCCAAACCTCCGGCTCGCCGAGGCGTTCTTCTTTGCATCGGCGGCGCTCACCCAATAGGTCACGTTGTCGCCGTCGCGGGTGCCGTGAATCTCGCCCGCGTATACTTGCGACGTGCCCCGCTCTGCCATCGGCACCGCGATCGTCCCGCCCTCGTTGATGCTGTAGTGAAGCCTTACCGCCGCCACGCCATCGGGGTCGAAAACCGAGGCCAGAACGCGCACCGGCAGCCCCACCACTGGGTACGCAGGATCAGTCCCGACGCCGAGCACGGAAGGGCCGTCCGGATGCGCCACGATGCCAAGCGCTGCGAGTTGTGCCGGCGCGCCTCCCTCGGGTGTCGCATCGCTGAGCCGGACGCGCAGCGTTCGTGCCGCCAGGTAGTGCGCGGGAATCTCCCACGACCCGGGCGCCAGGGGGACCTCACTCGACTTGGTGCCGATGTCCTGCCATTCCTTGCCGTCGCTCGACACCTCGATGCGATACTCACCGCCGACGACCGCCTCGAGCATCGCCCGTGCCCCCCTCGGCGCTCCCGACAGCGGCAGTTCGTACATCGCCCTCTCGTCGCCCGTCACGGCTCGAATCCCCTCCGTCACGCTTCCGCCGCCCTCGACGATGTAGGGCGCGTCGCCCACGGGAACCAGGGGCCAGAGATACGAAGCGGCCGCGACGTCGGTCGCCAGCGGATGCTCGTCATTGCCGTCGCGCCAGCCGTCGGCGTCGGTGTCGGGGTTCCCAGAGTCGGCACGCAGCAAGCGCTCGACGGCATCGGTCAGCCCGTCGTCGTCGCCGTCAGGCGCATCCACCTCGAAGCGAACCGGCTGGGTCCACGTCACGCCGTTCTCGGCGTCCGTCGCCCGCACGCGAACGCTCGCTTCTCCTCCCTCGAGGAGCGGCGGGATGGACCAGGAGTAGGTGTGATCGGGGCCGGGGTGCAGGACCGCGGTCCACTCCGCCGGCCCGCCGGAGACGGAATAGACGGCTCGCACCGAGTCCAACTTCACCGGCGAGCGCACGGTCACGCGTACCTCGACATCATCCTCCGGTTCCGGCGCCGCGGGCCGCAGCGACACATCACCGATGACCGCCGAGCCCTTCTTCGGCTTCGCCCCGCTCGTCACAGTGGTCTGTCGCGCGACTTCGAGGAATTCGCGCGGCCGCAGCACCGCGTACCTCTCACCGAGACGGCTGGCGATATGCGCGATGTCCGTCGGCGTCAGCGCGGTCGGATCCACACTGACATAGATGTACTTGTTCGTCTTGCCGGCATCGCGAATGGCTTGCAGGGTGTCGAACGCGTCCCGCGCGCGGATGGCCTGCGCCACCACCGGCACGTTTGCGTACAGCCCCGACTGGAGCCGCGTCCCCGGTCCGAGCAGGATACCGCGCACACCGGACTTGCCGTACTGCGAGAGCGCCCGCTCCACATCCGCGGCCGGACCCGGATCGGAAAGAGCCGCCACCCGCAAGTCACCGGCGCGCACCCACGGTGCCATGCGCTCGACGATTGCCCCCCACTCGCCCTGTCCGCTCGGCATGAGGTACCCCGGGCCGTTGGGCGCGAGGATCAACTCGTCATTACCGCTCAGCCACGCATCCGCGATATAGCTCTGGATCACTGCCGGCGCCAGGTCGAGCAGTGCGGGCGATACCGTCCACCCCACGGGTACGCTGCCGCGCGCGGGATCATCCCACAGCGCTCGCATGTCCGCCAGCGCATTCCCGAGATCCGTGCCCCCCTCATACACGAACGTCACCAGGGTCTGGTATGCGAGCGGCGCCAGAAGATCGAGTTGGTGCAGCGGGGCGCTGATGGGATGCGCCGAGTGGAATGACAGATTGCTCGCGTACGAAATCGGCAGCAGGATGTGCTGACGCTGGGCGAGCAGTCCGACGAGACCCTCGTCGACGGCCATCCCCGGGGCGCCGACGAGGAGCGCCCCCGGCTTGAGGCGTGCCAGGATCTCACGAAAGATGCCGGCCTGTTCCTGCTCGCTCCGGTCGAGGTCAACGGCGAGCACGCGCTCTTTGGCGAGGTAATCGCGGAGGTCGCTGCGCTCGGGGCCGATCACGGCGATCCGGTCGGTAGCTGCTTCCGGCAGCACCTGGGCGATGGCATAGCGATAGGCGGCCGCGCGGTTCGGCCAGCGCCCGCGCGCGTCCAGAACGGTCTTCAGCCCCATATCCTGCGGCGTCAGCGCGGCGTCGAGAATCGCCGCGGCGGCAGCGGCGAGGTTGACCGCATGCTCTTCCGCCGGATCGTAGAGCACCTGCCCCGCGAGCCGGTCGCTCACCTTGCTCGCCAGTTCGTCAGGCGCCACCTCGACGATCTCTCCCTCGTAGAGCGAGAGCCACCGGGCGTCCACCGGCCCGCGGATGGTGAAGATGCCGACTTCCGAGGGATCGCGGTTGACGACTCCCTGAATGCTGGCCACCAGCATCCGGGTCGGCGCGTCCGCCTGCGACAGATCAACCACAAGTATCTGTCGCGCGCAGGCGGGGGCGACCAGGAGCGCGGCAGTACACAGCGCCAGCAGAGAGGTGAACATCATCCGGGGGCGCAATTGGGGCCTCCTTCGCCTGGATTATTGACACTACCCCTAGGGAGGGTGTGCCCTGCATGTGATGCGTGCGCGCATGAATAGTTCGCGCTCGGAGGATTGCTTGTTTCGCCGCGAATCATAACACCGGCCCTGGACGCCGTCAAGCGCGGCGCATCAGGCCATATTATGACGTCGGCGGCAGGCACTGGGTTCGCCCGCCGACGCGCGCGAACAGCAGCGCCACGAGCGCCATCGCCGCCGCCGGCAAGGCCATCGCCCAGCGCAGGTTCGTCGCCTCCGCCACCAGCCCCATCGCCGCCGGCAGCGTCATGCCGCCGACCCCGACACTGGTTATCACCAGGCTGAAAACCATCGCGCGGCGCTCCGCAAACCGGTCGCTTGCGGAGGTCAGAATGAGACCGAACGAGCCGGACAGAAAGACGCCGACCATCGCCGATGCGGCGATGCCCCAGCCGGGGGTCGGCGCGAGCATGGTCAGCCCGCTTGCCACCGCGCCCCCTCCGCCGAGCGCCAGCATTAGCCGCTCCGCGGGAATGATCTGCACCAGCCACGTGCAGGCGAGTCTGCCCAGGGTCATCGTGATCCAGAACGCGGTGACGGCTTGCCCCGCGATTTCCACCCGCGTACCCATGCCCCTCTCGATGAGCGCGCTGATCCAACCGGTGTAGCCGATCTCCGAACCGACGTAGAGCATCATGGCGAGGCACAACATGAGCAGCGTCGGCTGGCGGAGCAGGACGCCGAGTTGGCGCAGAGGCAGAGGTTCCACCGGCCGTTCCTCCGCGCGCTGCACGAGCAGGGCGAGGAAGAGCGCGGCCGCCACCGCTCCGGAAACGAGGAAGTGACTCTGCCACACCCCTCCGCGACTCAGCAGGACCGCGACCAGTATCGGCCCCGCGACCGCGCCGAAGCCGAAGAAGGCCTGCATCAGATTGATCGCGAACCCCTCGCGCCTGGGGTTGACGTCGGCAACCATGGCGCTCGCCGTCGCCTCGACGGTCGCCCCGCCGACGCCCATGACAAGCATCGCGCCGAGCGCCCACCACAAGCGCAGAGCCGCGAACGGGCCCGGGCTGGCGCCGAGCAAGAATAGCCCGGCGGCGAGTATCGCCAATCCGACGGCAGTGACGCGCCGTTTGCCGAAGCGCTCCGCGGCGAAGCCGGACGACAGCACGCCCGCCGTGAAACCGACGAAGAAGACGGTGAACAAAGCCCCCGTCGCGCCCAGCGGCACGCCGAACGTGCGCGCAATAGACGTGAGGCACGGCCCCACGGCGAACAGCGCCAGCCCGTAGGCCGTCAGGGTGAGGAACAACGTCCAGCTCACCGGCGCGAGCGGCGGGCGGGGCTGAGTATGTGCAGTTTCTGCCAATGAGTGATCCCGGGACTAAGAAGACGGCACGGGCGAGGACTGGGCCTCGCCCGTCAATCCGCGCGCCTCTATTCGCATGTCCTGTGCGCCGCCGCGCCGGCGCGACTCACGTCGGCCGCCGGGTGCCCGCTGAAAGGCGGCGAACCGCTATCGCGCTGACGGCGTCGGCCTCGGCCCAAGACGATTCAGCCGCCGCCCAGCATCGGGCGCCCGGTCGCTTTGCGGTAGATGTCCGTCAGCAGCGCCAGGCTGCGCCGGGCCTCGCGGCCGGTGACATACGGATCGCGCGCCTCGCGCAGGGCCGCGATGAAGTCGGCGATCTGCGCGTCGTGCCCAGTCAGCCCGCCGATGGCCGGGTCGGCAGAAGCCACCGAAGCCGCGGCGCCTGCCTCGGTCGCATCCTCTTCCTCGCCCTCGGCGCGGAACAAGGCGACGCGGTCACCTTCGAGCACCGCCGCGCCCGCAGTGCCGCATACCTCGACCCGTGTCGCGAGCCCGGGCCACGTCACGGTCGAGGCCTGGATCGAGCCCCACGCGCCGTTGGCGAAATGGAGCGTCGCCTGGGCGATGTCCTCGGCCTCCATCTTGCGCGCCTGGGTCTTGATTTCGGCGAAGGTGACTTCCGCCACGTCGCCCATCAGCCACAGAATCTGGTCGAGGTAGTGGATGGCCTGGTTCGACAGCACGCCGCCGTCGAGCGCCCACGTGCCGCGCCACGTATCGCTGTCGTAGTAGCTCTGCGCGCGGAACCATTTCACGCTCGCGTTGCAGAGCAAAAGCTGCCCGAACTTGCCCTCGTCTATCGCGGCCTTGACGCGCCGGGCGTCGCCGTCGAAGCGATGCTGGAAAATGCACGCGAGCTTCACGCCCCGCTTGTCGCACGTCTCGATCAGCCGGTCCACTTTCTCCAGCACCACGTCAATCGGCTTCTCCGTGATAACGTGCTTGCCGGCCTCGGCCGCCGCCAGCGCGTGCTCGGCGTGGAGGCCGGAGGGGGTACACACGTTGACTACCTGCACGTCGTCCCGCGCGAGCATCGCCGCGTAGTCCTCGTACGCCTCGCAGCCGTGCTGCTGCGCGACTTCCTGCGCGCGTTCGGGGCGGATGTCGTGCACCGCCACCAGTTCCGCGTCGGGCAAGGCCGCGATCGTCTTGGCATGATGCTTCCCGATGCCGCCGCAGCCGATCAGCCCGAATTTTAACACGTCACTGCTCATGAATCGCTGCTCCTCCTGAACGAGTTCCGTCGCGTCCCCCTGGGACGACGTTCGCCGAGGGCGCATCGTTTCCTGCCCTTCGGGGCACGTCGCTACGCCGCGCCGACTAGCGAAGGTCAGTCGCCTTCAGCGCCTCCAGCGCCTTGGGAAGCACCGCCGCGTCTATTGCGTCGTCGTCGTTGCCGACGGTGACTGCCTTGAACAGGAACCAGTTCTCGACGTGCTCGACCGTCTCGCTGGGCGCAAGCGCCGTCATCGGGCCCAGCGTTTCGACCTCGAGCATGTCCGCGTTGGTGAACACTTCGGTGGAACAGCCGAAATCGGGGTAAGTCGCTCCATCGCGGTATTGGAACGTCTTGACGAAGAGGTCGCCATTCACGGCGTAGGCGATCCAGTTCTCGCGATTGCCGACGCCGATTTTCTGCGGCTTGGTCGCCGTCGGATCTTGCTGGAGCGTGATGTACTT
>CP070648.1:1675649-1683751 GCA_020354555.1 Armatimonadota bacterium | reverse complement strand
GGCCGTCGAGCTCGTGATCCCGGCCGGCGCGGTGGGCCTCGACGGCGAGGCGCTGGTGCTCGACATGGGTGAGCCGGTGAAGATCGTCGAGTTGGCCCGCGAGATGATCCGGCTCGCGGGTCATCACGACGACGAGATCGAGAGCGAGTTCAGCGGCCTGCGAGCGGGGGAGAAGTTGTATGAGGAACTGCTAGCGGATGGGGATGCGACGGTCCCGACGCTGCACCCGCGCCTACGGCTGGCGCGGCTACAGGCGCCCAGCGCGTTGCCGCAAGGGCTGCCTAATCTGGTGCGAGCCGAGGGTGCAGCTCCCGACGACGCCGACGTCAAGGCCGCGTTGCGCCGAACTACCCAATTACAAGGCTGCGGCCAAGGTAGACCAACATCCAAAGCAGTGAGAGCCAAATCCTATCGCGGGCGCACCTCGCGATTCGTACTCGTGGCGAAGTAGCGGACTGCACTCGTCAGATGCCACCGTAGGTGTGTCAGCCTTCGCCGGCTGGCGCGTTGGGCATCGTGAAACACCGACGAATGTGGGTCGAAGCCGACGTTCCATCCTGCGCTCCGAAGGCGGCGGCAGATATCGACATCCTCGAAGTACATGAAGTAGCCCTCGTCGAAGCCGCCAACCTGCTCGAAGGCCTCACGGCGGAAGAGCATGAACATGCCTGCCACCCAATCTACCTCGATCGGATACTCGGGCCACAAGTAATCGGGCTCGCGACGGCGCAGTAGGATGCGCCGCGCGAGGCGCGCCAGTGTCGGGAAGCGTCGTGCGCTATCCTCGAGCGTTCCGGCGGAGGAGAACACGGCCGGCGCGCACGCGCCCATGCGCGGGCGGGCCAGCGTGTCGAGCATTGGCGCCAACTGCAGTGGCCGTACGCGGATGTCCGGGTTCATGATCACGAACACTTGGCCGCGCGAGATTGCGAAGGCGGCATTGTGGTTGGCCCCGAAGCCCTTGCGTTCTCTGTTGCGCACCACGGTGATGGGCAGCGACGGGTAATCTGCAATGAAGCGCTCGTCCTCGGGGATGTTAAGGGTAAGGACGACCTCGTGGTCGACGTCTACGCCACAGGCGAGATCGTCGAGCAAGCCACGCACGAGCGCGCCTTGGCCATGACTGACGATCGACAGGGTGACGATCGGCAATGTCATGACCGCACCTCTGATTGGGTGGCGGACCACATCGCGGCGGCGACTGACACGGCGCGCGACTGTGATCGGCGCAACCCGGCGTCGAACACCGCCCTCGCCGCCGTCGAGTAGCGCTGCAGCGCCTCTGGGGAGGTCAGCAGGTCGTCGATGCGTTGTGCGATCCGCTCCACGGGCCAGTCCAGCGGCAGCAACAGTTCGCGCAGTTCGCCGGTCATGTAGGCCCGCACGCCGCCGCTGTCGCGGCACAGTGGCACGCAGCCCGATCCCATGGCTTCCAGCGGCGGCAGCCCGAAGCCCTCGTGCTCGCTGAGCATGAGGAATAGCCGCGTGCGGGCGTAGAGCGCGCGCATCGCTGCCGCATCCGGGCGGACGTCCAGGTGCGATGCGTGCGCGGCCACTTGCGCGGCGATGTCATCGTCGGGTGTAATGACGGCGGTAGTGCGGTGCTGCGGCCCGCAGGCGAGTTGCTCTAGTGCCTGGCGATACAGATCGAGCCGCTTGTGGTCGCCCTTGCGCAGCATCATCACCACGTCGATGTCGCGCTCGCGGTTGCCTTCGTCGCGGAAGGCGGCATCGGCCCAGATCGGCGCCTGCACGGCCACCTCGAGGCCGAGCGCACGCAGCTCGCTGGCGAGGTAGTCGTTTGCCGCGATAAGTCGGCCGCGACGGTAAAGACCGAGCACGACGGCCTTGAGCAGTGCGCGCAGGCCGGCGTGGCGCACGAACCGCCACTCCAAATCTTGCACGAAGAACCAGCGCCGCGAAGGTCGAATCAGCACCGCCAGTGGGGAGGTGGCGTAGTGGGTAAAAATGAAAATCTGCCAGCCGCTACCCCTTCCGCGCGCGGCGCGGCGCGCGAAGGCGAGCATCAGCGCGGGTAGCTGCAAAGCCGCCCAGCGGACCCGCGTGACCCACTGGCTTAGCTCGACGACACGCAAGCCATTCGCCGCAACGGCGTGCGAGCCGCGCCACAGGGTCCAAACGTCGACCTCGTGGCCGCAAGCCGCAAGCTCCTCGCCCAGCCGAAGCGCCTCTTTCACGCCGCCGCTAATGCGCAGCGAAGGCAGAATGACGTGGATCACGAGCGCACTCACCATGGCGCTGCCCGCAAGACGAGCTTCGCGGCGTTGAGCAGCCGCATTGCCAGCCACTCCAGTCCCCGGGTGTGCTTGTCAATGAAGATGCGCTCGGCGCGATACTTCCGCCGCAGTGTCGCCGCCTGCCCCCAGCGCTGGCTGGCCGAGGCGGCGCCCACGTGAATGAGCTCGATGCCCGGGTCATAGACCACCTTCACGCCGGCCCGTTTGGCGCGCAAGCACCAGTCCATGTCCTCCGCATACAACGGGTATTCGCAGTCGAGCAGGCCGACCTCGGCGAATACCGACTTCTCCGTGAGCATGAACGCCATGATGCCCATGCCCACCTCGATCGGCTCGCGCACCGAGGCAAAGTCGCGGCGCGGCCGCAGTGCCCGGCCGAGGCCCGCCAGCTCGCCGACGCAGTCCTGGAAGCTGCCGTCCGCGTTGAGCAGGCGGGCGAAGCGCGCCGTGCCGGCCGTGGGGCGCGACGCTATGGACTGCCATAGCGTCGGGCTGAAGCCGAACACATCGGGGTTCAGCAGCAGGATGCGCTCATGGCGCGCCCGCAGGATGAGCTGGTTGTTGGCGTACGAGAAGCCGAGGTTGCGCGGATCGTGCGTGTACTGCATGCTCGGGCCAAGCCGGTCGGCAAACCAGCGCGCTAGGGTGTCGGAGGGCGAGTTGTCGTAGTAGAGGACCTCCACGTCCTCGAACCCCGCCAGCGAGGCGGTCAGCGCCTGATGGAAGCGCTGCGTTACCTCCACCGATTCGTAGACGACGACACAAAGAGTCAGTGTGAGCGAGGGCATCTATGCAAGGTCAGAAGAGCCGCAGCAGCGGATCGTTGCCGTCGAAGCTGAGCCGCAGCCCGAGCAGCACGTACACAGGCACCAGCAGGCGCACGCCCAGTGAATGGGGCCAGACGCGCGACACCAGCACGAGGAAAAAGGGGATGAAGAGCTCGTAGGTGCGAAACGCGAGAACCGGCAGGAAGCTCAGGGTGTAAAAGCTCAGCAGCCCGACCGCCGCGAACACTAGCTCCATCCGGCCGAAGTAGGTCAGGCGTTCGCGGTGGCGCAGCGCGAGCAGGATCATGAGGCCCTGAGCTATCGGCATCAGGCTGAAGATGTTCAGCCGGTCGAACTCGCCCAGGTCCCACAGATGCGTGTAGTACGCGACCCGGGTCGCAATGTCTAAGATGAAGTCGTCCAGCACGCCAGTGACATAGAGTGCCGGCAGCCCGATCAGCGCGCCAAGCGTCGCCCTTCCGGGGAATCGGACGGCGACGTATAGCAAGATGACGGCGATCGCCGAGGCATGCAGCGTGACAGCTGCGATGAAAAGCACCCACTGGCTCCGTCGCGCGACGTAGATGCCGAGCATGATGAGGCCAAGCGCAAGCGCGATCCGGATCTGGGTGTACTCGTGGAGCCAGAACAGGTATGAGGCATACATCGCGACGAGCACGGTGCGATCCGTCTGCAAGCGCCAAAGGACGGTGGTCTTTGCAGCGCACGTCATGAGGGCGACCGCGAACATCAAGCCATGGAAGCCCAGGCCCGATACGTAGGCGATCCGCGATAGGACGAGATAGCCCGGGTCGCTGCCGAGTGCGAGTTCAGCCAGGTCGGTTTCCGTCACCCACTCGAACAGCATCCGATAGTTCTCGAAGTCCACTGACGGACCGAGCAGCGCGAAGCCGGCGACGACCGCAGCGAAGATGACCGACGAGCCGTACCACAGACATCGAGCGCCGCCCATGCAGATTGAGCCGCGCGCCGAGGCCGGCGGGGCGAGCGCTCCCGGTAGTGCGCGCGGTGACGTGGTCGAATTCATCTCGGCAACCACAAGCGATACAGAGCAAGCTCGGCGGCCAAGCGCTTGGGCAAGCGCTGGACGCGTGTGCGCTGCGTTGCGTGCTCTCCGACACCGAGAACATCGCTGGGATCTGCCCGTGCGTCGGGGCCAACCGTCTCGACGGTCATCCCGGTGGCCCAGAGAGCCGCGCTGAGCAAGGGTTGGTCCCGTCCCAAGCCGTCCTGCCACATGGACCACCAGAGTTCGTCCAGGACGACGACCTCCGGCTCTGTGTGGCGGCGGAACAAGACGCGTGCCTCGAACAAGCCGCTCTTGCGCGGGAGTCTGGCGCGCCTGAACTTCCTGACTTGGCGCCAGACCGGCCCCGGGCCGATGAATCCGAGCCTCAGGTTCTCTCGCAGCTCGGCATAGGCGCATTCCCGGTGGGGATGGCGGAAGGCGGCAATCTTGGCCTTGGACAGGACCGACTGGATCCTTTCCGCCGGGTCACGCCTGAAGAAGATGTTGCCGTCGACGTATAGCGAGAGCTCGCCCTCCAGGCCGAGCCGATGAGGCAGCATCTTGGCATAGCGATTGAGCGCAACCCCACGTAGCCCGGCGACGTGCAGACGGCGGCCTTCCCAGCCGTCGGGGACCTCGACGGAACCATCGTGAAAGAGGATGAACCGGCAATGCCAAGCCGTCGGTACCGGGGCAACCTTGTCGTAGCCGGCGGTGACACAGCTGTACACAATGGGCTCAGTCATGGCTACTCAAGTCGAGCCCGCGCCGCGTTGCAGGTGACGGTGGGACCATGCCGCGAGGGTGACCAGCGGCCAGACCCGGGACGACAGATCATGGTGGCCCTGACAGTGCAGGTCCAGTAGGCGTCGGCAGCGATTAACGTCCAGTACGCGCGCTGCCGATGCGGTACGTAGCATGTCAGACGCCCAAGGCTTCAGTCCGCCGCGCAGCCAGTCTGGCAGCGGCGCCATGAAGCCTGACTTGGGCCGGTCGACGATTTCGCGCGGCACCAGGCGGTACAGGAGGGCACGCAGAATGCGCTTGCCGGCGGTCCCATCGAAGAGGTGCGTGTCCGGCAGCGTGACCGCGAATTCGTATAGACGATGGTCGAGCAGCGGAGCACGGCTTTCCAGGGAAGCGGACATGGTAGCCCGGTCGACCTTGGTCAGGATGTCGCCCGGGAGGTAGGCCTGGATATCGCGCAGCATGGCTTCTCGGCGGTAGCTGGCCAGCACAGCAGGCCTGCGCGTAGGTGCCGTGACCTGCGCTCGCAGCGCCGGGGCCAGGAAGCCCGATGCGTCGCGGTTCAGGGTTTCCAGTAGGTCAGCAAGCGTCTCCGGGGTGCGTGCCCCGCACAGTGCCGCCGCAGTATTAATCCTATGCCACGGCACCCGCTGGCTGGCCGCGGTCGGCATCACGTGACGTAGGGCCGGGGCCAGTACGCGGTCCGCCAGCCGCGCCATTGCACCTAGGGAGCGACGCGCCGGCAAGTGCCACAGGGCCTCGCCGCGGCCGTATTTCGGATAGCCGCCGAAGACCTCGTCCCCACCGTCTCCCGACAGCGCGACAGTCACGTCGCGCCGCACCAGCCGGGCCAGTACCAATGTCGGGATCTGCGAGGCATCCGCGAGCGGCTCGTCGTAAATGTCGGCAAGGGTCGGCACCAGGCATTCGGCTTCCGCCTCGTCCACGTACCACTCGGTGTGATCGGTGCCGAGATGCTCGGCGACGGCCTTCGCGTGCTCGGCCTCGTTGTGACTTGCGCGTTGGAACCCGATCGAGTAGCTGCGCACGCGAGAGCGGGAGGCGTGGCACATGAGGGCAGTGACGACACTGGAGTCGACCCCGCCCGACAGAAAGGCGCCTACCGGCACGTCGGCCTGCAGCTGCAGCACGACAGCATCCCGCAGCCGACGTTCCAGCTCGGTCGTGGCCTCGTGGAAGCTTCCGGCAAACGGTCGCTGCGCGCCGTCGCGCGCGACGGCCACTGGATCCCAGTAAGTCCGGGCGAGCGGCGAGGATCCTGCGGAGGCGGCCGCCCGCAGCGACACGCAGGTCCCTGGGGCCACTTGCCGCAGCTGACGATAGATGCTCCTGTCCGGAGCGACATAACCGCGCTGTACCACGTCGCGCACGGATTCGGCGTCGAGCATGTTGTCAAAAGCTGGGTGCACAGCCAGCGCCCGTAGCTGTGAGCCGAAGAGGAAGGTGCGCCCGCACCAACCGTAGTAAAGCGGCTTCTCGCCGAAGCGGTCACGAGCGAGGTGCAGCACGCGCCGGCGGCGGTCCCAGGCAGCAATGGCGAACATCCCGACGCAATGCGCGAGCGCCGCCGGCAAGCCGTCGCGCTCAATGAGGGTGAGCAGCACCTCGGTGTCGGAATGGCCCTTGAACTGCGCACCACTCCGTGCCAGCGCGCTGCGCAGTTCAGTGTGGTTGTAAATCTCCCCGTTGAACGCGATCACGTAGCGGCCGCTGGCGGAGATCATTGGCTGATGCCCAAGGGGCGACAGGTCGACGATGGACAGGCGTCGGTGGCCGATGGCGAGCGGGCCGTCGATCCACACGCCTTCGTCGTCCGGGCCGCGGTGTGCGATGCGGGAAAGCATGCTCGCCAGTCGCGCCTGTGCCTCCGCGCCCTCCGTTCCCTGGTCGATAAAACCTGCTAGACCGCACATCTCAGGTCCCAATGAGGCGCGAGAATCCGATCAGCCGACGCACCGGATCGGCAGAGACGAATCGTGACGCCACTTCGAGCGACTGCGCACCCAACACTCGGGGCTGGTCGTTGCTAAGGCCGAGGGAGCGACCGATTGCATACGACAGCTGTACGGCGTCGCAGCCTCGAGCGCGAAAATGGACATGACCTCGTAACGCGATGCCAGCACGACGCAGTCAGCGTCGTCCAGACGTTGGCTGATTTGCTGATTGGGGAGCGACTCGACAAATTCGATCTCGGCCGGCGCGAGCCTCCGGGCGATCCCGGTCAGCCGGGCGCGTTCGCTGCCCTTGCCGATGAAGGAGAACCGCACGCGGCGCCGCGCATCCACCAGCACCAGCACCAGGCACGACAGGATGTTGTTGAGGCCCTTTTGATATGCGACGAGCACGTCCATCCGTCCCAACTTCGGGAAGCTGATCCGATCGGCCCGGTTGGTGATGCTACGGCTGCCGCCTGGTTGCATCGGCAGCCAATTCGGTATCACCATGAACCGCCTGTTCGCCATGGGCAGCTGGTCGTCATTCAGGCTTCAGCGCTTGACGAAGGCCAGGTGAAAGGCCGATACCGTGGCTATGTACCGAATACTGCGACGCTGGAGCGCTCGGATGACGCGGAACTTCATGTGCTGCAGGAGGCCAGGTCGCCACACCGCATATTCGGTTTCCGAGGTGGCGTGCACTCGCACAATAATCCGGTCGCGAAGGTACTCGGGCAGGAGGAAGGCGAGGAAGTAGTCGTCGAGGGTTTCGAAGAGGACGCACCGATCTTGAGGGTCGATGCGGTGAGAGGGCTGCGCGCAACGCCGGGTCGACGCGGCATTTATCGATCATGATGTTGCGAGCCTCGCAGGACGACTTTGCATCAAACAGAGATTGGAGAACATAGGGTCAGGGGCTAGTCGCGATATCGGGTGCGATTCTTCGAGTGCCTATTTCCGGCCGAAGACAGCAACCATGTGAGGCGCAGGTCGGCCCTCGAGCAACCTTGCGAGTTGGCGCAGCCGGCCCCGCAGGGAGCCCTTGGCTGTGAAGTCCAGCGTCCTATACCTTTGCAACTGGAATCCATACGGCTGGACCGTTCGGTCCAGCGAGCTGACGGACCAGGTTCGAATGTGCTGCCACTCGTGGTAGACGGCGCCACAGTCCGGGCAAAAGCGCGTAGCCAGGGCGAGATCCTCATCGTTGGGCGTAGTGACGACCAACGTTCCGCCAGGCCGCAGCACCCTGGCCACCTCGGTCAGCATGCCCGCCAGATGCTCGTCCTTCAGATGCTCTACTACCTCGAACAGCAATACGCAATCGAATGCCGCACTCGGCAGGTCG
>CP070648.1:1670782-1675549 GCA_020354555.1 Armatimonadota bacterium | reverse complement strand
GCACGAGAGCAGCTCGAGCACGTCGAGCCGCCCGCTCGCGATCTCACGGTACACCGGCGCCGCGACGAGGTGGATCGTCAGCTTCAGCTCGCCCTTGCGCTGGCTGCCGAGCCAGTCCGCGAAGGCGCGCACGATCTGGATGAAGGAGAAGCGCTCGGGGAAGGTGCGCGCGCGGTAGGCCAGCCCGCCGCCGTCCCCGCCCTCGACCTCCACGCCGCCGGCGCCGAGGATCTGCATCAGGACGCGGCGGTAGCCGAGCTTCGCGGCCTCGCGGAAGAGGTTGGCGACGAGGCGTCCGGTCTTGGTGTAGTGGGCCTCGGAGCCGGGGTGCTCGACATCGAAAGCCTGTGCGACGAGGTAGGCCGTGGTGCCCATGTCGGGGCCCATCGAGCCCACCAGGTAGGAGTCCCAATGCTTCTCGATGATCGCCTTGACCCGCGCCGGCGCGCGCTGGTAGGCGTTCAGGGCGACGTATACGTGGCCGGGCACCTGGCTCGCCGACGCGAGTCCGGCCGTCAGCAACCCGGCAAGCACCCAGAGGATGCAGAGGCGGTTCCTCATTCCGTTGATTCCTCGGTTGGATCTCTCCGCTCGGACCGGTGGACCGATCCGTCGCTCGTTTCTGACTTCGAGGAGCCGGATGGCGGCGCCTGCCGAGCGGGCCGCAAGCGGCCGGTGGCTGGCACCGCCGGGAGGAGTATTCCCAGGTGAGCGGGTGGGTATGCTTCGCGCTGGCGTTGAGGTCCGGTCTCCGACGGCAGGGAGCGCGCCCGCAAGGGGGGAAGCTGTCTGGCGTTGTCGGAGCAGATCGAGGAGTGAGAGGTAACCGGAGGATGATGAGGCGCTCTGCCCGTTGGTGGGCGAGCTTCGCGCTCGCGAGCGTGTTGGCCGTGTCCCTGGCATGGTGCGCGAGCGCGGGGGAACCGGCAAAGACGAGCATTCCGGCGGCCGCGGAGCAGCACTTCAACAACGCCTTCTTCCACGCCTCCCAGGAGAACTACGACGACGCGGTGCGAGAGTATCGCGCGGCGATCGAGGTCTTCCCGGAGTATGCGCGCGCCCCCCACAACCTCGGGATGATCCTCGCCCGCGCCGCGCAGCTCGAACTCGCCATAGAGCACTTCCGCAAGGCCCTCGAATGCCCGGGCCTCGACGAGCCGTGGGTCGTGCACAACTCGCTCGCGGTCGCCCTCGAGGAGAGCGGGGACCTCCAGGGCGCCATCGCGGCCTACCGGAAGGCAATCGAACTCGACCCGCGCCCTGCCTTCCCGCTGCACAACCTCGCCGTCACGCTTGCCAACACCGGAGACCTGGTCGGCGCGCTGGAGGCGATACGGAAGGCCGCCGAGCTCGCGCCCTACGATCCACGTATCGCGCGGACTCTGAAGCTCCTCGAGGAGCGCGCCTCGCGGGCAGCGCAGGCCCAACCGCCCGCGGGTCAGGAGACGCCCGGCGCGCCAACGACTGGCCCCGCAGCCGCGCCACCTACAGGCACAGCAGCCGCGCCACCCACAGGCACCGCAGACGCGCCACCCGCGCAGGAACAGCCTGCTGCGGCGGCGCCGAGCCCGGCTGAGGTAGTGGGGCCGCTCGTCCCGAAGGCGCTGCCACCGGCGGTCGAGACCCCCCTGACGTTCGACACAGGCGACGCCTGGCGCCAGACCGAGACGGCCTCCGATGCCGTCTTCCTCGCCGCACCCGAGGGCGAGGGAAGACAGGCGCGCGTCGAGTGGTGGGACGATGGTGAGGGCTCCGCCTCAGAGCTGGCCGCGGCGGAGTTGCAGCAGGTCCGCCAGCTCGACTCCGCGGCACAGCAGGAGGCGTGGCCGCAGGTTGGCGGCCGTGAGGCGGCCGCGTACAGCTATCGGCTGGCAAGCGAGGACGGTCAGGCGATGCGGACGCGAGTCGTCCTCGTCGTCGGCGATGGACGGGTGTACCGATTCACGCTACGCGCCGAGGAGCAGCAGTTCGCCGCGGGCGGGGCGGCTTTCCGCGCGCTGCTCGACTCGGTTCGCTTCGAGTAGCCGACGCCGCGTGGGCGGGCCGGGCGGGAGATCAGGAGGCACCGATGGGACAGACCGTACTGTCGTTCTACCTCGACGATACGAGCCCGTACGTGAGCGGAGCGGAAGCGTTCAAGACATTCCTCGACTTCGTCGCGGCAGAGGAGATCGCCGGGGAGTCGAGCGTCATCCTCGGGTCGGGATGGGAGGGCCACGGCCTGCTCAGCCGGCCGAAGACAGACGAGCAGCAGACCTACATCGAGCAGGTCCGCCGCGCGTTCGACTGCGGCATCGACAGCCACATGGAGATCATGACGCACGGCGGGCTCTTCGACTTCGAGGCCGGACGCGTCCCCGACGCCGCGCAGCACGAAGGCGTGTGGCTCCACGAGCCCGAGGTCGCGCTGGAGGAGTACGAGTCCTACTTCCGGCGGATCATAGAGGAGGGCGAGCGCATCGGAGTGCAGTTCACCGGAGTGACCTGGCCGGGCTGTAGCTGTGAGCCCTGCGAGCGCCGCTATGCGGAGCTGCGGCGAGCGGAGTCGTTCGGCGTGAATCCCAACGTGTGGCAGGCGCTGCTCAACCTCGCGAAGGCCGGGAAGTTCCGCGGCCGCACCGTGCCCTGCTTCACCCTGAGCGAGAGGACGGCGGACCCGGTGGAGCCGGTGGCGCGCGATGGGAAGTACGGCGTCTACGATCTGATCCCGAACGCGCAGGATCAGTTCGGGATCTGGGACAACGACCCCGCGCGGGTCAGCGCCGACTACTACATCACCGAAGATGGCGAATCGGGCCGCGTCGTGGAGCTGGTGCGCGCCGGCGCGCCCCACTGCATCTTCTACGCGCACTGGCAGGGCCTCAATCCGGCGAACGGCGTCGGCTGGGAGGCATTCACTCAAGTCGTGCGCCGGATACGCAAGCACCTCGGCGACCAGGTCGTGTGGATGCGGCCGAGCGAGTACACCGATCGGTGCCACGGGTGAGCGGCACCTGTCGCCCGCGCGAGCGAGACGGCCGAGAAGACAATCGGAAGAGGAGAGCCATGCACAGATCCGTGCTCATGCTGGTGATCGCACTACTCGCCGTATGCGCTTCGGCGCTCGCCGCGCACTCGGCGACGCACAGGGTGAGCGACCTCGACACGCTCGAAAGGCTCTGCGCCGAGGAGGCGAACCCGGGCGACGTCATCGAGATCCAGCCGGGGACCTACTACCTCGACCGCCCTCGCATCGCGGTCCTGCGCAGCGGGGAGCCTGGCAACCCCATCACGATACGCGGCGTGCGCGAGAACGGCAAGGTGCCCACCATCGACGCGAGCCGGGTCAACGTCAAGCGCGGCATCTTCCGCACCGAGGAGAGCACGCACGACATCGTCTTCGAGGACCTGGAGCTGTGCAACGCCTGGGGGTCGAGATTCGCCGACCGCGAGACCTTCGGCCACAACGCCGGCGCGATCTACTTCCAGGGCAAGAACATGACCGCGCGGCGCATCCACACCCACCACAACGAGGACGGATGGTTCTCGACCCACAGCGCCGACAACATCCTGATCGAGAACTGCGAGATCGATCACAACGGCACGCTCTTCGAGGGCCGCCACAACGCGACTCACAACTTCTACTTCTGCGCGGAGCAGCAGACCGTCCGCAACTCCTACATCCACCATTCCGGCGAGGCACAGAACTTCAAGAGCCGCGGCGGCAACACGATCTTCGCCTACAACTGGGTGGAAGAGGACGGCAACTACAGCGTCGAAGTCGCGAGCGGCAACTCGGGCAACACGCTCTGGATCGGCAACGTCATCATCAAGCGCACCACCCGCGGCCGGCCGCAGCGCCGCATCCTCGGCGTGGGCGATGGCACCGGCGTCGCCCGCGGGACCCTGACTCTGATCAACAACACGATCGTCTCCACCTACGACGACGATCTCTACCTGTTCACCGAGGCGTCGTCCACCTGTGACGTCGTCCTCATCAACAACGTCTTCGCCGGCCCCTCGACGGTCTTCCTGGAGAAGAACGGCAAGGGCGGCATAACGGGCACCAACAACTGGTTCCAGGTCGGGATGAACGTGCCGGACACGGTGGAGAACAGCATCTTCGGCGACGACCCCGGCTTCGTCAGCGTGCCGGGACGAGACTTCCATCCCCGCCCCGGGTCGCCGCTGATAGACGCCGGCGTGCCTGCTCCGCAGTACCTCAACGCCGAGCAGGTGCTCGAGGGCGTCCTGCCGGCGTTCGAGCCGACCAGGGATACGCTGGAGACGATCCAGCGCGCGATCGAGGGGACCGCGGACATCGGCGCGTTCGAGCACGTCGCGGCCGCCCACGGCGGAGAGTAGCCGCGCTCGGCCGGCGATCATCTCGCCTCGCGCCGTATCGACTGCCGTCCTCCCGCTCGCGCGGGACGCAGAGGATGACGCCGGCGGGTGACAGAAGCAGTCTCACCACGCTGCTGTCGTGCCGCGCTGGTGCCGCATTGCGAGATCGGAAGCAGCGATGCCCATGGACCGTCGAGCATTCCTCAAATGGAGCGGAATGAGCGTGGTCGCCGCCGCGGTCGGACGCGTCAGCCTGCCCGCGCTCGCCAAAGGAGAGCCTGCAATGACCCCGGACCTGTCTCGAGCAGTACAGATGCAGTTCATGCGGCCCGGTCAGCTCGAAGCTGCCGGCCGCAAGTTCCCCGTCGTCTACGTCCCCTTCGGCCTTATCGAGTGGCACGGCCCGCAACTGCCTCTCGGCAATGACGCCATCAAGGCCCATGG
>CP070648.1:1666494-1670682 GCA_020354555.1 Armatimonadota bacterium | reverse complement strand
GGCGGCGGCCTGGACGTGGACGGCACCCACATCTTCTACGGTTACATCGAGCGCTTGGCCGACGCCGCGTCCTGGGGCGGCACCGCGCCGACCGGCGGATACGGCGACGGCACCTACCGCCCGGCCACCACGTGCACCCGGGGCCAGATGGCGACCTTCCTGTGCAAGGCCGCGGCGAAGACGTGGTACGACCCTGGCTCCGCCAGCTTCACCGACGTGCCGCGCGGCACCAACGGGGCATGGGACGGCGGCGGCGGCGGCGGCCTGGACGTGGACGGCACGCACATCTTCTACGGCTGGATCGAGCGGCTGGCTGACGTGTCTTCCTGGGCGTCCGGCGAGGCGCCGACCGGCGGGTACGGCGACGGGACGTTCCGGCCGACGGTGATCTGCACCCGCGGGCAGATGGCGACGTTCATCCAGCGCGGCTGCAACTTCGAGAAACCGATCAAGTAGGCACCGCAGGCGGGCAAGTTGACCGCTTGCCTCGATAGCCGGCTGTGCGACGGGAGGGCCCAGCGCCCTCCCGTCGCGCTGGACCGAGCACCGGCAGGAGGTTCCCGCGCATCGGGCGAACTACTGAGTCATGGCCGCCGACAACCTGCGAAGCGGCAAGGACAAGGAGCGCGGGGAGCAGCAGGGCCCCGTTTCCCCGCTGCGCGAGCGGGCGCGTGCCGCCGCCGAGGCGCTGCACAGCGACAATAGCTGCCGCTGGTTTCCACTGCGAGACGTCTTCCCGGTGTACAACTACCTCTACGACTACCACCGCAGCCGCCGCGAGGATATGCGACTCCGCGGGCAGGCGGAGGAAGCGCTCGAGCACCTCAACGATATCGCGCGGCGCCTCGAGGAGAACGCCGTCCACCCCTTGCCCCCGGAATGGGAGGACGCCAAGGCCGCCCTCGCCGATGCCACGCAGATCTTCCGGACCATCACTCGGGCGTGGTAAGCACCTCGTTGCCCCCGCTGTGCCCAGTTGTCGGCGCTCTGCGCGTGGGTTATAATCTCCTTTGTGGTGACGGTGGTGGGGAGCGAGGGCGCCGTTCCGCTGCGCGGCGCACGCCGCGGCCCACCGCGCCCCACCGCAGGCGCATGAGGGCGCAGCCGTGATTGACTTCGACAACGTCTCGTTCGCATACGATAACGACGTGGAGGCCCTTCACGACGTCGCGGTCCACGTGGACAAGGGCGAATTCGCCTTCATCGTGGGGCCGACCGGCGAGGGCAAGACGACGTTCCTCAAGCTAATCTACCGCGAGGTCGTCCCCACCAGCGGGCGCGTCCTCGTCGCGGGCACGGACGTCGGCCGGTTGCCCCGGCGCAGGGTGCCGTACCTGCGCCGCCGCATCGGCGTCGTGTTCCAGGACTTTCGCCTGTTGTCCGACAGCACGATAACGGAGAACATCCTGTTCGCGCTGGAGGCGATGAGGGTGCCGCGCCGGGAGATGCGCCGGCGCACGGAGGAGGTGCTGCGCCTGGTCGGGCTCGGGCATCGGATGGATGCGTTCCCCGGCGAGCTGTCGGCGGGCGAGCAGCAGCGCGCCTGCATCGCCCGCGCCATCGCCAATTATCCGCCGATCCTGCTCGCCGACGAGCCGACCGGCAACCTCGACCCCGACACCTCGCTGGAGATCGTCATGCTCTTGCGCGACATCAATATCCGGGGCACGACGATCCTCATGGCGACGCACGACAGACATATCGTTGACACCCTCAACCAGCGCGTCATCTCCCTGCATCGCGGCCGCATCGTCCGTGATGTGCCGCGAGGTCTGTACTATGCTCCGTACGATTGAGTTCGCTCTCGGCCAGGCGCTGACCAACATCAGGCGCCACGGCCTGATGAGCATCGCCGCGACCTCCACCGTGGCCGTCGCCCTCGCCATCGTCGGCGGCGCCGGCCTGTTCCTGCTCAACGTCAACCTGTGGACGCGCAGCATCGTCGGGGAGGCCGAGGTGTACGTCTACGCCAAGCGCGGGCTCCCGCGCGCCGACGCGATCGCGCTGCAGCAGAAGGTCGGCGCCCTGCCCCAGGTCGCGGAGACCAGGTTCGTCGCCCGCGAGGACGCCTACCGCGATCTCCAGCACAGCCTCGACCGCGACTCGGATGTCTTCGAGTCCCTGCCCAATCCGCTCCCCGACGCGATTCACGCGCGCACCCATGACGCGAGCCAGGTGTCCGAGGTCGCGCGCACCGTGGAGAAGTGGGACGACGTTGAGAAAGTCGTTCACGCCGAACAGACCATCAGGATTCTCCTCAACGTGCGGCGCATCGTCGGCGTCGGCAGCGCCGCCGCCGGGGTGCTGCTGGTGCTCGCGGCGATGCTCATCGTGCACAACACGATCCGGCTCACCCTCATCGCGCGGCGCCGGGAGATCGGCATCATGCAGCTCGTCGGCGCGACGCCGTCCTTCATCGCCGCGCCGTTCCTGCTCGAAGGCGCGTTCCACGGCGCGGTCGGGGCGATCATCGCGCTGTGCTTGCTCGCGCCCGCGTACGCCTACGCGCATCACGCGTTGACGACCGCGCTGTCGCTGTTTCCACTCGCCCCGCTCAGCGTGCTGGTGGACTGCGGCGTGCTGCTCTTCGTCGGCGGCCTGTTCATGTCCGGCTTCGCCAGCGCCGTCTCGCTGACGCGCTTCCTGCGGCGCTATCATTCCGCGTAGCGCCGACGCAACAGGACCGGCTCCGAGGTGCGGCGAAACACGGACGAGGCGTCTGATCGCCTCGCGGCCGCCGCGCCCCGCAACCGTTACGGAGGAGACATTGACACGGATATATCTGGATCACGCCGCCACCACGCCGGTGCACCCCAGCGTGCGTGACGCAATGCTGCCGTACCTCGGCGACAAGTTCGGCAACCCGTCGAGCATCCACGACTCCGGCCGCGAGGCCGCGGAAGCCGTTGACTACGCCCGCCAAGCCGTCGCCGCGCTCATCGGCGCGCGCCCCGAGGAGATCATCTTCACCAGCGGCGGCTCCGAGTCCGACACGGCCGCCCTGTTCGGCATCTTCCTCGCGCGGCAGGACAAAGGCCGCCACATCATCACGACCGCCATCGAGCATCACGCCGTCGTCCACACCTGCCAGGCGCTGGAGAAGCGCGGCGCGCGCGTGACGTACCTGCCGGTGGATCAGTACGGGTTGGTGACTCCCGAGCAGGTCGCCGAGGCGATCCGCGATGACACCATCATCATCTCCATCATGCACGCCAACAACGAGATCGGCACCATCGAGCCCGTCGCCGAGATCGGGCGCGTCTGCCGCGAGCGCGACATCATCTTTCATACCGACGCCGTGCAAACCGTTGGCCACGTCCCGATTGACGTCGCCGCGATGAATGCGGACCTCCTGTCTCTGTCGGCCCATAAGTTCTACGGCCCCAAGGGCTGCGGCGCGCTCTACAAGCGCAGGGGCGTGCGCATCACGCCGCTGATCTACGGCGGGGGCCACGAGCGCGGCCTGCGCTCGGGAACGGAGAACGTCCCCGGCATCGCCGGCCTGGGGGCGGCCGCCCGGCTCGCGCTCGACGAGATGGACACCGAAGGCCCGCGCCAGGCGGCTCTGCGCGACCGCTTGCTCGACGGCATCGAGCAGCGCATCCCCGACATCATCCGCACCGGGCATCCGACGCAGCGCCTGCCCAACAGCGCCAGCGTCTGCGTCCGCTACATCGAGGGCGAATCCATGCTCCTCAATCTCGACATGGCCGGGATCGCGGCGTCCAGCGGCTCCGCCTGCACCTCCGGTTCCCTCGAGGCCTCTCACGTCCTGCTCGCCATCGGGCTGGAGCACGACGTCGCCCACGGCTCTCTGCGCCTCACCCTCGGCCACGACAACACCGACGAGGATGTGGACTTCGTCCTCGACACGCTCCCGCCCATCGTCGAGAAGCTCAGAGCAATGTCACCGCTGTACCCGGGGAGAGCCGCGTCATGACACGCAATCCTGGTCATCGAGACCGTCTCGGGACGCTCGCGTCGAGGGCGTGCCATCGCGGCAACCCGGCGCGCGTGCGCCCATGCCCCACGCAGTTGGCCCTGCGTTTGCTCGTCCTCATCACCGGGCTCGGGTTGGCGGGTACATCCGGCACTCGCGCCGCCGCCCTCGACCTCGAATCCCTGCTGCCCCGATCGGGCGCAGTCGAGGGATGGCGAACGCAGGGCAAGCCTGCTTCGTACACGCCT
>CP070648.1:1662607-1666394 GCA_020354555.1 Armatimonadota bacterium | reverse complement strand
TACGACATCGTGGTGCAGATCAACGACACGCAGATCATGGGCATAGACCAGGCGCTCCAGGTTATCGTGACCGCGCCCGTCGGCTCGCGGCTCAACCTGCGCATCTGGCGGCCGACGCAGGAAGGCTGGGGGCAGAACGTGGTGCCGATTGTGACCGAAGAGGCGCCCGCGCCGCCGACAGCCCGGGGGACGTGAGCGACCGCGGCAGTTCGCGGCTCGCCGCCGTGCCCGAGGAGGACGCGCGCTCATGAAGCTCGGCGTCATCAGTGATACGCACGGCGATACCAGCGGCTGGCAGGCGGCCATGGCCGGGCCGGTCATGGGGGCGGATCTGATTATCCACGCGGGGGATGTCCTCTACCACGGCCCGCGCAATCCGATGGTCGAGGGCTACAACCCCGCCCGCCTTGCGGAGCTGATCAACCATGTCCCCGCGCCCGTGATCGTCGCCCGCGGCAACTGCGATTCCGAGGTTGACCAGCTCGTCCTCGAGTACCCCATCCAATCGCCATACGCGCTTGTGTTTGCGGAAGGGCTGCGCATCATGGTCAATCACGGCACTGAGTTCGGCCTGCAGGATCCTGTCCCGGCGATAGCGGAGGTCGCGGAGAAGTATCGGGTGCACGTCTTCATCTCCGGGCACACCCACATGCCGATGCTGGAACGGGCGGGCGGGGCGCTGCTCATGAATCCGGGCAGTCCGTCGCTCCCGAAGTCGCGCAGCGGAGAGCCGCAGCCTACGGTCGGGGTCATCGAGGACGGCGTCGCGCGGGTCATGACCCTCGACGGCCGCGTTCTTATGGAGGCGCCGGTCAGGCTCGGCGAGGGGGCACGGTAAGATGCGTGCGGTCGTGCAGCGCGCGGCGTGGGCGAAGGTAGCGGTCGGCGAAAAGGTGACCGGCGAGATCGGCTGCGGACTCGCGGTCCTGGTCGGCGTACAGGTGGGCGATACGCCTGAGGACGCCGCATACCTCTCTGACAAGATCGCCGGACTGCGCGTGTTCGAGGATGCCGACGGGAAGATGAACCTGTCCCTGCAGGACGTCGGCGGGGCGATCCTCGCGGTCAGCAACTTCACGCTGCTCGGCGACTGCCGCAAAGGACGGCGGCCGAGCTTCACCGAGGCTGCGCCGCCGGAGGAAGCCGAGCGGTTGTTCGGTGATTTCGTGGAGCGCGTGCGCGCGGCGGGACTCACTGTCGCGACCGGCGTGTTCCGCGAGCACATGCACGTGGAGATTCACAACGACGGGCCGGTGACGCTGATCCTCGACAGCCGGAGGGCGTGAGTCTCACCGGTTTTATCCGCAGATTTCGCGGATGACGCGGATTGATCGCACGAGTGCATTGCTGAGATAGTAGGGCCGGGTGTGCTGTGCACTGCTCCCCGGGGCGCAGCTGGGGGCGGCGCCGAATCTCGCAGTGTGCAGGCGTGGAGGTGCTGAGTGATCCGTGCGATTGGCCTGGCCGCAGCGTGGCTGGCCGTTTTTCCGGTCTCCGCCGGCGAGTTGCTGACCAACAACGGCGGTCGAGCCGCGGATCATGGCATCACGTACGCGGCCACGCCGGTGCAGGCCGGGTGGCCCGAAGGCTCAGTCCTCACCGACGGCAATACCCGCACCAGTCACTACGCTGCCACGTCCCTCAGGTGGCCGGCCGGCACGACGCCGCGTATCGAGTTCGCCCTCGGCCGGCAGATGCTGGTGACCGAGGTGGTGGTGTGGTTCTCTGGGCGCTTCCGGGCAGACATCAGCACGGCCCAGATCAGGCTCGATTGTGCGGACGCAGAATGGCGACATGCGGATTACCCGGCGACCTCATCAATGCGAGTGAAGGACCTCGCTTTGCGGACCGATGCGGTTACACTGGAGATCGCGGACGCGGCCGGGCCGGTGGAAGTAACGGAGGTTGAGATCTGGGGCGAGCCGACCGGGGACGTGTCGGGATTCGGCGACCTGCGCTTCAGCGTGTGGCCGCCGGTTGGCGGAGAGCGGGTCACGGTCAGTGTCGCATTGCGCAATGTGTTCGGGCGCGCGTTGCTTCCGGATCGGGTGACCTTTCGCGCTGCACTTCACGCCTTGTTCGATGACGAGGAGCAGGTCATCGGCGAGGTAGACACCGAGGGCGTGCCGCCGCGGAAGGCTCACCGGGCGGTGATTGAGTGGACGCCGAGGGACAGCGGCTGGTACACGATTCGCGTGACCGGCGGCGGCATGGGCGAACTCGAGGCGCAGGTGCCCGTGGTGCGCACGCCGCTGTACTTCGCGTGGTACGGCGTAAGTCCCGGACAACCCTTGAAATGGGTGAATGTCGCGATGCACGCCCGCGGCCTGGAGGCCGAGCGCTGGATCGAGCGCGGCGCACTCCCGCTGTCGTGGGCAGGCGGCTACTGCTACAAAGAGAAGACGGAGGGCGAGTTCGTCACGTATTGGGGCGATCTCCTGGCTCAGAGCGAGCGAGGGATAGCGATAGACGAATTCGGGTGCGATTACGGCGGCGAAGTGGATCAGAAGATGGCCGCCGCCCTCAGGCGCGTGAAGGCGGAGCATCCCGACGGCTTCGTCCTGGCGTGGAGCGCAGGGCCACTGTCGGACGTGCTGACGGCGGGCTACCGGGAAAGCGCGAATCTTGTGCTCCCCGAGGTGTACATGCAGTACCTGGGCTGGCACTACCCGGTGTTCGACCGGATCGCGGAGCAGGCGCGTGCGGCGGGGATTGCCGACAAGACGGTTTTCGGGCTGTGCACGACGACGGACAAGGGCGGCGTGACAAAGGAGCAACTGGAGGAGCAGTTCCGCTACATCAAGCGGCTGGCGCCGGAATTCCCGGGCGTCGCGTTCTACAATGCATACCGTGTGGCCCCAGGTATGATCGAGTGGGCGGATGAGTTATGCTATCGCTATTTCATCGCGCCGGTGCTTACGGTGAAGGAGTCGGAGCGAGACGAGTGGATCCTGCGCAACATCGGCGGGATAGATGCGCGGGACGTGTGGATGAAATGGGGCGAGCGAGGGGATTCCAGGCCGCTGTTCCTGCCCGTGCGCGCGGGCGGGGCGGTGCGCCTGAAGGCGCCGGTGCGCGGCGCGAGGCCTATCATCGTGGAGTCGTTCGCGTACACGGTGCTGGATGGCGACTGAGACATGAGGGCTCACGCGGGGGCGGCCGGGGAGCATGCCGCGGAAACCAGAGCCGGAGGGGAGATGCGATGGACGAGTCAGGACTGCAGGGCTTGGCCGAGCGGTTCGCGCGGCTGGAGCGTGAGAACCGGCGGCTCGCGATCGGCCTTCTCTTGATCGTGGCGGTGACCGGCGGGGTGCTCTTCCTCGGGAGCAACCAGGCGAAGCCGACTTACCGCGGGAAGCAGATTGTCGCCCGGACCTACGTGGTGGATGTTGGGGGCAATCCCGGTGGCGCCCGCGCGATTCTGGGCCACATGGGTGCAGAGAAAACGGTCGCAGAGGACGAAGGCATCCCGGTTCAACTTAGCCTGTGTGACGCGGGTGAGCCGCTGGCGACGCTCGAACTGGCGCAACGACGCTGCTTGCCGCACTTTGTGCTCCACGACCGCCGGAATCAGCGGCGAGCCGCCCTGCGCGCGTGGCCGGGCTGCGACGCCCGGCTCGAGTTGACAGATAGGGAACAGGAACTGTCCTATTCTGCCCCGCCGCGGTAGCGATGGGCCGACTCTCGAGCGGCAGACGAGGCGACAACATCCGGAACGGCGGCTTTCTGGGGCGCGGAGGAATCAGACATGAACGAAGCATCGGTGGAAGTGCTCGCCCAGCGCGCG
>CP070648.1:1653476-1662507 GCA_020354555.1 Armatimonadota bacterium | reverse complement strand
CGAGGCGCGCCGCAGGCCGTTGCTGCGCCGCGACCCGGCAGTGTTGCTGCATGTCGTGCGGCGGTCGTGCGAGATCAAAGCCGACGTCGTGGGCCGGGATGAGACGGAGCAAGGGCTGCGCGCCATTCTCAACTACGGCCACACGTTCGCGCACGCCCTGGAGACGTGGGGCGGGTATCGCGCCTATCGGCACGGCGACGCGGTGGCGATCGGAATGGTGGCCGCGGCAGGATTGTCCGAGCGCCGGGGTTGGCTCAGAGCGGACGACGTGAGCCGCATGCGGGCGCTGCTCGAAGGACTGCGCCTGCCGGTGCGCGCGGCCGACGCTCCCGCGGCCACGTTGCTCGAGATCATGGCGGCTGACAAGAAGGCTCGCGGCGGGCGGCTGCGCTTCGTCTTGCCGCGCGCCATCGGCGATGTCGAGGTGGTTGATGACGTTCGACCGGACGAGGTGACGACTGCGCTCGCAGAGTGAGCGCGCGGCACGGAGTTGAGGTCAAGACCTGCGAACCCGCGCAATACGGAACCGGATACCGACATGCTCTATGACTTCCACACCCACACGTTTCTCAGCGACGGCGTGCTGGCGCCGATCGAGTTGTTACGGCGAGCCGTCGTCAGCGGCTACACGGGGATCGGTGTCGCCGATCACGCGGGCCCGGGAACCATGGAGCTGTGCATTGGCGCTGCGCGCAAGGACTGCGAGTTGGCGGCGAAGCACTGGGGGATTATCGCCGTCGCCGGCGTCGAACTGACGCACGTTCCCGCGGCGAGCGTCGCCGAACTCGCGCGTGCGGCCAAACAGGCCGGCGCGCTCTTCGTCGTCGTGCACGGGGAATCGCCCGTCGAGCCGGTTGAGCCGGGCACCAACCTCGCGGCCGCGCGCTGCCCGGACGTGGACATCATCGCCCACCCCGGTCACATAACCGCCGAAGCCGCCGCGGCCGCCGCGGCGAACGGCATCTTCCTCGAGATCACGGCTCGCCAGGGCCACAACCGCGCCAACGGCCTCGTCTGTCAAGTCGGGCGCGAGGCGGGTGCCAAGTTCCTCATCAACAGCGACGCCCATGAGTCGGCCGATCTGTTTTCACGAGAGAAGGCGGAGTCGGTCGCCCGCGGCGCCGGCCTGAGCGATGATGAGGCACTTCGGGCGCTCGAGGGCAACCCGCAGGAGTTGCTCCGGCGCATCGGTGCGACGGCCGATCGCGGACAACGCGCGTGACGTCCGGCGCGCCGATGACGCAGCGTATCAAGCTGAATCGCGACCTCGCCGTCCTCTCCGCCGCGTTCCTGTTCATCTTCATGGGCACGGGCGCGCTTCAGCAGTTCCTCATTCCGTATCTGGAGCAAACGACCACCTGGGGTCCCATGTGGTCATCGCTGATCCTGGCCACGGTGTACCTCGGTTTCGTCGTGTGGCGGCTGCTCGGCGGGTACTCGATTCGCGCTCTGGGCGACTACTGGGCGATCGTGGCCGGGGCGACGATGTACACGCTGTTCGCGGTTGCCGTGCTGGCGTACCCCCGCCTGTGGGTGCTGCTCGCGGCGGCGTTCGCGTGGTCGTGGGGCGCGGCCTTGTTGTGGATCACGAGCAGCGCGCACGTTCTCGACGCGTCGCGGCGGGAACACTACGGGCGCTCGGCGGGGATCTTCTATTCGGCGACCCACGTCGGCTTCGTGGTCGGCCTGACCGTCCTCGGCTTGCTGCTGCGGCAGTTCGGCGGCCGCGGGATGCTCATCGGCGCCATCGGCATGACGGCCCTCGGCAATATCATCTGCCTGTTCGTGCCGCGCCGCGATTTCCCGCGGGAGCTGCCGAGCTTCTCCGCGGTCCTCAGGTTCGCCGTGAGCGGCGTCGGGCGCATCGTCGCGGTGATTCAATTCGCTGCCGCGATCGGCTACGGGCTGCTGCTCGGCGTATTCGCGTCTGCGATCGAGCAGGACTACGGCATCCAGTTCGTTGCCGCGATTACGATGGCGTTTTACGTCCTGCGCGCGGTCATGAGCCCCTTCGTTGGGGTGCTGTCGGATCGCCTCGGGAGGGGACGGGTCATGGCAGGCATCTTCGCCGTCAGCGGGGCGGCGCTGTTGATCCCGGTTGTGCTGCCCGGCGCCGCGGCGCTCGCCTTCGCGGCGGCGATTCTCGGCGCGCTGACGGCAACCGTGCTCGCGGGCGTGCTCGCCTTGGTTGGCGACAGCGCCGAATCAACCTCGCGCCAGGCGATGATAGCGGGGCTGTACGTGTGGCGCGACCTCGGGGTCGGCGTGACGATCCTGGTCGGGCAGTACGTGCGCATCCTGTTCCATGGCTATCAGGCGGCATTCCTGCTGTTCGCCATGACCTTCTTCCTCTGCGCCTGGCTCAGCACCAGGCTCGAAGGGGTCGGCGCACACGCCGGCGCCGGCGGCTGAACTGTGCAAACCTGCTGCGACCGGCGCGACGGCGTTGCGTACGGCAGGACAACTTTCGGGGTGAGTCGAAGGCAATCCCCATCATCATCAAGCTGTGGAGGTCGAATTGGAAAGAGCACCTGACGGATACTTCCTCGCTCAGTACTACCTTGAAACGAGAGGTGACATGCGCGCGGCGGCGGAGAAAATCGCCTCCGAGGAAACCACCGGCAACTGGGTCGGGGAGGGCGAACCCACCGAGTTGTTCAAGCGCAGCCGGGGCGAACTCTACCGACTCGACGACATCGAGCCCGGCAAGGCGATGGCGACGATTGCCTACCCGCTGAGCAACATGCCCGTCGACCCATACTTCATCCCCGCGTTCTGGCTGTTCATGACGGGCGGGCCGCTGTTCGAGCGCATGTTCGTGGACTCCGTGCGCATGGTGGATTTCGCGCTGCCCGACGAACTGCTGGCACAACTGCCGGGACCGAAGTTCGGGATGAAGGGGTGCCGCGAGTTCCTCGGTCTCGGCCCGGATGATCTGGTTACCGCTACCATCGTCAAGCCCTGCGCCGGCCTGAGCGCGCGCGAGGTGGCCGACAAATGCCGCGAGGCCGCCCTCGGCGGGATTGATTTCATCAAGGACGACGAGAAGATGAACAATCCCGACTACTGCCCGCTGCAGGAGAAGGTGCGCCTCGTCGCGCAGGCGCTGAAGGAGGCGGAGCAGGAAACCGGGCGCAAGGTTATCTACTGCCCGCACATCAGCACGCGCCCGGATGTCATCGCGGATGCAGCGCGCCGCGCCGTGGACAACGGCGCCACCGGCCTCATGATCAACTGCTTCGCGACGGGCTTCGCGGCGATTCAGATCCTGGCCGAGCGCGCGGACCTGCCGGTCCCGATCTACGTCCATACCGGCGGGCGCAGCGCGTGGGGACGGTTCCCCAACTTTGGCGTCGACCTCAAGGTGGTGGCGCGGATGGTTCGTATGCTGGGCGGGGACTTCATGCGCGCGCACATGATTGACGGGTATCTCATCGCCGACACGCGCGAGCGCTCGATCGAGCTGGTCGAGCTGTTCCGCGAGCCGATGGGGAAGCTGCGCGACATGGTGCCGGCGCTGTCGGGTGGCCTCGGCGCGGACAACATCGTGCAGAACCTCGAGGCCTACGGGGTGGACATCCTGCCCATGGCAGGCGGCGCGATTCTCGATCATCCCATGGGCATTCAGGCCGGCGTGCTCGCTTTGCGCCAGGCCGCCGATAGCTGGCGCAAAGGGGTGCCCCTGGACGAGTACGCGAAATCGCAGCCGGAGCTGGCAGCCGCCCTGAAGAAGGCGAAGAAGTAGACTCCCTTCGCTCGCGGACGCGGCGGATTAGTGCAGCGCGATGAACGCCGCGAGGATGCGGTTGGGGCCGGGCTCCAGTTCGGTGCCGCAGAATGACGACGCGGAGTAGGTGAGAAGCAGACGCCCGGGCGCGATGTGCTCGACGCTGGTGTAGCCGCAGCCGATCCCGGCGTACACATCCAGACGGTCGGTCCAGCTGGCACCGGTGCCGGTGCGATCCACGAGCACATGCACGCCCGGACGCCCGTAGGTCAAGACCAGCGGGCCGTCCGCCGTCAGACACAGATCGGGGTTCACTCCGCGCGCGCCGACCCGCACCGGCACGCTCCAATCGCGCCCGCCGTTGACCGACCAGCACTGGTACAAGTCCTCGCCCGACCCCGTTCGCATGACGCACAACAGCCGCCCGTCGCGTAGGTGAACCATCACCGGCTCGCAGAATCCTTCGCTGCCCACCTCGGGGTCGTAGGCAATCGTGCTCAGATACTGCCACGATTGCCCGCGATCGTCGGAGGCCAGCGCGAAGCTGCGATACCGGGCATCTCCCTCGCGTTTGCCGTATCCCGTCGCGAGCAGCCGCCCGTCTGGCTGCTCGACGATGCTCCTGTGGAGCACGAACGTGCCGTCGAAGGGGAACGTCAGCGGCGCCTTCTCCGGCCCGACCCACGATTCCCCGCGGTCGGCCGAACGATAGGTTACCGCGCGGTACGACCCCTCCTCGTGCACGATTCGGAAGCCCAACGACAGCATGCTGCCGTCGAAGAGCTGCGCCAGGCACGGCCCCGCGCGCCCCACGTATGACTCCCACGTTGCGCCGCCGTCGCGCGACCGCCGCCAGCGTCCGCGCTCCGTCTTCGTATGCACGCCTTCGCTGTGCGACAAGAGAAGGTCGCCATTGTCGAGCCGGTGAAGGAACGGGAAGTTCAGATGATCAACCGACTCGGCGACGGTCACCGTGCTCTCGATCCGTGGTCGCGTCACCGCATCTCCTGCGGTGCCTGCGGCAAGCACAAAGACGGCAATCGCCGCGCACAGGCCTCGTATCATGTCGCAGCCTCCTGGGTATCCGAGGTTCAGCAGGTCGGTCAGACTATCTGCCGGCATGTGGCGCATCTCCCGCGAACCACTGGCTCGGCATCAGCACGCGATCCGGCAGATCCGGGACCGCGCCGGCGATCGTCTCCATCAACACCGCGTCCAGCGGGCCCTTTGCGAAGAGCGTGAGGTTGTTTCGCATCTGCGCCACCGTCTCGACTCCCACGACCGCACACGTCATTCCGGCAATGCCAAGGACGTAACGCACCGCCAACTCTGCCAGACTCATGCCGGCTTCGGCGGCGACGGCGGCCAGCTTGCGTCGAATCGGGGTCGCCTCGCGAAGCTGAGGCGGGATGTCTTCCTCCGGCATCAGCAGCAGCCCCTGGAGGTACACGCTGCGCGCGAAGACCGCCGTCCCGCGCCGCCGCGCCTCCGCCAATACGCCCTGGCGCACGAAACGCTGATCGAGCAGATTGACAGGCAGCTGTATCGCCTCTGCCGGTCCCGAGCGGAGAATCTCCGCCGTGGCCTCGGGCGTCATCACCGAGGCCCCGATCAACCGCACCGCGCCGTTGTCTCTCAGCTTGGCCAGGCAATCAGCGTATCGGAAGTCCTGCTCCAGGTGGAACAGGCAGATCGGCAGGGCATCCAGGCGCAGGGCGCGCAGCGAAGATGCGACGGACTCCTCGATCATCCGCGACGCCTGCCGGCGCGAGGCCGCCCCTGTCAGGTGCTGAATCTTCGTTGCCACGACGACGCGTTCGGCAATCCCCAGCTCCGCCAGCGCTCGGCCGAGCACCTCCTCGCTTGCACCATAGGCGGCCGCGGTGTCGAAGCAATTGACGCCACCTTCGTACGCGCACGCAATGATCGCTCGCGCCGTTTCGTACGACGGCTGACCGCTGCGGTTGGCGATGCCGTAGGGCATCCCCAACTGCACCGTGCCGAGCATTAAGCCGGACAGCGTCAAATCGCCGAGCGTGGTGGCGCGCATGGAGACCTGCTACTTCGCGGTGTATCCGCCTTCCACCGGAATGTTGGCGCCGGTGATGTATGCCGACGCGTCCGATGAGAGGAACACGATGACGCCCATGAGGTCGGTCTCGTTGGCCAGTCGCCCGAGGAACGTGCGCTCGCTGTACTGGCGCACGAACGTCTCGGGCATCTTCGCCGTCCACAGACCGCCGGGGCTCACGCAGTTGCACCGCACACCGCGCGCCCCGTAGTAGCTGGCCATGAATCTCGTGAAGTTGATCATCCCGCTCTTGTGAAAGAAGTAGTCGGGGTACCAGCCGCTCATCTCCGTCCCCTCGTAAATCGCCGGGTCGGGCGCGATCATGCCGTGGATGGACCCGATGTTAATGACGGCTCCGCTTCCTTGCTCCGCCATGACGTCGCCGAACGCGCGAGTGATGACGAACAGGCCGGTGGCATTGACCTGCATGCTCTCGGCAAAGGTCGCGGCGTCGTCGCGGTAGCCCTGCTTCATCGGCCGCAGCACCGCGTTGTTGACCAGGACGTCGAAGCGATCGCTGTGGCGCAGGACGTCGTCGCGCAGGGCGAGGATGGATGCCTCCTCGCCCTGATCGTATTGCAGGGCCGTGACGTCGCGGCCGGCCGCGCGGTGCTCCGCCGCGAGGGTCTCCAGCGCCGCGAGATTGCGCGACGCGACGAAGGTCCGTGCACCCGCCTCCGCCAGCGCGGCCACGATCTGCCTCCCGTAGAGGCCCGCTCCGCCAGTCACCAGCGCCACCCTACCGTCCAGGGAGAATCGCTCAAGTATGCCCACTGGTCTCGCTCCTCATTCCGCAAGTCGCCTGTACAGAATCAGCGCCGACCCCGGCTGCTCGGCAATCTCAATTGCGATACCGGCTCCCATAAGGTCGCGGCCGGCGTACGTCGTCGCGCCGCCGCCGTCGCGCGATCGGACCTCGTAGCGCACCGCCGCATCGAGACCGCGCAGCACTGCCTGCATCCGTACGAATGGGCTGTGCTCGCGCCGCAGCGCCAACACCATGCCCTCACCGAGGTCCGGCCGGTCGAACTGCCAGGCCGCCCACGCATCATCCGCCAGCGTGAACGACAGCAGCGGATGGAAATCACCGTAGAAGTACTGCCGCACTGCGCGTTGCTCGGCCACGCTGTCGCGCAGCCATTGCGGCGGAAACGGCGGGGGCGGGTCGCGCTCGAACGCGTTCGTACTCAGCACCATCCCCGGCCCGAGGGCGCTGCGGAACGCATATGAATCGGGCCGGTCGCAGCAGCCCGTGCTCAGCGGCGCCCACAGCGCAAGCCCGTGCGTCTGCCCTTGCATCGCCGTCGCCGGGAAGCCCTGCCAGCACTGCACATCGCTGCGCCACAGCGGAATGCTGCGCGAGATCGTCTCGAGATCCATACGCCGGCCGCCGCTCGCACAGTTGTCAATCATCAGGCCGGGATGGCGCGCCAGCAGATCGTCCCACATCGCGTAGAGCCCCGCGATGTGGCGCATCTCGCTCATGCCGATGCGGTCGGGAGTGTCCGACGCCTCCCAGTACGGCGCCGGCTGCATGTTGAAATCTTGGCGGTAGATCGTGACGCCGCTCTCCTCGATGATCGAGGAAATGAGATCGGTCAGCGCCAGGCGCGCATCGGGCAGGCCCAGGTCAAACAGGTAGCTGTCACCGATCGGCCCCAGCAGCCACTCCGGATGCTCGCGGGTAAAGCGAGTGCCCTTGAACACGCGCTCCGCTTCAACCCACAGCACGAAGCCGAATCCCATCTCGCGCAGCGCGCGGCCGATTGGCGCCAGCCCCTCGGGGTACGCGTTCGGGTTCGGCCACCAGTCGCCCACGCGCTGCGCCCAGGTGCTGTTGAAAACGGTCGAGTCCCCCTGCAGTGCTCCGTCGCCGTACCACCCGGCGTCAATCCAGAACGCGTCCAACTCGATCCGATTGTCCTTGAACCACCGCGCCTTGGCGATCTGCTGGGCTGCCGTGTTCTCGCCCCAGACGGCAAACGATATCGGCGCGGTCAACTGCCCGCCGTCCGGCCGCGGCGTGTGATGCGCGAGGATGAGCCTCCGCAGCATATTGTGGCCGTGCAGCCGGTCGCCGTCCCAGAACAGAAGCAGGATCCGGGGAGTCCGTATCTCCTCGCCGGGAAGAAGCTTGACGCGGGTGCGCGGCATCCCGGCGCGGGCGCGGATCGAACCGTCGGCATCGCGCCCGAACCAGGCCTCCCAGCCACCGGTCCATCCGATGGCGCCTATCACCCCGTGGTCGCCCATCTCGAGGTTGAAGAATGGCAGCGCGCCGTCTGAGCTTCGTCCGCCGCAGGCCGCCAGGTGCGCCTGTGCCTCGGCCGGCAGCGGTGTCTCCTGCGGCGCGAAGTCATCCCGCGCGCACTGACTGCCGAGAGCATGATGCAGGCAGCACGGCGTCTCCCGCGCGGCCGCGAAAGCGACATCGAGAGGCCGGATGTCCGAGATGACCGGCGTCGCGCCATCGCCGGCGTTCCTGAAGTACGCCACCCACTCAACGGCGGGAAAGTCGGCAAAGGTCGTGACTTCGCAGCGGAGTTCCAACCGCGTCTTGGGCTCGGTGAGAATGAGCGTCCGGCATGTCGCGGACGCCGCGCATTCGCCCTCGACCCATTCAACTTTCGCCCCGAGCAGGAAGGCGAGGGCGTGCTCGCCGGCATAGTCAAACGATATCGGGAACCGGTGATCTCTCGCCGCCGCTGCGGGCGACCGGAAGGAATCCTCGAACCACCGTTCGGCTGTGGACAGCTCCTGTTTGCTCGGAGCACCGCTCATCGTGTCGTTCCCTTCGCGCCGCCTGTCATGTCCCGATCGCCGACCGCCCGTTGCCTGGCCTTCCCGGGTGGTCGGGGACATCAAGCAGGGCGCGCCTCATCGCTTCAGCTTCTCGTACTCCGCCGCAAGACCTTTGCAGTACTGGCTGAGACCGACTACGTCAGCGCCGAGGTTGATGAAACGATATCCCATGCCGACCAGTTCCGCCAGATTCTCGGGCGCACCGACCGTCCCGGCAACCTTGCCGGTCCGCGCGCACGCCTCGGCGATGCGTCGGCGGGTTTCCGCGATCCTGGGGTGATCCCACTGCCCCGGCGCGCCGATGCTGTGGCTGAAATCACCGGGGCCGAAGAAGATGACGTCAATCCCCTCCAGCTCCGCGATCGCCTCGAGTTCATCGAGCGGCTCGGGGTCCTCGATCTGGATGATCACGAAACGCTGCTCGTTCGCTT
>CP070648.1:1639509-1653376 GCA_020354555.1 Armatimonadota bacterium | reverse complement strand
GCCCCGCTCGCGCCATATCCCAGAAGCGCCAAGCTGATGACGACGTACGCAAAATGATACCATAGGGTGAAGGAGAACAGACGCGTGAGCGCGATCTGCAGCATCAGGATGGCGGCAGACGTCAGAAACACCCCGGGGTAAATAGCCGCCGAACGTGACCTGGTCATAGCAATGCACCCGCTCCTCAGCCGGATCATTGACAACCTCCTCGAACGCCGCTCACCACGAGCCCGCCGGCCCACGATGTGCGCGTCTGCGTGCCGCCACTCACCCCTCCGCCACGGAAGAGCGAAGCGCAGCCTGCTGCGTGTCCGCCACAGCATGTGCCGCGCGCCCGCGCCGGTGTGCCACGTAGAGGGCGATGACGCCGATGACGTAGATCCCCAACGCGTACACCCCCACCATCCGAAACCCCACCGTCATCGCCAGCATCACCGCCAGAATGGCCGCCACCACCGATGTCGAAGCATTGATGCCCCACGCCCACGGCACGAACTGCGGCGCCACGTCGTTCACCACTCGAATCCCGGTCGGGAAGAACATCCCCATCACGAAGCCTAGCGGCGCGATCATCAGCACCGCCACCATGATTCGCAGCCATAGCGCATAGCCTAGGAAAGCGCCGAAGACCGCGCCGCCGAACGCCAGATACAATCCGCCCACGACGAGCAGCCCGCCCAGTGCCCACAGCAGCGACTGCTCCGCGCGCGTGATCAGCCGCTGGCTGGTCAGACTACCCACCCCCGACGCGACCAGCAGCGCGCTCAAAACCACGGTTAGCGAGTAGGTCGGATAGCCCAGGAAGAGCACGAACCTCTGGATGAAGCTGATCTCGATGAACATGAAACCGAAGCCGAGGGCGGCGAAGTACACCGTCAGACCGCCCGCCGCCGGCGAGCGAATCCCGCGCCTGCGGAACAGCGCCAGTGGGCCAAGGATGAACGCAAGCGCACCTGCCAGCGCCACCCCAAGTAGCGGAATCATAACCAGCTGCCCGCTGGCCACAGCGTGTCTTGCTCTATAGTGGTGCAGTGGATCGAACACGCGCAGCCATTTGAAGTACGGCCACACGAAGGGGCGGTCATCCGTGGGCGGATCCCGCCGAAGCGCGCTCGAGAGCATGGACTGCGCACGAGCCCGGGGCGACGTGCGGAGATACCGCGAAAGTTCGTTGTCCAAGCGATGATAGGGAAGATGAACCTGCACGAATCTCTGCCGTTTGCAGTAGTCCCTGAGCAGCGCCGTCTCTGCGCGCGTAAACGGGCGCGGGCGCACGACGTAGGTCATCAGGCCTTTAGCGTAGATGACGGCGATGCAATCCTGCGGCCGCTTCACCCCGCGCCTGCGGAGAGCCTCCAGCGCCGCGCCTGCTCGCAGGATGCTCGTCTTGAACCTGATGTCTTCAGTCTCCGGCGGCGGGTTGAGATGCAGTTGGCAGTATACGCCCCCCTCGCGTAGATGGGCCAGGTAGTCCCCGATCGCCTCGACCGTGAACAGGTAGTTCTCGAAGAGCACACTGGCGCCGATGCTGGCGGCGGTGAGGCTGTCCACCTGGTTCATCTCGATCAGGTCGTACCTGCGTTTGCTCTGGCGCACGAAGGAGCGCCCCTCGCCGACGACAAAGCGCACCCCGGGTTGTTCAGCAAGGTAGCCGCTGTAGTCGGCAAGGGAATGGGTGACCAACCGCACCGTGAGTGGGTCGAGGTCCAGTGCAGTAGTACTGCGCGCGCGGTGGCACAGCGCGGCATGCACTTCCCGCCCGCCACCCGCGCCGATAATCAGCACATCGGGCTGGGGTCCAAGCAGCGCGTACGGCAGCGACACCGCGTGGTTCATGAAGAAGCGGTTGAGCCAGGCGCGATCACCCCCCGCGTAGATCATGGCATTGGCGTCCCCGTCATGCGGGATGCTGATGTGCGCCAGCGGCGGTTCACCGTAATCGTCGCTCGAACCCGCCTGCCGCGCCCGCGCGGCCCCTGCCGAGTCACCGGTATGTTCGAGCACATCTACCCGGAATACAGCCCCCCAGCGAGTCAGATCGGGCAAGATCCGCCATTTGCCTGACGCCTCAGCGAGGGGTGTCTGCTCGGCCTCGCTGAGATCGCCGGCGGGAGGCGAAAGGTGTGCCAAGCCTAGCTGTAGGGCCATGCATTTCTCGACGCTAGGGCGGAATTGAATACTTCGCCAGAATGGTCCGCCGCCGACAACCAGGAGAACGACCAGCGTCAGCGGTGCCGCGGCGAGTGCCGGTCGCCACCACCATGCCCAGCATGCCGCAGCTCCCGCCATGAGCCCAGCAGCTGCAATAACGACCCCAGGCGTCTCAAGCCGCCAGATGGCGCTCACGACGAGCGCCGCTCCGAGCCCTGCGCCCATTAGGTCGGCACAGTAGACCCGGGTCACTCGCTCCGAGGCTGCGGCCATCGCTCCGGCGATGCACACGCCGGCAAGGAAGAATGGTATTCCTGCCGCCGCGTAGTACGCCGCGAGGTACCACCACTGCGCCGGCTGCCGGAACAATTGAAGGGGGTAGAACGGCGTATGCGCGTACACCAGTAGACCTGCCGGAATCGCCACCGCGCACCCCGTCGCGCAGGCAAAAAGCGTCCGCGGGAGGTTGCCCCGCAGAATGCCGGGGAACGCCGATAGGAGCGCCCCGCTGGCGCCGTATCCCAGCAGCGCCACGCTGATGACCACGTACGCGAAGTGGTACCACAGCGTGAAAGAGAACAGCCGCGTCAGCGCGACCTGAAGCATCAGCACGCCGGCGGAAGTCAGGAATACCGCCGGATAGATTGCTGATGTGCGCGGTTTGCCTATCGCGCCTCGATGCTGCATCCGCCTACGGTTCTCCGGCCTGCAACCCCTCCGCTGGCGCGCGGCCTCCGTTGACCTGAGCGATGCGCTCGCTGCCAGTCTCGGACGCGAGTTCGCGGTTGATGCGCTCCGCGATCTCGCGGCTGAACTCCACGGCGCTCTCCGGGGATAGGTGTGCGGATGCATCGTACCCGAACCGCACCGAGTCCTGAGGCGTCAAGTAGTCGAAGTAAGGCACGTCGGTGCGGCTGACGATATCCGCCATGGCGGCGTGGAACAGCACCAGCGGGGCTTTCGACCGGTCCGCGGACGCGCGCCACCCGGTGCCGGCCTCGATGCCCGGCGGAGGCAGCGCCCCCGCTCCCAGCTTCAGCAAGCCTCGTTCCACCGGCGGTGCCACGACGACGACGCGTGTGCCGCGGGCTTTGGCCTCGCGGATCAGTTGCTCGAGGCAGCGGGTTTGGAAGGAGTCAATGCGATAGTCCCGGTACCAGTCCCAGTACATGGGCAACCACCGGCCGCCTCGTTCCTCACGGCGGATCACGAGAAGCGTCTGCTCGCGTCTCATAAGGAGATTTCCGATCGTCCGGCGCCTGGCATAGAACGGAAACGCGCGAAACGTCAGCAAGGTGGCAGCGTCGTCGTATTGCCCCGACCAGGCCAGCCATGACGCGGCGCGAGCGTCGTAGAGATACCTCACAGAATAGTCGCGGCCAGGACTCCTGGCCGTCAGATCAATGTCGGCCGCGCCGAGCAGAAGGAGTTGCGGACCCGAGTCGCGGCGCGACTGCGTCGCCTGCCGCCAAAGCCACAGTGCGCCCGGCGGAATGCCGCCGAAGACCGCGAGGTTGACGACGTGAGGTGAGCGCGCTCCCATCCCGGGAAGGCGCAGATGCCGGGCCAACTCGTCAGCCCTGAGGCCGAACTGGATGCGGGAGTCGCCTAGGAGCAGGACGTCGGCGCGGCGCGCCTCGCCGTGCGCTCTCTGGATCGCTGTGCGGTACACCCGCTCCGTGCTGTGCCAGTACGCCAACGGCACGGGCAGGCGCCCGACCTGGCCCAGGCCCACAACCACCAGCGCCGAAGCCAGGATCACTCGCCGCCTGGTTGTCGAACCATACGAGTTCATCCCAAGTCAGACCTAGAACTGGAAATAGACGAACTCATTCCCAGTTGCACCGTACAGCATGATCCCTGCCGCCGCGGCCCCGTAGAGTAATGGCACGACCCAGGGGGGATAACCCCGTAGCGTCGGGTCCCATCTGCGCGAGAAGGCGAGGCCGTGACCGATGACGGCCACCAGGAAAGTCCCCCACATATGCACGCCCCAAGGAGCCGCTGTGGCGGGCGCCGCGCCTGGCACGAACATGTGCCTCAGCATAGTAAAGACGTCCGCCATGCCTTGCGCTCGGAACGGAATCCCGCTCAGCGACAAAAGTTCGAAGGTGACAAGCACCGCGATCACCCGCCGCCAGCCCGTGAGGTCCGTCAGCCGCCGGCGCCCGAAGATCCTGCGCTCCAACACGAGATAGACGCCGTTCATCATCCCGAACAGCACGAAGGTCCAGCTCGCCCCGTGCCAGAGGCCGATGAGAGACCACGTGACGAACAAGTTCAGATCGGCCCGGGCTGCTCCCCGACGGGAGCCGCCCAGGGGAAGGTAGATGTAGTCGCGCGCCCATGAGGACAAGGTGATGTGCCAGCGCTGCCACAAGTCCCGGATTCCTGTCGCGAGCAGGGGCAAGGTGAAATTGAGCGGCAAGCGGTACCCGAACAGATACCCGAGCCCACGGGCAATGTCGGTGTAGCCGGAGAAATCGAAGTACATCTGCATTATGAAGCCCCAGTGCGCAAACCACGCCTCGCTCATGCTCGCCCCAGCGGGATCGGCCCATACCCGGTTGATGAACACCGCCAGATTGTCCGCCAGTAGCATCTTCTTAATCAGGCCCATCAGGATGAGATTGCATCCCATGCTGAACGCGGGCCACTGGAATCTTTGGTGCCGCTCGACCTGGGGCAGGAACTGGCCCGAGCGCACGATCGGCCCGGCGACAAGTTGGGGGAAGAACGTCACGTAGAGGGCGAAGTTGAGCCAGTCGCGCGTCGGCTCGCGCGCCCCGCGGTAGACGTCGAGGCTGTAGCTCATGGTCTGGAAGGTGTAGAACGAGATGCCGAGCGGCAATACGATGTTATACGGTTGTGGCTGGAAGGCGACGCCAACTGCGCGCACCAGCACCTGGAAGTTGGCCATGAAGAAGTTGGCATACTTGAAGAAGCCAAGTACGCCGAGGTTGCCCACCACGCTCATCAGGAGCAGCGCTCTACGCCGCCGAGGACTCTCCGTGCGCGCCATGCCCAGCCCGACGTTGTAGTCGAGCACGGTAGAAAAAAGGAGAAGCAGTACAAACGGCGGGTTCCACGACATGTAGAAGACGTAGCTGGCGAGGATGAGGAAGATGGTGCGCGGGCGCCCCTGCGGCAGGAGCCGAAAGATGAAGTAGACGATCACCAAGAACCAGAGGAAGGTTGGGGAGTTGAAGAGCATCAGGTCAATTCTGGCGGCGCCCGCTCTGACGCGTGCCCGGGCGCACTGCCGTCACGGCGCGATGGTGATTTCTCCCGATAACGCTGCGGACGTCGCGCGCCCAGCGCGCGTCATTCGTGCGCGCACGCTTTCGCGGCTCGACTCCATTCGTTAGCCTGCGGTCGTCAGCTGGTAGCCCCTCGCGCTGGACGTCCCACCGAGTCGACGCGAGGACCGCCATCGGCCACCGGCCGCTGCGCGTCTGCTGCAGGGCGCGCATTAACGATATCTCCCGCGAGACCATCTCATCGACACAATTCGGGCGCGCGTCGGCTGACGCGATTCCGGGGCCATTGCCACCCGATATGATACGGCATGGAAGCGACACCTACCTTCTTGCGGCGAATCGGCGGGGCCGCCTCGCGGCTTGTCTTGACCGGGTCGTGGCGGCGATGTTATAGTCCTTACAGTCCTTGCGCAGCCGACGCAGCCCGACGGTACAGCAGCTCAATCGTCATCCGGAACTCTACTCCTGCCGCCGGCTCGGTACACAGATTGGCAGGTCTAGCTCGGTGCTTCGCACACATAAGCCGGTACTTCCTGAGCGCTGTGTTCGCGCCAGATCATCTCCTACTCCGCAGGGAAAGCTCCACTCGAGCCCGCGTGCGGCTCGGTCGCTGGTCACCCGTCGCGAGACGGCCATTATGGCTACCAGGAAAGATGCAGCATGAGGAAATGGGTGATACCGATCGGGGTTGTGGCGCTCGTGGCAGCGGCGCTGCTCATACTTGGCGGCCGCGTGCGGCGCGACCGGTTCGGCAACGCCCCTGAGCGATTCATCCTCATCGTGATTGACTCGCTCCGCGCGGATCACGTCGGATGCTACGGGTCGAGCAAGGATCTGACTCCGAACATCGACGCCTTCGCCGCAGGAGGAGTGCGTTTTGCAGACGCGTTCTCGGTCGCTCCGCATACCTTCGGTTCCAATTCGGGGCTCTTCACCGGGCGGTACCCACACGAGGTGAGAGCCCTGCGCGGCATGCGACTGGCCAACGAGGCCGTGACGCTTGCCGAGTGTTTCGCCGCCCAGGGGTATGAGACGGCCGCCTTCTCGTCTCATTTCATCATCAGTCGGCAGTGCAACTTCAACCAGGGATTCAAGTGGCTGCTGCAGCAGGATCGGCAGGACGATGCCATGGTCGAGCGTTGCCGCCGTTGGCTCGCGCGACACCGCGATGACAGGTACTTCGTGCTGCTGTACCTGTGGGACCCGCATCTGCCCTATCGCGCGAAGGATCTCAGCCCCGAGCTGCAGGCCAAGTGTGCCAAAGTGCGCGCCAGCGTGGCCAAGGGATGGCCCCCGCTCGCGCCCGATATCAGACGCCCCAAGCTCACCCCGAACCCGTCGAATGACGCGGAGTGCTCGCCGTTGGAGGTGGAAGTCCTTCACGAGTTGTACGACGGGGCAGTGCGCCAGGCAGACCAGCGTGTGGGCCGCGTGCTGGAGGCGATCGGCGCGGCGCCGCGAACAGTTGTCGCGCTTCTATCGGACCACGGCGAAGAATTCCTTGACCACGGGGGCCTGCGTCACAAACTCACCCTGTACCGCGAACTGCTCCACGTCCCGTTCATCATCCGCGCCCCCAGAGAGACGCAGCGCGTCACCGACACGCCGGTCAGCAACCTCGACCTGATGCCAACGCTCCTCGCTCTCGCCGGGATACCTCAGCCCGGCGGCGTCAAGGGACAGCCCGTGTTCGACGATTTCGGGCCGCGGCCTGTGTTCGCAGAAGCGGGATACTCGCTGGAGTCGGAGATCTACCGCTACTGCGTTCGCCTCGATGCCGGCGCCCTGATCTATTCGGTAAAGGATCTGCCTAGGGAGCCGCCCATACCGGCAGGCGGTATGTGGGAATACTACGACCTGAGGCGCGACCCCAGGCAACAGGCGCCAGGCACCCTGGAATCGGCACCAGCGCACTTGCGCTGTCTGTTGACGCGCTACCGCGCCGACACTGCACGGAGGCTCGAGCCGTACCTGAAGCAACAGCCCGAACTGCCTGACAGGCAGACGCTGGAGAAACTGCGCACGCTGGGCTACGTCGGCGACTGACGGCTGTTGCCGCGTCGCCGGTTTGGCTTGACCCACATGATTGCTCCAGTTCCTACACGCGCATCGTCGCCGCAGGCAGCGCGTGATCTTGTATAATGACCGTGGCATGAAGCGACTCTGGTTGGTGATATGCCTGGCGGTGCTGGCAATAGCGGCGCTTGCGCTGTGGTTATCGCGCGCCGCCTCACAGTCCAGCCCGGAGCGATTCATCATTATCGTGGTGGATTCGCTGCGCGCCGATCACGTCGGCTCGTACGGGTCCGAGAAAGGCCTGACCCCCAATATCGACGCTTTTGCGGCGACGGCGACGCAGTTCGACAATGCGTATTCCGCGGCGCCTTACACGTTCGCTTCGAACGCCGCCCTCCTGACCGGCAAGTACCCGCACGAGGTGCGAGGCCGCAGCCCGGGGCGCGTGGCTGATGAGGCCATAACGCTTGCGGAATACTTTCGCGCCGCCGGCTATGCCACCGCAGCATTTTCCGCCCACTTCATAATCACCCGCGAGTGCAACTTCCAGCAAGGCTTTGAGGCGTTCATGCACGCCGACCGCCAGGACGACGCGATGCTCAAGCGCTGCTGCAACTGGCTGTCACGGCACAAGGGGGACAGGTACTTCGTGTTCATGTACCTGTGGGACCCACATCTGCCCTATCGGTCGAAGGACATCACCCCCGAGCTGAAGGCGAAATTCGACAGCGTCAGGCCCAGGGCACGCAACGGCGACCCGCCGCTTGGCCTCGACATCAGGCGCCCTAAGATCACGCCACATCCGTCCAGCGACAAGGAGTGCTCGCGCCTCGAAGTAGAGGTGCTGCATGAGCTGTACGATGGAGCCATCCGGCAGGCCGACCGGCGCGTGGGACGCATCCTGCGGGAGATCGAGGACGACGCCGGTACCGTGGTCGCGGTTGTCTCCGATCACGGCGAGGAGTGGCTGGATCACGACGGCCTCCGCCACATGCTGACACTCTACCGCGAATTGCTTCATGTTCCATGCATCGTACGAGTGCCCGGCGAGGCGCCGCGGAAGGTCGCCACGCCCATGAGCAACATTGATCTCACGCCGACCCTTCTTCGGCTCGCGGGGATAACTGTGCCGACGGGACTCAGAGGCCGCCCAGTGATAGGCGACTTCGAAGCTCGTCCTATCTTCAGCGAGTGCGGTTACATCAGGAGCTTCAGCATTCACCGCTACGGCGTCAGGATGGGAGATGAGACGCTCATCTACTCGGTCAAGGATCTCCTGGCGGAACCGCCCATCCCCGAAGCAGGGGTCTGGGAGCGCTATGATCTGGCGCGCGACCCGGACCAGCGTAAACCGCTGCCAATTGACGCGGACTCCGAGCTGCATCGAACACTGCGCGACTACTGCGAGGAGACGCAGGACAGGTTGGAACCGTACCGGCGCATCCAGATGCAGTCGCTGAGTAAAGACCTGCTGGAGAAGCTGCGGGCACTTGGATACACCGCTGAGTAGCGGGGCCTTAGGCCGGTCGGCTGGCCGAACTCGGTCATCCCATCGAGGTCCCTGTTTTATCGGAATGACTCGTGGGCTTCGGTGCTCATCTCAAGAACCTCGTCCGCAAGAAAGTTTGGTGCAGCGAGGGCCGCGCTCAGGAAAGGCACCCCTGGCGCCTTGCACCATCAGCGGCCCTCCGCTAATGCCACACACTCCAAATCCCGGCGCCGCCCAGAGGCGACGCAGCTTTGGGGATGACGCCGAATGCTCGCTCCCACGGTCCCGCGCGGACACGGTTGCGACAGCGGCAGCTTGCTCTCCCGCCGGGCAGTGAGATAGCCCCGTGGGCGATCGCTCGGTACGCGAGACGCAGACCTCCAGTTCAAGCGCAGGCGTGCGCGGGGTGACACCGCGCGCCCTGGCCATCGCCCTTGCGCTGTGCGTGCTGCTCAACTTCCTCGGCGCGCGCAGTTACATCATGGTGAACCGCTACAACGGCTTCACCGATCACTTCAACACCATCGGCGTCATTTTTCTCCTCTTTGCTGTGACGTTGGCCAGCGCGCTGCTCGGCCGGGCGCGCAGGAGGTGGGGGCTCGGGCCAGGGGAACTGGTCGTCATCTACTCGGCCCTCATGGTCGCGTGCACCGTTCCCACCATGGGGTTCGGTGGGTACATCTTCGGCATCACGACCGGCCCGATCTACTTCGCGACTCCCGAGAATCGCTGGTCGCAGCTTCTCGTGCCGCTGATACCCGGCTGGGCCGCGCCGCACCAGGCTTCGGCGGTTCGATGGGTCTACGAGGGCATGCCCGCCGGCGTGTCTATCCCCTGGGACGTCTGGCTGCGGCCGCTGCTCTGGTGGGGGCTGTTCGCGTGCGCGTTCTTCTTGGTCAGCATCGCGCTCATGGTTCTCATGCGCCCGCAGTGGGTCGAGAATGAGCGGCTGACGTATCCGTTGACGACGGTGCCTCTGGGGCTGGCACAGTCCGTCCAGGGGGCGGGCCTGCTGCGCAGTGCGCCGATGTGGGCGGGATTCGGACTGGCCTGCTTTCTTCAGCTCTATAACTGGCTGCCGAGTGCGGTGTCCGCGCTCAGCGCGCTGCCCGGAATACCGCTCGGCAAGACGGTCACGTTCCCGAACCTCGGCTTCGACATGGTCTTCTCCGTGCAGCCCTTGGTCGTCGGCATCACGTATCTCATCAACCTCGACGTATCCCTGAGCATTTGGGTCTTCTACCTCGTGACCCAATTCGAGCATTGGTCGCTCGGTCGGATCGGCCTGGGCGACACGGGTCCTGGCGAGCCGCATGCCGCAGGAGGCTCGGCCTTGGCCAGCCAGCAGGTGGGCGCATTGCTCGTCCTGGCAGTGGCTTCGCTGTGGATGGCGCGGCGGTTTCTGCGCCGACGGTTGACTGACGCGTGGAACGGCGGCCAGGGTGGGGGAGAGGTGTTGTCACAGAGGGGGATGCTCATCGCGGGCGGTATCGGGCTGGCTTACATGATCGGCTTCCTGGCCCGCACCGGCATGCCGCTCTATATGGTGCTGCCGTATCTCACGCTGGCTCTGCTCGTCTTCTTCGGCACGACGCGCATCTTGGCGCAGACGGGCGTGGGTCGCTTGCGCGCGCCGGTATCGCCGGGGCCGATGATGGTCAACCTGACCGGCACCGACGCCTTCGGTGCGCGCGGGCTCGCCGCCCTCGGGCTCACGTTCGTCTGGGCGGGCGACATTCAGCTTTTCGTCATGGGCACCGGGTCACATGCCCTCAAGACGATTGACGACGTCCGCCTGCGGCCCCGGCCGGTGTTCTGGGTCATGGCCGGCGCACTAGTGGTCAGTCTGCTGACGACATTCATCGTGTATCTCAAGGTGGGCCATGACCACGGCTGGCTGGGAGGATATGTCTGGTACTTCCAGATGTCGCCGCGACAGCACTGGGGATGGGTGGCGGATTGCCTGACCAATCCGCGGCCGCCGCAGTGGACATCAGCGGGCTTCATGGCGCTCGGCGGCGCGGGGGCTGGCTTGCTGTCCCTGGCGCATCTACGGTTCGTCGGCTGGCCGCTCCATCCCGTCGGCCTGGCGATTTCACAGATCAACACCGTGTACTGGGACTGGTCCTCGATCCTCCTGGCGTGGCTCAGCAAGGGCTTGATCCTGCGCTTCTGGGGGTTCGCGGGTTACCGCCGGTCGCTGCCGTTCTTCCTCGGTCTGATCCTGGGAAGCTGCGTCGGATCCGGCATCACCGTGCTCGTTGATTCGTTCCGGTGAACTGAAAACGCTGCTCTGTCTCTTCGCCGTGCCTGCTCGATCGACTGCCTGACGATGGCGCCGCTGGTAACGAGTTGATCCGCGAGTGGATGGACGAACGGAGGTAGCCGTGCGGACAGGGGCGCATCCCGGCCCCCTCGTCGCGGACAAGTCGGCCTCAGGCGTCCTGAGCTTTCTCGCGCTCTTGGGCCAGGCAGGTGTAATACTCGCGATCGAAGCGCGCGAACTCCTCGGGGTATCGAAACCAGCCGATCTTGTGCGTCCACAGAACCTGCGTCTGTCGCCAGATCCGCGCGTGGTGTCGCAGCGCCGCCTTGATATGCTCGGTTGTCGGCGGCACGTCATGGTACCCGTCCAAACCCATGGACCCGTAGTAGCACCAGACACCGACCGCGTTGCTGATCTGATATTGGCTCACGACGTAGCGCAGGAAGTCGCCCTCGTTCAGCGCGCCCCGGCCCGCTTCGCCGCTCAGGATGAAATCGGTGTACGCATAGACAAACGGGCAGTAGACCTCAGGCTTTCCGTATGGCTCGGAGCTGGAGTGGAGGTAGAGGATGCGGTCGCCGAGCAGCGCCCGCGCTCCGCGGATCATCTCGTAGGCTGCGCGGAAATCGTCGCGATGTCCAACCCAGCCGTCGAAGTAGAGGCCGTCCACGTGGTACTCATCCAGCACGCGGTTCATCTCGCCGAGCAGATCGGGCGCGTTCGAGTAGTACGGACTGAGGTAGGGGACGAACTTCATTCCCAGGCCCTGTGCGAGATCGCGCTGCCGCGCAAAGGTGCCGGGATCGGCCGGGACGTGGCGGGCCGACGCCCACGGTATTGGGTGCTTGTAGTCCGAGCCGGGAGGGTTCTCGCACCACTCCGGCGCATCCGCCGCCCACTGCGCGTGGGTTACGAATACCTGGCAGTGCTTCGCCGCTTCGCGGACGACGTCATCGCCGAAAGGCGGCGCGTCATGCTCGATGGACTGCGCGTACCTCGCTTCGTCGCGCGGGCGGGGCGGGCAGATCGCCACCCATAACTCGTCCCATCGCATGACATGACTGCGTAGTTCCCACGCTGCGCCGTCCATACCTTCAGCTTCCGTCGGCCGCGCCGGGATCCCGTAGAACCCGCACCCGCCGCGGTCATCGAGAATCAACCAGTTTCCCTTGGCCTCCTGCGCGTAGTGCGGCCGGAAACCGCCACGGAAGCCGAGCCGCAGCGGCTGCTGCGGCGCGAAGCGGAGGACCGAGTCCCCCTGCACCGTCAGCCGGAGGCCGTCGGAAACCAGGACGCAGCGAAACGGCGTCCGCGTCTCCAAGCGCCATGGAGCGAGATGCGGGGGCAACGTGCAATGCAAGAGTTCCCGTTGCGCGCCGATGCGCTGGTGAACGGCAAGCTCCCCGGCTTTGGTCAGAGTCACGCGCGCGCCTGGGCTCAGGACCTCGAAGCCGCCGGCGTCAACCCCAACCGACTCGACCGCCATGCCCATCAACGCCCGGTCGTCGACGCTCAGGGACACGATCACCCTCCGACGGCCTGCGGCGCCATCCGACTGCTCGCAGCCTGCTCGGCCACGTGACTGCCGTGGGTTGCCTACCCGCTCTCGTCCATCACGCGCTGGCGCTTGGCGATGATCTCGAACGGCAGGCCGCGCACCTTTGCCGCGTTCGCGCACCAGCGCTGGTCGAACCCGCGGGCCTTGATCGAGCGAATCTCCGGCGAGAACAGCGATGTCGCCGATTCCCGCGCCGCGATCTCGATGTTGCCCTTGTACAGCTTGACGCGGAACCGGCCGTTAACCACGTCCTGAGTTTCCGCGATGAACGCGTCCAGCGCGCGCTTCAGTGGCAGGTACCACTCGCCGTGATACGTCATGTACGCCCACTTGGCGTCAATCATCTTCTTGAACTGAATCTCGTCCTTGAGCAGGCACTGCTGCTCGAGGTCGCGGTGCAGTTTGAGGATGATATGAGCGGCCGGCGCCTCGTAGATCTCACGGCTCTTGAGATCCATGATGCCGTCCTCGAACATGTCAATCCGGCCGATGGCATGGTGGCCGCCGACCTCGTTGAGCGCGGGTATCAATTCGCCCAGAGGCATTTCTTTCCCATCGAGCGCGACCGGCAGCCCCGCACGGAACTCGATCTCCACCATGCCCGGCTCGTCAGGCGCATCCTCGGGCGGCACGTACCACAGCCAGATGTCGCGCGGCAACTCCTGGTTGAGGTCAATCGCCCCCGACGCAATGGAGCGGCACCACATCGTCTTGTCGTCGCCGCCGGTGATCGTCTCGGTCACCGGCACGCCCCACTCGCGGCACAGCACTTCCTCTTCCGCGCGCGTCAGGTCGAAGTCGCGTACCGGCACGAGCACCTCGAGTTCCGGGGCGAACATCTTGAACACGTTGTGCATGCGGTACTGGTCATTGCCCTTGCCGGTGGAGCCCTCCATGACCGCGTCGCACCCGCGCGCCCTGGCCTCTTGCGCCACGATGCGCGCGACGAGCTGTCGCGTCATGGACGTAGAGACCGGATAACCGTTGTAATCCGAGTTGGCGCGGATCGCTTTGCTCAGCCACTCCTCGGTGAACTCCTCGCGCGCGTCAATCATGATCGGCTCCACCCGGAGAACCTTCGCCTTCTCCTTGCTGACGCGCACCTCTTCCTCGCCCTGGCCGACGTC
>CP070648.1:1634494-1639409 GCA_020354555.1 Armatimonadota bacterium | reverse complement strand
GCCCTCCGGTTGGAGGTGTCCCCGGCATTTCGGCGGTCGGGGCCCGGGGGGTCCTTGACAGGCCGAATCATGTCGGGGGTCTTTCCGTGCTTTTCGTGGTTCGCCCGGGCCACCTCCAGGTTCGTTGCGACAGGCGCGCCGCCGATGTTGTAGATCTCGCCCGGTTCGCCGCGTTCGACAATGAGATGCAGCGCGCGGCAGTGGTCCTCGACATGCATCCAATCGCGCATCTGACGCCCGTCGCCGTAGACCGGCAGCGGCTCGTCCTCGAGCGCGTTGGTGATAAACAGGGGCACCATTTTCTCCGGGTACTGATTGGGTCCGATGTTATTCGTCGCGCGCGTCACGATGACCGGCGTGCCGTAGGTATACCAGTACGAACGAGCGAGCAGCTCGCCACCGGCTTTGCTCGCCGAATACGGGTTGCTCGGTCGCAGCCGGTCCTCTTCGGTAAATGCTCCGTGCTCGATGGCGCCGTACACTTCGTCGGTGCTGATCTGAATCGTGCGTTGGATGCCGAGTTCGCGCGCGACTTCGAGTAGGACATAGACGCCGAAAATATCAGTGCGCAGGAACCCGCTGGGATCGCTGATCGAGCGATCGACGTGGCTTTCGGCGGCGAAATTGACGATGGCGCTGCATCCCTGAGCCGCGCGGCGAGCGGTCTCGTTGTCGCAGATGTCGCCCTTGACGAAGGTATAGCGCGGGTCGGCTTCGACGTCGGCGAGGTTGTCCAGGTTGCCGGCGTAGGTGAGCTTATCGAGGTTGACCACTTCCCAGTCGGGGCCGCGGTTGAGGATATAGCGGATGAAGTTGCTGCCGATAAACCCGGCGCCGCCGGTAACCAGTAGCCTCATGCCATTTCCTTTCGCTCCGCCGCCGCGAGCAAAGCGTCCGCGATCCGTTCGCTTGCCCGGCCATCCCACCCGCTCGGCATCGTGGGTTCGACGTCATCATTCTCCAGCACCGCCTCGACAGCCTGCAGTGCGTGGTCGGCATTGAGGCCGACGACGAAGTTGCCGCCATGCGCCACGGTCGCCGCGCGGTCGGTGGATTTCGCTAGAGTGAGGCACGGCACCCCGAGGAACGTCGCTTCGTCCTGGACGCCCCCGACGTCGGTCAGCACGAGTCGCGCAGAATCGAGTAGGCAAAGATAGGCCGCGTAGCCCGACGGCTCCACGCTCGACAGCCGGGGCAAATCGGCGATGGTCTCGGCGCATTGCCAACTTTCGAGCCGGTTGACGAGGCGCTGATGCACACTGAGCGCGACCGGCACGCGGTCCTGCACCATCGCGAGGAGACTGACGAGCTTGCGCAGATTCGCGAGATGCTCGATGTTCTCCGGCGTTTCCACTACGACGAACACATAGCCCTTCGCTTCCAGACCGGCGCCCGCGACCACGCCCTCGGCCCGTGCCCGCTCGATGCAGCGAGCGACAGCGTCACACGCCAGGCTGCCGGTGAGCACCACCGACTCCTCCGGCGCGCCCTCATCGAGCAGTTGATCGTGCGCCTGCTCGGACGCCGCCATGAGCGCGCTCGACAACCGGTCTATCTGCGCCGCCAAGCTCGTCCTACCCGCGATGCCGGGCGCGCGCAGCCCGGCATCTGCGTGTGCGACCGGGAAGTCGGCGCGAGCGCACGCCACACTACACCCGAGGATCACGTTGGACGAACCGACCAGCACGACTGCGCCCAGCTCGCGGCTGCCGCACAGCCTCTCACAGCCCGCCATCACCTTCGCCAGTCGCTGCCCAGCCGTCCCCTCCGACGCGCCGATTATCACGTCAGCGTATGGGAGCCCAACGTCGCGGAACAGGTCCGAGTTGGCGTGGGGCACATACTCCTCACCGGCGAAGATGAACTGGCCCTCGCAGTCCGAGCGTTGGCGCAGCTCGGCGAGCAGCGGGGCGGCTCTCACGAAGCCGGCTCTCTCGGCGGCGATGACTGCAATCTTCAGCGCGCTCATAGTCCCGTCACGAAACTGGCGGCCCGTTCGCCGGCGCCGCGGTGTGCTTCGACCTCCGGGGCGGTCGTCGGCGGAGGCGCTTGCGCGGCCTTCATAATGGCTTCTTCATCCATCGCCACCGGCCGCACCCAGCCGCTGCGTTCCGCGTCCGGGAAGCCCGCAGGTGCCAGGCCGACCGCCACCGTCCCGTGGAAGTAACATTCCCGCTGGAGAGTCGGGCTGTCGGTTATCACCACCGGCGCGCGAGCGACCGCCGCTTGCATCGCTGCGTAGTCCATCGGCTCGACGATGCGGATCGCGTCCTGGAGGACGACGCGCTGCGTGGCCGGTCCTTGTGCGGCTTCCCCCGAAGGCGCTTCACCTGAGTGCGCCTGGGCTTTCCGCAATGCCTCTCCGAGGCGGATCCTCGCCGGTGGACCTGCCGGTAGGAGGAACGGCTTTGCGAGCCCGATCAGAGCCGCAAGGACGATTGGCAGCCCTGCGGATTCCAGCGCCGCTCCCCCGAGATAGCATAGGCACGGGGCGTCCGCGTCGACGGCAACGGGCGCCGCTTCGGCAGGCAGCCCATCGGCGAGCGTGTCGCCGCACAGGAACGCCGCGTCCTCCATCCCGCGCTGCGCGAGTCGCTGCACCGCCTCGATGTGGGGGGCGATCAGGAAGGTGGACGCCTGGTCGAGCAAGCGGGAGTTCGGGCCGGAGTCTGCGACGACGCCCGCGTCGAGATGCGCGAGCGGGATGCCGGGGAATGATGCCGCAAGCGCTGCGCCGACTGCCGCATCGGAGCTGCCGCAGATCAATACGATCTCCGGCCGGAGTTCTTCGAGCTGCGGCTCCAGCCACCGCACAACCGCCCCGGCGCGCAGCACCGGCGTCGCGTCATTGACCTCCAGGCTCAGCGCCGGTGGAGGCGGCGAACCGGCATCCCATGTCGGCACTGTTCCCGAACGCGAAACATAGGTGCAGGTGAGATCTTGGTCGCGTTCGAGCCGGGCGATGACCGGCGACAGCTTGGCGCGCTCGCCGCGACTGCCCGCAACACACAGTATCCTCACGAGGTTTAGTCTCCGTGCAACGCGCCGGTGCGCGCGGCCATCGGTGGCGCCTCGACCGACACGACCTGGCCACCGGTGCTGAGCGAGCGCTCCGCAGCCTCGAGCACGCGCACGACGCGCACTCCCTCCTCGCCGTCGGTGCGCGGGTGCGCGCCGTTCGTGACACAATCCACGAAGTGCTGGCATTCAGCGCGCAGCGGCTCGATCGTCTCGATCTTGGGGATGAAAATGTCGCCCACCCGCAGCGACAGCGCGGCGTCGTGACTGTGGTAGTCGCCGTTGGGGAAGTCAACCCCCTTGTCGTAGATCCGCACCTTCTCGCTCGCCTCCATGTCGTCGAACACCGCCATCTGCCGGCTGCCGACGATGGTCATGCGGCGAATCTTGTGCGGGTCGAGCCAGCTCACGTGGACGTGGGCGAGCATGCCGTCGCCGTAATGCATGGTGAGAAAGACCACGTCCTGAACCGGCCGGCGCAAGTAGCTCTGGCCGACCGCCGCAACCGTCGTCGGCTCGCGCCCGAGCAAGTAGCCCGCGACAGCGATGTCGTGCGGCGCGAGGCACCACATCGCGTTCTCATCGCGGCGCACCTCCCCGAGGTTGAGACGCTGGGAGTGGAAGTAGAGCGGCTCTCCCAGGCGCCCCGACTCGACGTATTCCTTGAGATATGCGATCGCCGGGTGATATTTGAGCAGATGGCCGACCATGAGCACGCGGCGTCGCTGCCGCGCAAGCTCGACCAGCGCTCCCGCCTCGGCTGCGTTCAGGCACATCGGTTTTTCGACGAAGACGTGCTTGCCCGCGAGGAGGCTGTCGCGCGCTATGTCATAGTGAGTGGGGGCTGCGGTCGCGATGGCTATCGCGTCAATCGAATCGCGATCCAGCAGTTCGCGGTGACTCGTGGTCGTTCGCGCGTCGGGCGCCAGCCGCAGCGCGCGTTCGATGCTGTCCGGGTCGAGATCGCAGATCGCCGCGACCCGTGACGCCGGCAGCTGCGAGAAATTGCGTACGAGGTTGGGGCCCCAATGGCCGCATCCGACGACCGCTACCCGTAGCATGATCCCTCCCATCCCGGCTGCGGCGACAAGAATCCGCAACCAGTACCTCCGTCAGCCCGCGGTGCCGATGGGTGCAGGAACTCAGCCTCTTCCCGCCGGCGGCTGCTCCGCGCGGCTCCAGACGGCGGCGTTGCACGGCTGGTGCTGACCTGCGTCATCGGGAGCAATGCGGACGAAGCAACGGAGTGGCGGTGCGGCGCATCGGTTCGCGCCGTTCCGTACAGCTCGGGGCCGCTGGCTGCTTCCACGTTGCTTCGACAGCGAAGGGCCGCCCCGGCGGCAGCGTCTCCGCGACTGCTCCCGTCCTATGAATCCAGCCTATCCGTGCCCTGAAGCGCGGGAATTATAGCAACGCGGCCGCGGGCGTGTCAACGGCGATCCCTCGGCCGAGGATTGTCGCCCAACCCAGGAGCACGGTCGTCATCAGGCTGCGTGGTCTGCGCAACTGCAGGCAGAAGCTTAGTCTCCGTTGGCTCCGGTTCGCGACCGGTGTAGTCGTGCATGGCACGCGGTTCGCCCGCCAACGCGCCCGTCAGAACGTTTCTCCCATTTCGAGGAAGTCCACGTTGGTGAACTCACTAGCGAGGATGAAGTCGCGTACCGCGTCGGTGCAGGCATCCCATGGCATCTGGACCACCTGGAACATATCAGCGCCTTTTAGCTCTTGTTTCGGAACGTGGAGCCCCTTGCCCGGCTCGCGAGGAACCCGGGTGCGGATGTACCTCCTCGTCTTTCGGTCAACGTCGCCCTCTATGTGCTCATCGCCGATCACTCGGTAGAGCGCCCCCCCGGTGTCCGGATCCGTCCCTCTGATCTCGAGCGTCGAGCGGTCGAGG
>CP070648.1:1630842-1634394 GCA_020354555.1 Armatimonadota bacterium | reverse complement strand
TTGCGGTCGGCCGCGAAGGCGGTATCCATGAGGGCGAAGTGGGTCGCCCTCTTGCGTTGCGTCATCGTCGGGGTGCCTCGAACGCATGTGCGGTATCTCGGGTCATGCGGCGAGTCCCTTGCGCCGGTTGCGCCGCACGCGAAGCCGACTCGCGCGCCTCCATACAGCCTCCGAACGAGCATCGGGCGGCAGCCGTCGGATCTTCGGCAGTTCCGACGCCGGCACCATCCACCACGTCCCCCGCTTGCGGGCCGCGATGCGTCCGGCCCGGATGTCAACGTCCAGGTTGGTACGGCCGGTAATCTCCACAAGCTCGGGCAGCGAATACCAGCGGTGGGACTCGACGAGGAAGCGGAACGGCGAGTCGGCCGGGATGTTGGCCGCGGTGATCCACTCGCCATGCTCGACGATGAACCGCTCGACCTCGGCGTGCGGGATCAGGTGTACCGGCGATGGTCCCTGCCGATAGCCGTGGTGAGCCATGAGCAGGCCGCGCCGAAGCCACTGCTTGCTGATGACAGTCGCATCCGTCCCGAGCAGACGGCCGAGCTCACGGGCGGTGTAGCCGTTGTCGCGCTTGCGGATGCCGAGCCGGCCGGCCTTCACATCCACCCCGACGGCCGTGCGTCCGAGCCGCTTCGCGATCTTCTCGTCGGGCCAGATGCCGTACCAGCGTTCGAGGAACGCGACCTCTGCCGCGCTCCAATGCTCCGACCGTTTCCAAGGTCGCACATGTCGCTGACATGTGCAGCCGAAGGTGTGGTCGCGCATGCCCGTCACCGCGCCACCCACCCCACCATCCCACCGGCCAACAGGCCGATGCAGATGGCGATGCAGTCTCCGAGGAGGGCGTGGAGGTTCACCGCCGCTGCTCCCGATTCGTTCGATGCGCCACGCTCCGTCGATGGGCGCTCCACTCCCCCGCCGTGTACAGCCCGGAGCACACCGGGCACACCCGCTGCTCCCCCATCCACGGATGGCGGAACGGCTGGTGGCGAGCGGCCCACAGTCGGTCGAGGGAGGGCCACGAGTCGCGGTAGGCGATCACGCCCACTCCTCCAGCCACGGCCACGCGATGGCGTCCCACGGCTCGTCGGATTCGGTGACGATGAAGTGGTCGTCGTTGTCCGGGTCGCCTTCGAGTTCCTGCCGGTAGCCGATGGCGTCGCGCTTGCGCGGGAAGTACATCGGCACGTCCTCGCGGTAGATCTCCGGCTTCCGGTCGGCCAGCGTGACCATCCAGAACTTGTCGCGGCGACGTGGGCGGGTCACTCCTCACCCCTCCCCCGCTCCCGCCAGCTCACCTTCGATGCCCGCCCCTTGCCCCGCATCGGCACGCCACACCGCTTGCACAACGGCAGCTCCACCAGCCCCATCGGGAACGAGCGCGACACGATCCGCCCCGACGGCACGCAGCCGCCGCGCGACTGGCAGCGCTGGTATCGCCGCGTGGTACGGATGTTCAGCGCGGTCAGGTCGGCATCCAGGGCACGGATAACTTCGGCGGTGGACAGGTGCAGCCGGTCGGCGATGGAGGATGGGCGCACCCCGGAAAAGCGCAACTGGCGGATGCGGTCACAGGTGGCGGGGCTCACGCGGCACGTCCCTTCGGCTCCAATCGCCGCCGCCGGCTGTTGGCGTAGGCGTCCTCGAGCAGCCGCAGCAGGCGGGCGCGCTGGTCGCGCGTCAACCGGCGCTGGCTGATGGCGCGCAGGTCCGTTTCGAGGTAGTCGAGCCAGGTATCCACGCCGCCCGTCTCGGCGCTGCCGTCGAGGGCCACGCCGTACACGCGGAGTAGGCGGTTGTCGGTCATAGCCCGAACCACCGAAGCACCAACGAGAGCCCCGACAGGACACACGCCAGCAGCAGAAACTTGTCAAAGTGGCGATCCACGAAGCGGTAAACGGCCTTCACGCCGCCGCCTCCCACAATGTCAGCGGCTCCACCTTCGCCTCGGCCCGCTGCATGGCGAACGCCGCCCGCTTCACGGCAGCAGCGGTACGCAACTGGCCGAGGGCACGTCGTCGCAGGGCTCGGTAGGCTTCCATGGCTTCTAGGGCCGTTCTGGCGCACCACACGCCGTTCTCGTCGGACACCACCGGTACGCCTCGCTCACGCATGGCCTGGATGGCAGCCTGTACGTTGCGGATGGCCGTCCGTCGGGCGCGGTCCTCGCCTGCGTCCCCGGTGGCATGCACGGGGGTGCCGTACACGCGATGGGCGAGTTGGGCTTGGGTGAGCGGACCTTCGGCGCGGAGCACCATCTCGACGTGTGCATCGGAGCCGGGGAGGGCGTCGATCATGCGGCACGCTCCGCGGCGAGATACGCCATCAGCGCACGCCCGATGTGCTCGGTGTAGGCCGGCGGGATGGCGTTGAACAGGTCGCCCGTCACGCCAGCCTTCCGGCTGGCTCCGCCGCTCATCGGAATCCACGGCGTGCCTTGGGCCTCGCGGAGTTGATCCGCCGACCGGCCCTTGCCACTCCACGGGTTGTAAACGTCGCGGTGGTCGCACGAGGCGGGGGCCATCGGGAGCGGCCAGTTCGCCTCGAATAGGCGGTGCTTGATGATCCGCAACCCGAAGTGGGTGCCGCAGAGTTCGAGCTGGGCGTCGATTGGCGCCCCAGGCACGTTCTCGATGACGTAGGGCAGACCAGTCGCCCGGAGCAGTTCCCGCGTTGGTCCCAGCAGGTCTAGGTGCTCGGTCCAGTGGTTCCTTTTCCGGCCCCAATCCGCGGCCTTGCGGGTATAGGCCTGACAGGGTGGCGAAGCGTGGATGGCATCCCACTCCCCGATCTTGGGCTGCCACTCGATCAGAGCCCTGAGATATGCGAGGGCATCAGACTGGATAAGGGCCGTAGCCCCGCTTTCGAGGTAGTGTGGCTGCGGATGGATGTCTACGCCATATACCTCGAAGCCCGCGCGGTGGTAGCCCATTGCCGCTCCGCCGGCGCCACAGAACAGGTCGAGGAGCCTAGGCCGCATCGTCCTGCGCTCCCTCGACGCGGGCCAGGTAGGACCGCACCTTGTCCCGGTTGCTCGTCATCCACGGCGGGCCGCCGTCCACTTCGGCATCGGGCGCGAGCTGTACGAGCTGCCGAAGATCGCCGTCGAGTGCGAGGTGGACCAGCGCACCGGCAAGGTGAAGGCACCCAAGGCGCTGCCCATCTACCGCAAGGGTCGTTGGGAGATCGATCGAAAGTTGGGCTGGGTCAAGTACGACCGCGAGCCCGAAGAGCAGCCTGAGCGGGCGGCCGGTGGTGCCCCGGCATCATCCCCGAACCGACCGTCCGCTCAGGCGTCGCGCAGCCCCGAAGAGGAGCGGCTCCGCGACGAGCTGCTGGCCCTGACCAACGGACGCGGGCGCGAGTACCTGGAGCACCTCGCCAGCACGGTGGGTGTGCCGGAAGGCCAGCGCGCCACCGCAGCGCAACTCAGCGCCATGATCGACCTGGCGCTGAGCGAGGCTGCCAATGAGCCACCCCTCGCTCGGGAGGGTGGGCCGGAGAGTGCCCCTCCGGCGGAGGAGGCGTCGGAGGTCGGTTCCCCCC
>CP070648.1:1627677-1630742 GCA_020354555.1 Armatimonadota bacterium | reverse complement strand
GTGCCCGGGCATACCGCATTGATGCGGACGCCGAGCTTGGAGTACTCCAGCGCGGCCGTGCGCGTGAGTTCGAGTATCCCGCCCTTCGATGCGGTATACGCGGAGAAGTCCTGCAAGCCGCGAATGCCGGAAACCGAGGACATGTTGACGATAGCGCCCTCGCCCTGTTCGAGCATCTGCGGAATCTCGTGCTTCATGCACAGCCACACGCCTTTGAGGTTGGTGCTGATGATGTGCTCCCAGTTCTCCTCGGTGCACTCTACGGTTGATCCCATCTCGCCCACGGTGCCCGCGTTGTTGAAGGCGCAGTCCAGGCGGCCGTACGCTTCGATCGTTCGTCGAATCATCGCCTCAACCGCCGCCGCTTGCGACACATCCGTCTCGACGAACAGGGCATCGCCGCCGGCCGCCTCTATCATCCGCACGGTCTCCTCGCCGCCGCCCACGGCAATGTCAGCGACGACCACTTTAGCGCCGTCACGAGCGAATGCCAGCGCCGTCGCCCGGCCGATGCCGGACGCCGCGCCGGTCACTATCGCAGCTCTCCCTGCAAAGCGTTGGCCCATGTAAGGCGTCTCCTTCTGTCGCTTGTGCTCGCTGCCAAGATCTGCGGCTCGCGCAGCCGATCATCGCGTCGCGGCCCGGGCTGCTTACTGCGACGGCAGGCGCAGCGTCACCCGCCGCTCATCGCGCTTGAACCAGCGCACCTCCTGCGTCACCTTGCGCCCGTCAGGCGCAGTCGCGGTAACGCGATACGTGCCGTAGAACCCGCGACACCCGATCTCGCCATTCGCGTCGGTCTCACCCGTGACGTCGGTCCACCACTCGCCCTTCACCAGGTTGAGCAGCCGCCGATACGCCGGCTTGGCTGACATGTCTTTACGCACGAATCCCGCGGGCGCCCGCTGCCACGCGTTGAGATCCGAGAAATCCCACCACGTGATCGCCTCGACCCGGGGATGTGAGAATAGCAGCCGGTAGAGCTGCTCCACGTAGCGCGCCTGGCTCTGTTCGCCCCACGGCGTCGTCGGCCAGTCCGCGCGCCCCTCGTCCCCGTCGCCGCGTCGCTTCAGTTGCCCGGAGAGCACCGTTGTCTCCGTGAAGTGAATCGGTATGCCGAAGCGGCCGTAGGTCTCGCACCCCTCCCACACCCGCTCCAGCGGCCACACGCCGCGGTGCATGTGGCTCTGTATGCCAATCGCGTCCGGAGCGCGCCCCGCGTCTATCAGCCCCTGGATCTGCTCCTCATACTCCTGGGATACGTTGAAGTCATTGACGATCAGCGTCGCCTGCTGGTTCGCGCCGCGTGCCCAGCCGAGGGCATCGGCCGCCGCCCTCACCGGCCCGACCTCCTTCACCCACAGTCCGACCGGATTGTCCATTCGCGCGGACACGGTGCTCTCATTGATGACGTCCCACGTGTCAATGAGGCCTTTGAATTCGGACACGATCGACCGGACCCGGTCGCGGAGCAACCCGCCCGCCTCCGTCGCGTCCCGCGGCACCCACGCCGGGGGCAAGTGATGCCACACCAGCGGATGTCCTTTCGCGCGTATCCCGTGCTCCGCGCACCAGCGAGCCATCGCTTTGCGGCTGGCGGTCTGCGGCGCCCCGCGCTGCGGCTCGTAGCCATCCCAGTAGAACGGAAGCGTGGCGTAGTTGAACAGCGCGGCAAATTGCTCGCGGTACGCCTGCTGCAGCGCCGAGTCGTCGTCTCGCAGGCCGTAGGCATTGCAGCCGAAGAGGAACTCGTGTCCGGTCTGCTCGACCTCGACGGTGGCGCCCGGCACGGGCTGGCCCCGGTCGAGCACGACAACCGCGATGTCGCCTTTGCGGTGCTGCTCGATGCGCTGGGACGCGCCGGCGAGAATCTCGGCCGCAGTGGACGCGGTGGCGGCGCGGCTTGACGGCACAGGCGCGAGCAGCATGACCGCGGCGAATAGGAGCACAAGGCGGGGAATATCATACTGCATGACGGCGCCTCCTTCAGCGCTTCGTGATGATAATCCGCTGGTGGGCCGACCATCCGGTAATACGCAACCCGATTGTGGGGTATAGTTCGAGAGAACCGCGGAACGTCCTACCTCGTGATCGATAACGGCCCGCGCCGGCCGACGGCGCAAACCGCGGCACGTTTGCGCTCGCCAGTGGGGACCTACCGAGACGGTGCGGTTGCGGCATGTTGGCTTATTCGGGAGGAACTCAATGGGCGATGGCCGAATCCCGCTGGTTGAACCGCGCAGGAAGATGCATGCGCGGCCCCTGGTCGTGTCCGGGGTCCATCCGGCGGTACGCGTCCGCACCGATTCCAGTGTGTCCGGCGGCCCGCCTCGCGGCTGGCACCGCCCGGGGCGAGTATCCGGCGCCCCAAGCCGCCGTGCCGGTACTTGGGATCAGACTGCACGCCGGGCGCCGGAGCTATTGCGGTCCGGTATGCTCGGGGCAGAGTGATAGATGTCAGCCAGCAAAACACCCACTGCTCATGAAGTAGAGCTGCAACGCGGGCTGGGTCTTCGCGAGGCGACGATGATCGGCGTCGGCGCCATGATCGGGGCCGGCGTGTTCGCTCTTACCGGCCTCGCCGCCGGCGCGGCCGGCCCGGCGCTTGTCGTCGCGTTTATTCTCAATGGCATCGTCGCCGCGATCACCGGCATGGCGTACGCCGAACTCGGCGCCGCTTTCCCTCAGGCGGGCGGCGGCTACGCGTTCGTACGCATGGCGCTGCCGCGGGTGGTGGGGTTTGTCACGGGCTGGATGTCGTGGTTCGCGACCGCCTTCGCGTGCGCGCTGTACGCCCAGACATTCGGCGCGTATTTCGGCAACCTGCTCCGCGAAGTGATCGGCGTGTCAATCCCGGGTGCGTCTCCGATTGTGTTCGCTCGCGTGCTCGCGGCAGTCGCGGCCATCGGTTTCGCCTATATCAACATCCGGGGTTCCACTGAGACCGGGGTCGCCGGCACCATCATCACGACTGGCAAGGTCGTGATCCTGCTCGCTTTTGGCGGAGCCGGGCTGTGGGTAATGTTCCATGCCGCCGGCTGGCCGGCCAAGCTCGGCCTCGGCTC
>CP070648.1:1606403-1627577 GCA_020354555.1 Armatimonadota bacterium | reverse complement strand
TGTTTGTCCGCGAAGAAGTTGTCACCCTCGATGGAGGGCTTCGATACCTCCAGCACCAGCGCCGCGCCGACCCCGGTGAAGGCGTGCCCCATGCCCGGCGGCATCGGCAACAGATCGCCCTCGCGCATCATGCGCTCGCCTTCGTCAGTCGTCATACGGATCGTTCCCTTGAGGATGAAGAACGTTTCGTGCTTCAGGCGGTGAGAGTGGAAGGGGCAGGTCTGGCCGTCGAAGAGGAACAGAAACTTCCCACAGTATCCGAGTTCGGGTTCGTTGGCGATCCAGAACTCGGTTTCGCCGATTTCGCTGAAGCGGTTGAGGCCGAAATGCAAGGGCAGCGGCTCGACTGCGGGCATGGTCAGCCCCCACTCGGCAAGCTGCTTGCGAATGCCCGCGATCGCCTCCTCACGCGCGGGCCCTTGCAGCTCCACGCTGTGGTAACCCATCGGCTGATTTCCTTCGCCAGCGGCGCCGAACGCCCGAGCGTTCGCCGTCGTCGTAAGCATAACCACGCCCGGCGGCGCTGTCAATCCGGACCGCGGCAGGGGGTGACCTCGAGTCTTTGGGATGCCGCGCAGATGCCCTCCGCTTCCTGCTAGGGATTTGTGCGCCTGTCACGCAGAGGACAAAGGTGAGGGTAAGAGGCGTCGCCATGCACCCTCACCCGCCTCGCCAAAGGCTCACCGACCTCTCCCTAGGAGGGAGAGGCGGGGATGCACCCTCCTCCCATAGTAACGCAAGAGTCACACCCGCGCGGCGGCGGCCACGGCTCGCAGGGCTTATGCGGCTCCTCACGGAATCTGGATGCGGACTGTTCCTGCTCCCATGGCGTCATATCTCACATTCGACATCGGCACGACCGCGCTGAAGACCGCGCTGGTACGGGACGATGGCCGCGTCGTCGCCCTGCACACCGTCGAATACGCCGCCGATGCCCCGCGCCGCGGCTGGGCCGAGATGTCTTCCGAGACATATTGGCGCGCCGCAGTCCAGGGCACGCATGCGGTCTGCGCCGCGTCAGGAACACGGCATCAGGAACTCGCCGCGATCGGCTTCAGCTCGCAGGGGGAGACCTTCGTCCCGCTCGACCGGAACGGCGAGCCGCTGCATCCCGCCATCATCTGGCTCGATAATCGCGCGGCGGAGATCGCTGAGACATGGGAGGCCGAGTGGCTCTCTCGCGACGCCTTTCGCCGCAGCAGCGGGTACCCCTGGCTGCCGTGCGAGCTGACTGTCTTCAAGATTGCGTGGCTTGCCGAGCACGTCCCCGAAGCCCACCGCGCGTGGAAGTTCGTCTGCCTGCCGGACTATCTGACATACAGGCTGACGAGCGAAGTCGCGACCGATCACGTGACCGCGCTTTTCAGCGGAATGTATGACCTCGCGACCGGCGGTTGGCATCCGGAGCTGCTTGCCGCCGCCGGTATCAGCGTGGAGCAACTGCCTGTCATTCTGCCCTCGGGGACCGTGGCTGGACGTGTGACGCCGCAAGCAGCGTCGGAGTTGGGCATCCCGCCGGGTGTGCCCGTGTGCGCGGGCGCGAATGACCAGATCGTGGGAGCGGTGGGCGCGGGCAACGTGCGCCCCGGCATCGTCACCGAGACGACCGGGACCGCGCTCGCGGTCGTGATGACGACCGACGTACTGCTGCACAGTGCTGCGGTCTGCGTCGGGCGTCACGTGGTTGACGACGCGTATTACGCGCTGTCGTTTGCGCCCACGTCGGCCATCGTCTTGCAATGGTTTCGCGACCTCTGCGCGGCGGGGGAGGACTACGAGGAGTTCCTCGCCGGCGTCGAGTCAGTGCCGCCGGGCTGTAATGGATTGACGGTTCTACCGCATTTCTCAGGCACGGGGCCGCCGACGTTCAACCGAGACGCGCGAGGCGCCTTCGTCGGACTCGCCCTGGGCCACACGCGCGCGCATCTCGCCCGCGGCATCATGGAGGCGTGCGCCTGCCTGCTCCAGGAGTGCCTCGAGCCTCTCGCGAACCAGGGGCAAGAGATGGCGACCATCCGCTCACTCGGCGGCGCGGCGCGCAGCGACCTTTGGCTCCAGATGAAGGCGGATCTGCTCGGCGCGCCGGTGGAACGGCCGGCGTGCCCCGACGCGGCTTCCCTGGGTGCTGCCATGCTCGCCGCGGCAGGCGTCGGCCAGTTCCCATCGGTAGCCGACGCGTCCGAGGCCTGGTATCGCACCGAGCGCACTTTCGAGCCCGACGGCGAATGTCATGTCCTCTACCGGGAAGTGTACGATCGCTACCGCGCGGCGTGCGCCAAGCTTTACGCGAAAATGTGAGACAACCTGCCGGGGAGCTTACCATGTCCTACTTCTTTCGCGACCAGTCGTCGCCGCAGATTCAGGAGCACATCGAGAAGCAATCACTCCTGATCCTGCCCGTCGGCACCACTGAAGAACACGGGCCGCACCTGCCCGTGGACACCGACGCGCGGATCGCCGAAGCGTACGGAATGCGCCTTGCGGAGACACTGACGCCGGAGATCCCCATGCTGCTGATGGACACGATCCGCTACGGCTACTCCATGCGCGTGATGCAGCGCTGGCCGGGGACCGTCGTCGTGCGCACCCGCGTGCTCATGGACCTCGTCTTCGACATCTGCCGGTCGGGCCTGGACATGGGCTTTGAGAAGCTGGCGATGCTCGACTGCCACGGCCATCACAGCGGGCTGCTCGGTACGGTGGCGCGTGAGCTGTGTGACGCCTGCGACAAGGCCGTGGCGATCATCAGTCCGGCTGAGCTGTCCCGCGACGAGTTCAACACCGCGCGCAAGTCAGAGCAGGGCGGCGCGATCCATGCCGGTGAGTGGGAGACTTCGCTTGTGCTTCACATCAGCCCGGACGTCGTGGACATGTCGAAGGCGAGGGATGTGGACACGATGCGATATCGCACGGAATTCGTCGCCGGCGACAACTTCCTCGGCCGCCAGCGGGTGCACTGGTCAATGTGGTACCTGCAGCCCAGCGGGACGGGTGTGTACGGCACGCCGACCGTGGCGACCGCGGAAACGGGAAAGGTCATCATGGACGCCGCTGTCGCCAATGGCGCGCGGTTTCTGGAGGAGTACTGGCGCAAGCGTTAGCCGGCGCCGTGTGTCCGATCGGACGACGTGACTGGAGGTAATGGAATGATGAGACCGCTGCTTATTCTGTGCTTGGTGACGACATGTGCAGGAGCCGCGGCGGCCGCCGCGAAGGTAGGCGCATCTCCCGCAGCGGAGGCTAGGATGACGGACCGATCCGGGCCCGAAGCCGGCTTCTCCATCTGGGTCACGCACTCATTGGACACCGTGTTCAAGGACACCCCTGCGCCGGCGCAGTCTAGCGCGGCGATCTCGCTGGTTGCAGCGGGAGGCGAGTACGAGTCGGCTCAGGTCGTCGTTGTCCCGCACCGGGCCCTCGACGCGCTGGCGTTCTCCGTCTCGTCGCTGGCCGGCCCGCAGGGGCGGATCCCGGCTTCGCGTGTGCAGTGCCGCTTCGTGGGCTACCAGTGGGTCGAGAAGAACTCCAAGGCGTCGCCGCCCCAGGAACTGACCCGGCAGGCGCCCGCGTGGTTCCCGGACCCCTTGCTCGAAGAGCGCGAGGTGGCTGCCGAACGCGGCGAGAACCAGCCGATTCTCGTCACCGTGTCCGTGCCGCGCGACACGGCCCCCGGGCTTTACAGGAGTAAGGTGCGTGTGCAGGGGGACGGCGCGCGCGTGGACGTGCCGCTGACGCTGGAGGTGTTGCCGTTCAACCTGCCTGAGAAGCCCACCCTCTGGGTCACGAACTGGTTCAGCCACGGGGCGATCGCCAATGCCTATGGGGTGCCGTTATACAGCGAGGAATTCTGGCGCCTGCTCGAGGCGTTCGCCCGCGACATGGCGGAACACCGCCAGAACGTCGTCATCGTGCCGCCCGACCTCGTGGATGTGTATATCGAGGCGAACGGCGGTCTTACCTTCGATTTCCCCCGCTTCGACCGCTGGGTGGGGATCTTCGAGCAGGCGGGCGTCGCCGAGCGGCTGGAGATCATGCACATGGGTGGGCGGACGACGGGCGAATGGGAATGCCCCACCTTCGCCATCGGTCGCCGTCCCGCGCTCGTGCGCGCCACCGGTGAACGACAGGATATCGAGATCGAGCAGTTCCTGCCCGGCCTGGTGCAGCATCTCAAGGAGAAGGGCTGGCTCGGGAAGAGCATGCTGCACGTCGCCGACGAGCCGATTCCGGTGAATGTCGAGTCGTGGCAGGAAGCGTCGCGGCGCGTACACGCGGCAGCGCCGGAGCTGCCGCGCATTGACGCGATCCACGTCCCCGGGCTGCCGGGCGACCTGGAGATCTGGGTGCCGCAGCTCAACTTCTTCGACGAGTCCTACGAGACGTTTCGCGACGCGCAGCAGAAAGGCGAGTGTGAGCTGTGGTTCTACACGGCCTGGGTGCCCCAGGGCAAGTACCCCAACCGCCTGATGGACTTCCCGTTGATCAAGCCGCGGCTGCTGCATTGGGTCAATTACCTCTATGGCGCAACCGGCTACCTGCACTGGGGGCTCAACTGGTGGGATATTGAGTTCGGTCACTTCTCGCCTGGCGACGAGTGGATCGTCTATCCCGGCAAGAACGGCCCGCGTGGCAGTCTGCGCTGGGAGGCGATGCGTGACGGCCTGGAGGACTACGAGTACTTCAAGCTGCTCGAGGGAAAGCGTGGCGAGGAGCGGGCGATGGAACTCGGGCGCCGGCTCATGCGCAGCATCACGGATTACGACCGCGATCCGGGAACGCTGCTCGATATCCGCCGGCAGATGGCTGCGGAGATAGCGGAGGGCAGCGGTTAGGAGGCGTCCCGCCGCCCTCCCTATGACACGCGGTTTCACCCCCTGCGAGTCATATGCGCTGATCGGCGAACGCAGATGCGGTCAAACCGTGGATTGCGCGAGTCATGCAGTGCCAAAGAACGTCGTGGGTTCGCCCCCCTGTACTGTCGCGAGCATACGCCGCCTGTTTGCAGATGGGTGCATTGTATCGCACGCTCGGCAAGATTGCTGTCGATAACTCAGCACATTTGTGGAATTGTGCCGGGATTCGAACACGCGCGTCCGAATCGTTGGGCACGCCCGATGAGGGGCCGACGAAAGGCAGGCCCGACACGTGCGACGAAACTAACGGCCTGGACGGGCCTTGACACGGCCCTTTGCGCCGACGGAGCCCATGCGAGTGCCAGCGATGCTGACCGCGCTGAGGGTTCATGCGCCGTATTGGCTGGATGACGAGTCTCTGGAGAGGCTGCTCTCCTGGCTCGCGAACCTGCCCGGAACGTTCGACGAACTGGCGTTCTTCACCTCAGAGACCCACGCTCCGCTGCCCGTGGAGACCATGACAGCCCGCGCTTGCCGCCTGGGGCCGGTTCTGGCTCGAGCGCGCGTGCACGGCTACCGGGCGGGCATCAACCTGCTCGCCACCCTCGGCCACCATGAGGAGAACCTGCCTGGCTCGCTCGACGAACCCTGGCAAAGGCTCCGCGACCCCGAGGGCCGGGAGTCCAAGGGCTGCTACTGCCCGGAGGACCCGGGGTATGCCGACTACCTGCGGCCGATGTTCACGGCGCTCGCGCAAGCGGCACCGGACTTCCTCTGGATTGATGACGACGTGCGGCTCATGGGCCACGCGCCGATCGCGGCTTCGTGCTTCTGCGACCGGTGCGTGGCTCGTTTCGCCGAGGAAGCCGGACGGCCGTTCACGCGCAAGACGCTCGCCGAGGCCCTGGAAGGCGGGCCGACGCCGGAGCGACTGGCGCTGCGCCGCGCCTGGCTGGAGCACAACCGCGGGGTCATCGCCCGCTTGTTCAAGCTCATCGAGGAGACCGTCCACGCGGCTCGCCCAGGGCTGGAACTGGGATTCATGACGGGCGACCGCTTCTACGAGGGGTACGCCTTCAGGCGTTGGGCCGAGACGCTCTCCGGGCCTGCCAAAGCCGCGGTGCGCTGGCGGCCGGGGGGAGGGTTCTACTCCGACGAGGCGCCGATGGGCCTCGTGAGCAAGGCGCACGACCTTGGCCGCCAGGCTGCGGCATTGCCCGATGCGGTCACCGTGGTGCAATCAGAGCTGGAGAACTTCCCATATCATCTGCTGCGCAAGAGTCCGCACACGACGGTCGTCGAAAGCGCGGCCCACATGGCCGCAGGATGCAGCGGGGTCGCGTTCAACGTTATCCCTCAGCACCCCTCAGCCTTGGATGAGATGCGCCCGATTCTCGAGCGCGTGGCGGCAGAGCGGCCCTTCTTCGGCCGCCTACACATGGAGCTGGGCCGCTCTCAGGCGCTGGGCGTCTGGCCAGCCTGGAACGACGACGTGTGGATCGTGAACGGCGATCCCGGATCGTGGTTCCGCTGGGGGGTGTGCGGCGAGTACCTCACCGCGCCGTATGCCTTGAGCGAGATCGGCATTCCGGTCTGCTACGACCGCGCCGGGGCGACTGTGACCGCGCTCGCCGGTCGCATGCCCCTCGCGTTCAGCCCACAGGAAATCGAGGGCTTCATGCGCGGGGGCGTGCTGATGGACGTCGCGGCGCTGGAAACGCTGTGGGACATGGGACTCGGCGAGATGGCCGGCGTGCGGGCGGGGGACTCCTTCTCGGTGGACGCCATTGAGGCGTTCACCGATCACCCGCTGAACGACCGCGATCTCGGCGAAACGCGCAATTGCCGGCAGTCATTCTGGCCGCAGGACGCGAGAACCATCAGACCCGCCGCGACGGGCGTGCAGATATTGTCGCGGCTGACCGACTACCGGGGAAACGACCTCGGCGAGTGCCTCTCGATCTTCGAGAATGCGCAAGGCGGGCGGGTGGCGGTATCGGGATACTATCCGTGGGCAATGATTACCAGTGGCGCCAAGGTCTGGCAGTACCGCGCGCTGGCGCGATGGCTGAGCCGCGATCGACTCCCTGCCGTCGTGGAGGGCGTGGCGAAGGTCGTGGTGTGGGTGAGAGAAGGCGCGAACGGGCGCCGTGCCATCGTGGTCGTCAACCCGTCGTTGGACGCCCAACGGGACCTCGGGCTGTGGATTCGGATGCAGGCGGACCGCGTCGAGTGTGTGCCGATGCAAGGGGCTTCGCAATCGCTCTCAGCCGAGGCGACTTCCGCGCCGGACTATCAACGAGTCGTGCTGCCTGATCTCGCTCCGTGGAGCGTACACCTGCTGCTGTTCGAGGCTCCGCGCGAGAGGAGCCCGTCATGACGTGCGATTGGGGATCGGCTGATGTCGAATCGAACCATCGTTGAGGCGGCAGCCGCGGCAATGCGCGTGAGATGGCCGAGACTTGCATTGGTCGCTCTTCTGCTGTGCGCCGGGGTCGGCGACAATGGAACGCGGGTCGCAGCCGCCGTCCCGCGGGATGCGCGGCACGGTAAGATGGAGGTGATCATGGTGTCCGACGAATCCAACGACAGCGCGGCCGCACCCGCGCCGCAGGCGCCGGAGTGGTTGTTCGGCCGCGAGGGGATGCCGGTCAGCCCCGGCATTACGTTCGCCGCGGCACCAGCGCACCCGCCCATCACCAAGCGCCAGGAGTGGTTCAAGGACCTCAAGTTCGGCATGTTCATCCACTGGGGGCTCGAGTCGGTGTTGCATAAGCACCCAGGCGCGTGGGAAGCGGCTTGCCGTGATCCGAACTGGGATGCGTCATCCCTGGGGGCCGATCTGGCGGACCTCGGCGAATCATTCGATGCCGCGGCGTGGGTGAGCCTGGCGCAGCGCGCGGGAGCGCGCTACATTGCGTTCACCACAAAGCATCACCTCGGCTTTGCCAACTTCGCGTCGCGCCACAGCGACTACAACTCGGCGGCCATGGGCCCGCAGCGGGATTTCGTGCGCCTTCTGGCCGACGAATGCCATCGCCGCCGCATGCCGTTCATCGCATACCTGTCGCTGCCCGACATGAAGCACCCCGACTGCCGGCCGCTCGACAAGGCGGCGTGGGCGCGCTACCTGAAATTCCTGCGCGGGCAGATCGAGGAGTTGGCGACCGCGTACGGCCCGCTCATGGCGTTCTGGCTCGACCCCGGGCCGTGGAACGGGCCCAGCTACTTCTACCCCGTCGCGCAGATTCAGGACGAAGTGCACCGGCGATGGCCGGCGACTTTGTGCTTCGACTGGGACGAGGCCGAAAAGAGCTATGCCAGCCGCGCCTACCTCAGCCCGCAGGGCATGGTCATGGCCTACGAACTCTACCCCGAGGGGAGCGGACCACAACCCGACGCCTGGCCGTTCGAGGTCTGCGACACGCTTGCGGACTCCTGGCACTACAACCCGGCCGACACCGCCTATAAGGACGTGCCGACCCTCATTCGCCGTCTCGTCGAAGTCGTCGGCCGCGGCGGTAACTACCTGCTCAACATGGCGCCGCTGCCGTCGGCGGCGATCGACCCGGAGGACGCGAAGCGCTTCGAGGCAATAGGGGAGTGGCTGCGACGCAACGGGGAGGCGGTCTACGAGACTCGCCCGCTCGGCACGCCGGCGCAGCCGTGGGGCTGGCCGGTCATGAAGGGCAGCCGGGTCTATCTGCACATCCTGAACTGGCCGGGCGAGAAGCTGGCCTTGGACGGCCTGAAGCGCCCTGTCGCCGGCGCGCGGTGGCTGCACGGCGAGGAGCTGCCGTTCGCGGCCGGCGCGGAGAGCGTCGTCCTTCACCTGCCCGCCGCCGCGCCCGATGCGGTGGACTCGATAGCGGTTCTCGATCTTGCCGCGGGGGCAGTTCCAGATGCGCCCCCATCGAAAAACGTCGCCGGCAGCGCGACCGTGCCCGGCCTGGTCAAGTCCGGCGCGAAGTATGGTGACATCTGCGAGGCGACGCCGTTCGTGTGGAAGGGCCGTCTCCTATTGCTCGTCAACATTCGCCCCGCGTCGGCTGCCGATCCCGCCCAGCACTATCTCGAGATCCGCGACGTCGCGGATGACAAGGCGCTGACCAGCTTCGGCCGCGGCTATTCCCTCGCGTCGGCGTTCGTCTGGGAGGGCACGCTGTACGTGTACGCGGCGCGCAATCAGGACGGCGGGTGGCACGATGTAAGCGAGTTCAGGACGGAGGATCTCGTCAAGTGGACTGAGGCGCGCGTCGTCATCGAGGAGATTCCGCAGGAGCAGCTCTTTAACCAGTCCGTGTGCCGCGCCGGCGATCGCTTCGTCATGGCCTACGAGAGCAACGACGCGCGCTGGCCCGCATTCACCATCAAGTTCGCGGAATCCAAGGATCTCGTCACGTGGCGCAAGCTGCCGGACTGCATCTTCGGTACCGACCGGTACACCGCCTGTCCGTGCCTGCGCTACCTCGATGGCTACTTCTATATGCTGTATCTGGAGCATCTCCAGCCGCGGTGGTGGTTCGAGACGTTCATGGCGCGATCGAAAGACTTGGTGGACTGGGAACCGAGCCCGCGCAATCCGATCATCGCGCCCGGCCCCGGCGAGGACATCAACACCTCCGACCCGGATCTCGCCGAATTCGACGGCAAGGTGCTGCTCTATTACTCCTACGGCGACCAGCGCACGTGGTCGCAGTTGACGTGGGCGGCGTTCACGGGCACGCTGCGCGATTTCTTCGCGGCGTGCTATCCGCTTGATTAGCGACATCAAAGGACGGGCGTTCGATGTCGTTCGAGGAGGGCGAGCCCATGTTGGCACAGATCGCGGCGGCACGCGGCGCAGCCTTGGGCATGTTGATTCTGCTCTTGGTGACGGCGGGATTGCGCGCCGCATTCGCGGCTGATGCAGGAGGCGAGACCGTGAAGACTCACGGCGTGTTCTATACGACCTCGATGATGGAGACGGCACGCGCCAACATCGCCAGTCACCCGTGGGCGGCCGAAATCCAGAAACGGATCGTCGCCGACGCTCAGCCGTGGATGGAGTTCTCCGACGACGAGCTGTGGGATCTCATGTTCGGCAACGCCATCTCGCGCTCGTGGATGGTGTGGTCGAACGGCCACTGCCCGGCGTGCCGGCAGGGCGTGCCGATGTACAACTGGGAGATGAACGCCTTGGCGCGCCCGTGGAAGGTGCGCTGCCCGCACTGCAAGGAGCTGTTTCCGAAAAACGATTTCCACGCGTTCTATCGTTCGGGGCTCGACGAGCGCGGCGTGTTCGATCCCGCGCAGGCGAACCGCGAGCTTCTGTTCAACGCCGAACATACCGACGCCGACGACCCGCTGCGTATGTTCGGCGTGGACGATGGCGAGGGCTACGTCGAAGGCGACAATCGCTGGCGCTTCATCGGCGCGTACCTGATCTACGGCCAATGGAAGCAGGCAATCGTTGCGGGCATCCGCAATCTCGCCGCGGCGTACGTCGTCACCGGCGACGCCGCCTACGCGCATAAGGCGGGCGTGCTGCTCGACCGGGTTGCCGATCTCTACCCAACCTTCGACTTCGGCAAGGAAGGCTTGGTGTACGAAGTGCAGGGGGCGGCCGGTTACGTCTCGACATGGCACGACGCCTGTGTCGAGACGCGCGATCTGGTCACCGCTTACGACCAGGTCTTCGAGGCATTGCGGCATGATGAAGCACTCGTCGCGTTCCTGTCGCGCAAGGCCAAGGAGTACGGCCTCGACAATACCAAGGCGTCCTTCGCCGACATCCAGCGCAACATCGAGGAGCGCATCCTGCGCGATGCGATCCGGAGCCGTCGCAAGATCGAGTCGAACTATCCGCAGACCGACCTCACTATCGCGATGATTCACACCGTCCTCGGCTGGCCGGGGAACCGGCAGCAGGTCTACGGTATGCTTGATGCCATTCTCACTCGCGCGACCGCGGTGGACGGCGTGACCGGCGAAAAGGGGCTCGCGGGCTACGCCGCCTACGCCGTGAACGGGACCGCCGTACTGCTCGAGCAGTACGCCCGGATGGATTCCCACTTCCTCGCCGACGCGTTCAAGCGCCATCCACGGCTGCATGACACGTTCCGCTTCCACATCGACACCTGGTGCCTCGGCAGATACTACCCCTCGTGCGGCGACTCCGGGGCATTCGCGCACCCCTCGGGCTACGCCGGCGTGTCGCTGTCCAGGAGCCCGGGCCTCGCGCCGTCCATGTACACGTTCTTCTGGCGAATGCATGAGCTGACCGGTGATCCCGCCTTCGCGCAGGTGATCTATGGCTCGAATGGGCAGACTGTTGACGGACTGCCGCACGATTTGTTTGCCGATGATCCGGAGACGCTCCAGAAGCAGCTCGCGGAAGTGATCGCGCGCGAGGGGGCTGCGCCGAAGCTCGGCAGCGTCAACAAGCAGGAGTGGCGCATCGCCATCCTCCGGGCGGGCGAGGGCACCGACGCGCGGGCGCTGTGGCTGGACTACGATTCCGGCGGCGGGCACAGCCACGCGGATGGGATGAATCTCGGCCTGTTCGCCAAGGGTCTCGACCTGTTGCCCGACTTCGGCTATCCGCCGGTGCAGTATGGCGGATGGGGCTCACCCAGGGCTAGGTGGTACACCATGGCCGCCGCGCACAATACCGCGGTCGTGGACGGGCACAATACGCAAGCGGCCGGCGGGCAGACGACGCTCTGGGCCGACGGCGACGATTTTCGAGCGATTCGCGCGTCATGCCCGCAGCTTATCGAAGGCGAGCAGTTCGAGCGCACCGCCGCGATGGTTGACATCTCGGATCGCGACTTCTACGTCGTGGATGTGTTCCGCGTCATCGGCGGCAGCGATCACGCGAAGTTCACCTACGGTCATTTCGGGGAATTGAAGATGTCAGGTCTGTCACTCCAATCCGCGAATGACTATGGGCACGACACGCAAACACGCGGCTTCAGCGCTGACCCGGCGCCGGACCCGGGCTGGAGCGCAGATTGGCGTGTCGAGGATCGCCGCAACGTGCTGCCCGAGGACGCCGACGTCCACTTGCGCTGCACCGACCTCACAACCGGCGCCGAGGCATGGACGGGCGAGGGCTGGGTATCCGTCACCGGGTTCGGCACGAATGACGAGGAGTGGATTCCGCTGGTCATGGCCCGCGGTCGAGGCGAGTCGCCGCTGGCTTCCACCTTCGTTACGGTGATCGAGCCGTACGAGAGGGAATCGAGTATCGCGCGCATTCGCCGCCTGCCGCTGGAGACCGCGCGGCACACCGCCTTCCCGGATCCGAACGTCGCCCTCGAAGTCACGCTCGCCGACGGTCGGCGCGATCTGTTCATTACGGCGGACGTGGAGAATCCGCTGCGTCTGCGGCCGTCCCGCTCCGCGGGCCGGATTCTGCTCCAACGCGATTGCGGTGTCCGCCTCGACGGCGAGCTGGGCGTGGTGCGCTGGGACAGCGCGGGGACGGTCGAGCGCATCATCATGTGCCGGGGCAAGTCTTTGCGCGTCGGGAACGTCTCGCTCAAGCTGAAGGGGGAGACCGACTTCGTGGAGGTCGCTTTCCACGATGGCGGCGCCGATATCGTCGCGGGCGATTCCCGGCAGATTGAGGAAATCCAGGTGAAAGGAACGCCGATTCCTTGGCGATGAGCGTCAGGCCAATGACTGTTCGCGAAAGCTTCGTGCGCTGCATGAGATTCGAGCCCGTTGACCGCGTGCCCAACTTCGAGCTGGGCTACTGGGGCCAGACCATCGAGCGCTGGCTCGCCGAGGGCATGCCCGCCGAGGAGGCCGACCGCGGCGGCTTTCACGGCCACGCGTTTTTCGGCATTGACGACCGACCGCACCTGCCCGTAAACTTCGGCCCGGTGCCGCCGTTTGCCCACGAGGTGGTCGAAGAGACCGATCGCTACGTCGTGGCCCGAGACGGAGACGGGGCGCTGCGCAAGGCCATGAAGGAAGGCACTACGCGCGGCACGCGGCCCTCGATGGACCAGTTCATTTCCTTCGCGGTGCAGACGCCCGAGGACTTCGCGCGGGTCAAGGAGCGTTTCGACCCGCTCAGCCCGGGCCGCTATCCCGAGAACTTCGCCGAATGGGCGGCGAGCATGGAAAGCCGAAAGTCGCCGCTGTGTGCGGTGCCTAACGGCGCGTTCGGGCTGTACAGCCACCTGCGCCGGTTCCTCGGGACCGAGGGGCTGTCCTACGCCTGGTACGACCAACCCGGCCTGATTCACGAGATGCTGGACTTCTTCACGGAGTTCGCGATTGAGACGCTGCGCCCCGGCCTGGAGACGATTCAGTGCGATTACTTCAACTTCTTCGAGGACTTCGCGTTTAAGACCGGGCCGTTGCTTTCGCCGCGCATCTTCCGCGAGTTCCTGCTGCCGCGCTATCATCGCATCGTCGAGTTCGTCCGCAGCCACGGGATTGATATCATCTGGTTCGACAGCGACGGCAACTTTGATGTGCTTGTGCCCCTGGTCATCGAGGCCGGCATCACGTGCATCTGGCCGCTCGAGGTCGCGGCGGGCAACGATCCACGGGAAACCAGGCGCCGTTTCGGGCGCGACCTCGCGTTGAGCGGCGGCTTGGACAAGCGCGCACTTGCCTGCGACAAAGCGGCAATACGCGCCGAGCTGCAGGCGAAGATCCCGCCGCTGCTCGACGACGGCGGCTACATCCCGACCCTCGACCACGCGGTGCCGCCCGACGTGTCGTACGAGAACTGGCTGTACTACCTGGAGCTTAAGTCCGAGATGCTGGCGGCGTGAGCAAGGCGAGGCTTGGGTCGGGGCGGCGCTCCGCAGTACGCGCTGCCGAATCGGCGCTGAAGCGCCGCACTCCACGCGGTCCGAGCTATTCGCGCGAAGCCGCGACCTGCTTCCACGCACGCGCCAGCGGCCGATAGAGCGCGACGGTGTCGAAATTGTCGAAGCTCGGTTCGTGCGTCAGGATCTCGTCCCAGTGCGTCAGGCCCTCGGCGGCGTCGCCGAAGCGCACCAGCGCCATGAAATGCGAGAAGTCGTAGGCGAGTTGCCGGCTGTCGCGCCAGTACAGCCACCACCGCTGCTGCCGCAGCACCTCGAACACGTGATACGGGTCGTCCGGCGGCAGCGACCACAGCGGGCACCACGAGAACCACGTGAACATCGTGTAGTCCCACGCCACTGCCGGCTCGACGAACAGGCCGTCGCCGAAGTACTGCGATAGAATCCCGCCGCGCCCGTACGCCTCCCGCCAGCGGTACAGATCCATCGCCGCGAACGCCCAGCACGCCCGCGCGCGGAAATCAGCCGCGGCCTCCGGCTCCCCCGCAAGGCGTGCCAGATGATACAGGCACGCATATGCGAGATACCCGCCTACGGTTGACTCCGTGAGAACGTGCACGTACTCCGGCCCGGCGTGCGCCCACGCCGAACCGGTGATGTCGTACGCGCGTCCCACGGTGGCAGCAAGGCTCGCGGCCTTCGGCCAGATTTCCGCTGCGTAGTCCGGGTCAACCAACGCGGCATACGCGGCAGTCGGATAAAGCACCGTCGAGGAGATCTCGGGGTAATCCACGACCGCCGAAGGCATGACCGGCTCCGGAAAGACGACGACCCCGGTGCGTTCGTCGGTCGTCAGCCGCCCCCACCAGTAGTCGAGCGTCTTGCGCACTGCTAGAACGACTTGCCCCCGCAGTGGTTCGTCGAGCAGCGGCGCCAGCTGAATGAGCACCCCCGCTGTTTGACCATCATAGAACGGGCGCTCCAGGGAGAACGTGAAAGTGCCGTCGTCGTTCTCGTGGGCGAGGAGCGCTTTGACGTCGACCTCGATGGCGGCCTTGTCGTCCGCGGGCACGGGCGGGAAATCCTCGGTCAGTCGTTCGAGGTTCGGCGGAATATCGAGGGCCATCGCGACTGATCTTGCCTGCGCCAGGGCGACCGGGCCGAAAACCGTGTCGTGGGACGTGAGGCGCAGAGCCTTCCGCCTGGGATGGTTGAGAATCACCGCGGAGAACGGCGGCGGGATCGGAAGCGGGGCCGTCGAGTCGCGCCGCGACCATCGAAAGCGAACGAACGGCACATCGCCCGCGGACGCCACTTCGGTGACCAGTTCATCCGCCGGGCAGGCGAGCAACGGCAGGATTCTCAGCACGGAGTCGGGCGCATGTGCGCCGAGAGCGGCGGCGTACAGATCGGGCAGGGCGGCCTTGGCTCCGGCCGGAACTCGGCTTTCGGCGAAACGCAAAGTGACGCCGCGCGCGCCCACCCGCACCTCGGTCGGACGACTTGCAGGCAGCAGCGCGAGCGTGTAAGGCTGCCCCTCGTTCCATGCGAGCAGGAATCCGTCGCCCACGGGCAGGCGGAGGCGTCCCCGGCGATCCTGGCGAAGCACGGTTCGCCCGTCGGACCCCCACCATTCCCAGTGCGCGGGCACCGGCTGGCCCGCCCATTCCCAACCGGTTACAAGCCACTCCGCGATCACCGGCTTGTCGGCCGCTTCGCATTCCGCACTGAAGCGGACGACCGGATTGCCGATCGCGTCCTCGCATACAACCGTCGCTTGGCCGAATCCGCCGCAGTAGTCCTTGGCATACCTGCCCAGTGTCGGCGCCGCCAGGAGAGTTCGCGTGCCTTCACCCATGGCATCGGGATTGACCAGCGTGTGCGCCTGGATGCGGCCGTTGAGCAGCAGGCTGACGAACCCGGCAAATGTGGGCTTGCCGAAACGCTCGCCGTGGCGCTCAGGCGCAAGGTACAGCAGCTTGAACCCGCGCTCCACGATCACGTTGTGGTCGAGATTGCACAGATGGCCGACGCCGGTCAGGGACGGCTGAGCGAAGCGGCCGAGCGGGACGGGCGCGGCGTCATTGCCGTGACTTGGGGCGGCTGCGGTCAAGCCGAACGCGAAGGACAGCACAAGAACGGCGAGCCGGACCGTCACGAGATACCCTCCTCGATGCGGCATGGTCGGGTTCGACGAACTGCAGTGGCTCCTTGGGCGTGCCCTCCGATCAACGGCGACGCCCAAGACTTCAGGAGAACTCGCGCCCGGTTCCCCGGCGAGGCCGGGCGGGCGCCATGGCTCTCGCGCTCTAGGCCTGGATCGGGTACTTCCCCCACCGCAGCGTCGCCGCGATCATCGTGCGATAGTTCTCAAGCGGCACGTAGCTCGTGACGGAATTGCTGCTGCCCACCGCATAGCCGCCGCCGGGAGCGACGGTTCGGATTCTCTCGCGCACTTCCGCCTCGACCTCCGCCGGCGTGCCGCGCGTCAGGGTGTAGCCGAGGTCAATGTTGCCGATAAGCGCGAACGCGCCGCCCCAGTCACGCTTGACCGCGGCAATGTCCATCGCCTGCGGCTCAATCGGCTGCAGCGCGGTGATGCCCGCGTCGGCGAGATCGGGCATGAACTCCCAGATATCGCCATCACAGTGGTAGATCAGCGGCAAGCCGTGGGATGCCGCGACCTCGCCGTACTTGCGGAACCAGGGGAACAGCCACTCGCGATAGACCGTGGGTGAAACGAACGGCCCGCTGCGATGCGCCAGGTCGTCCGCCAGCCACAGCGCGCCGACCTTCGGCAATTCCGCAGCGCGCTTGAAGACTTCGAGCAGGGACTCGCCGACCCGGTCGAGCACCGCGCGCGCGAGCCCGGGGTCATCCGCAAGCGCGAAGCAGAACCCCTCGAATCCCATCAGTTGGCGCGTCGTCTCGAAGATCCCCCACGTCCCGCTGGTGAGACCCATGCCCCGCGGCAGCAACTCGCCCGCGCGCACGATGTGGTCGTAAAGAACGTCATCGAGCGACGGCCAGGGGTAGCGCTCGAAATCCTCCCGCGACGCGATGACGCTCGTGTGTTCCTCCATCCACGAGCGCTCGACATCGCCCGAGTCATAGACGCTGTATTGCGCCGCCTTGACATTCCAGCCGCCGGTGAACAGATGGAGATACCACGGCGCGAGGTGGATGTAATCGTATCCCGCGCTCGCCCAGAACTCGACGTCCGCCGCAACGTCGTAGTCATCCCCGCCGATGAGGGAATTCCCGACCGGGCGGCCGAGAAAGGCCTGCTTCACCGGAGGGTCCATAAGGAACTCGCCGAGCGGCACGCGATCCGGCTCCTCGCGCCGCAAAACCGCCACGAAACGCGCGAAGTCAGGCCTGTGACTCGCAATCAACTCGTCGTCGGTGAATTCCTTCGGCATCGACCTGCGCGACTCTCTCCCGATCCTCACTCCTGGCTGGCTGCGGCGTCCCCCGCCGCTGACTCCGCCGGTGCGCCCTCCGCCTGCTGTGTACTCCGACCCTCCTTAAAGAAGATCAGGAAGGCCAGGGCGCAGGTCACGGTCAAGGCGCAGGGCACGAGGAACACCCCGGTGTAGTTGACGACCGCCCCGGCTGCAGTTTGCGTAGTGAAGTAATCCTGCACCCAGCCCGCAAAGTAGGCGCCCAGGTAGTTCCCCAGACCCAGGGTGATCAGCGTCAGCAGGCTCTGTGCTGAGGCACGGATATCCTGGGCAGCCACCGCGTTGACGTACACCTGGCCGACGACGAAGAAGAAGGTATAGCCCAGCCCGTGCATCGCCAGTGATGCCACCACCAGCCAGACCGGCTGGCCGATCGCGAAAATCGCGTAACGGATCGGCCACGCGATCACGCCGATCGCCAGGCACGTGCGCACCCCCAGGCGCGGCAGGAGAATCGGCAGCAGCGCGGCCATGGCGATGATCTCCGCGAGCTGAGCAATGGTCATCACCGCGGGCAGCCGGCTCGACGAGATCCCGATGTACTCCAGGAATGGGGCGGTGAGGACATAGTAGAACTGCAGCTCGGTCACCACGACGAACGAGATCACCATGAAGATGGCGAAGTTGCGGTTACGCAGCAGCTTCAGTGCCGCGAGGAACGCCCAGGGATTCTCCGACTTGCTCGGCGGCGTGTGAGGCAAAGCGAAGCAGAAGAGGCCGAGCAGCAGCGAGGCCCCGGCCGCCAGCAGCAGTGAGTCGCTCGCCCCCGCTACCGTCAGCGACGGCGCCGAGCGCCAGTACGTCAGCCCCCAGCCCGCCAGGATCCACCCGATCGTGCCGAGCACTCGGATGCTGCCGAAGTCCCGTTCGGCATTGCGCAGGTGATGGAAGGTGAGGCTGTTGGTCAGAGGCAGCGTGGGCGCGTAGAGCAGGGAATAGACGAGCATCCACACCACGAACGACGAGAAGCCGGTCTGCCGGGCAAGCAGGAGCAAAGCCAGCGCGCCCAGCAGATGGGCGATGCCCAGGAACCGCTGAGTGGACACCCAGCGGTCGGCGATCTGCCCGCCAAAGAACGGCGAGATGATACATGCCAGAGGCAGCAGCGCGTAGATCGCGCCCGTCTGCACCCCGCTGAAGTGGAGTGTCTTCTGCAGGTACGCGGACAGCACCGGCGCCCATGCCCCCCAGATCACGTACTGCAGCAGCATCATCCCGCTCAAGCGCAGTCGCAGGCTCAGGCTCATGAATGCCTCCTCTCCAAACCGATAGTAGTGGGGCAAAGCGTCCCCTGGGCTCCGAAGCCTTGGCGAAGGAGGCTCGCTTGCCGCCCACCCCCGCAGCCGGGGGAGGTTGCACCACCATGGTCGGGCACGCGTCCTCGCGTGCCGACCACCCCTCAAACACGCGTCGTTTCGGTGTCTGCTCGGCAATCACCTTCGCGCCGCTTCGCCGGCGCGCGGTGCGTGGTCACGCCTGCTGGGGTGGCGCCTGCCCGACTACCTCCGCCCGTACTCCTGGATCGCCTCGAGGTAGCACTCGATGCTCGGGATCGGCACGGTGTACGGGATGTGGTTGCCGACGGCGAAGAAGTACCCCGGGCAGTCGCGCCCGAGGTCCGCGCAGCGTCTGACCTCCGCGCGAATCTCCTCCGGGCCTTTGGTCTGCAGTATCCGCGAATCAATGTTGCCGATGATGACGTGGGTCTTGCCGTACCGCTCGACGATGTAGCGCAGGTCGGTCAGCGGCTCGAAGATGAATCCCTCCGCGCCGGCCTCCGCGAGGTCGTCCACGAACGCATCGAAGTTCCCATCGGAGCAGAACAGCAGCTTGATCCCCGCCTCGCGCAGCGGCTGCCACAGTCGCTTTATCCGCGGGAAGACGTACCGCCGCATCCACGCCGGCGAAAACGACGGCCCTGCCGCCCACACGATGTCGTCATGACAGAGGAAGATCGGCACCTCCGCCCGGATGTGCGCCTCGATGACCATCGCGCTGATCTCGGTGAACCCATCGAGGACCCGCTCGAAGCGATCGGGATCGTCCATCGCCGCCGTCATGAACAGCTCCCACCCGAAGGTCAGGATATTCCACGTGAACACCGTGTTGTAGAACCCGCCCGGGAACACCGCCTCGGGATACGCCGCCAGGCCGCCCTCGTAGTACCGGCGCACGTCCGCCGTCAGTTCGTCCATGGACGGGATCTTCGCGGCCGCCAGCGGGTCGAATGATAGCACCTCCTCTTCGGTCTGGAAGGGATAGGAGGAGCGCCACGGCGTCTCCGTCTCATAGTACTTCGCGCGGCCCATATCGGTGCGCGGCGTGCCCCAATCGCGCGAGTAGGTTGACCAGATGAAATCGTAGTCCAGCGCTTTGGCGAGCGCCGGCCCGACCTTGCCGGCCTGCTCCGAGTCCTCGGGATCGAAGCCCGTGATCTTCATGATGAACTGGCGGTGGGTTAGGTACTCGGTATGCGGGATGCGGTCGGGCATCTGCAGGTCAATCGCGTGCCTACCGCGTTCGTAGGACATGGCTGCTCGTCACCTCATTGACGAAAGTCTCGCGGTATATTCGCCGGGCCGCGGCGCCCGCCTTTCGGCGGGCCATCTGGTGCGACCGGACAATGCCCTGAGCTGAAGCCGCAGATGGGGATCCGACCTCACACAAACGGACTTCGACGCGCCGACCGCAGAGGACGCAGAGAACGCTGAGAGTCCAATCCACGGATTGGCGCGGATGTAACGGATTGCGCCAACGGCAACAACACGTGGGCACGCGCCTCGCCCCTATGGAGTGCGGCGCTTGAGAGGTTGTTGCATAATTCGCTGGTTCGCGCTTCACCGGCCTGGGAAGTGTCATTCAGAGCGCAGCGCCGAGCCTGAGCAAGGCGCAAAGCGAAGAATCTCGGTCCCATCGAAGCAGTCACGCAACAGCCTGTTGAACGCCGCTTTTGCGCGGGCCGCGTCAGCGGCCCGGCTGAGCGTGACGCCGCCCTACAACGCACGCTATCATCGCCAGCCAGCCACTCACTGTAAGGGCACAGCACGTGGCCAGGCTTCGCCGCCACACCGGCCCGGAGGGCCTACGCACTGCGCCCCTACCTCACCCTACCTCAGCAGGCTAGCCAGCGGTTCGGACCGATGCCCCGCGCTCCAGCAGCCGCCCCGGGCGTTGACACTCGTGTCACCTGTGGCTATCATGTCCGCGGTTCAGCCGTGATGGTACGCTGACCGCGAGGGAATACCGCACGTGAGACCCTGCCGCCGAGAGGCCGCAGTCACATCGCCGCAGGCTCATTCTGCGGGCGAGGAATTGTCGGCCCACCTGCCGGCCCGCGCGCTCTTCGCGCCTGCGGGCCGTTTTCGCTTCTCCGCCCTCCGCGCTCACCGACATTCACAGTTGCGCGGCATACATCACACAGCGCGAAATAGGTGGCTGTCCCTAGTTTCACCAATGCGATCAAGGGCGTAGGAATCGGGGCTGGTTATGGCGGCACCGGGTGGCTTGTGAACAATTGCCCGTGAGAGGAGACAGAGCACATGCGTTTCCTGAGAAGGCGGCGGGAGCCGCCTCTCAAGCCGTTGGAGAAGACGCTGCTCGATGCGCTTGCCGCTCATCTGTCCCCGGAAGCACAGGTGGTGCTCGCCGAGCAGATCAGACAGGTCAACCTGGTGCAGCGGGATGCCGGCGACAAAGAGGTGCGCCTATATCACATGGAGCGCGGAAAACCGACCCGCGAGAACGTGCCGCTGTTCCCAAACGCCGTGCCGGAGGTGAGGCTTGCGCGCATGTCGTTCGTCGCTGCGGATAAGCCCAAGGGGCTACGCGTGGACTTCTGGCTTGTTCACGGGAGGCTGTTTTCGCTCGAGTTTAGCCAAAGCCCCCGAGGGATCGACGCTAGTCGCATCGAGATCAAGGACGTGAAGGTGATGGTCGATCCGATGGTTCCCGCAGTTGCAGAACCAAGGGAACCGATTGAAGCCGATACTCTGACGGATTGGCCTCGCGAGTGGTCGAGAAAGTGGGCGGTAGCGAGACTCCGCGAGCCGTTGCCGGGGCCGGACCAGCAGCGGATCCTGGCCC
>CP070648.1:1588410-1606303 GCA_020354555.1 Armatimonadota bacterium | reverse complement strand
GGGTTCCGCGGCACGCGATGGGCGGCACCCTCTCCGGTCCTCGCCCGGAAAGCGAGAGCCGTTGAGGGCACCGCCACCACCTGCCTGCTGGTCGCGAACCCGTACGCCGGCGGCGTTCGCAGAGCGTCCGACCTGGCGCGCGTGGAGCGGCGCCTGCGGAGCGCGGGCGTCGAGGTGCGCCGGGTTCCGGCCCCGCGGCCGAGCGATGTGGCCGATGCCCTGCGCGAGGCGCTGCGCGGCGAGTCGCCCGAGCGAACGCGGGTCATCGTTGCCGGCGGCGACGGCACGATCAACGCGGCCCTGCCCGCGCTGATGGGCACCGAGTTCCCCCTGGCGGTCGTGCCGGTGGGGACGCTCAACGTCCTCGCGCGGCAGCTCGGCGTGCCGTTGAGCCTCGACGCGGCGGCGGATGCGGCGATCGGCGGCGGCGTGCGGCGGATTGATCTGGGGATCGCGAACGGACGGCCGTTCTCGCTCATGGCGGGCATGGGCTTCGACGCGGCGATCGTGCAGCAGGTCGTGCCGGCGCTGAATAAGAAGAGCCCGGTCGGCCTGTGCGCATATCTGACCCGCTGCCTGCGCCTGCTTCGCGAGTACTCGCCGAGCTGGTTCCGCGTCACCACCGAGCGGCTGAGCTTCGAGACCCGGGCGTGGCTCGTGGTGGTGGCGAATGCGAGCCGGTACGCGTACTCCTGGCATCTCGCGCCCGGCGCGAGCATGGATGACGGCTGGCTCGACCTGTGGCTGTTCCAGAGCAGTTCACCGGCGCAGACCGCGGGGCAACTGCTGGCAATCCTGCGCAGCAGGCCGGAGGGTTATCCAGGCGTGTATCACACGCGCGCGCGGTCGCTGCGCGTCGAATGCGACCCGCCGTTGCTGCTGCAAGTTGACGGTGACGCGGCCGGCTGCACGCCGGCGGATATCAGCGTCCTGCCCAAGGCGTTGGCGTGCGTCGCGCCGGCGCGCAGCGAGCGGGTGTGCCGACGTCGAACGCGACGCACGCCGCCGTGGATCAAGGGCATCGTCCCAGGGCACGTCGGCAGCGGCTAGGGCGACGCAAGGGCATGCCGCCATGCTGATGCAGCGCCGCCGCAACGCCCATTGCTACTGCGGCGCGGGCAGGAACTGCGTGTCGCCCGGGTTGAAGTCGAGTTCGTAATTGATGTTGACCTGGGCGGTCATCTCGAGCATCCCTGCCGTCACGGACGTCGGCGTCGCCTGCTCTGCGTACCTCCCTCCGCGGAAGGAAGCCTGGACGTTGCGCAGCTCCATCGCCGGATACCTGTAGCTCGGGCTGATGTTGCGGATGCCGACGATGGTGCGCCCCGCGGCGGCGGCGACGGCCTCGGCAGTCATCTGCGCATCCCTCACCGCTTTCGTCAGCGACTCGCGCATCGCCGCGCTGTTGTCCTTCTCCAGGGTGTAGGCGACGCTGGTGATCTGGTTCGTCCCCGCCGCCATCAGCGCGTCAATGATCTTGCCGGCGCCGTCGGACAGCGCCTCGCGCTCGCCCTGAATCCTCACCGTCAGGCTGTTCGCGGCCCGGTACCCAAGGGTCACGGGGACGTCGATATGGAAGCTCGAATCCGCGAGATCCGTCTCGGTGATCTTCCAGGGGATGTCCCATTTCGATGGGTCAACCTTCAGGCGCACGCTCGCGTTCTGCGTCACGCGTTCGAGCGTGTAGTCCAGCGTCTTCGTCATGACGTTGGCGAGATTGAGCGCCTTCACCGCGTCCATCGCCGCGCGCACGATCTGCGCGTTGCGCTCGCGGGCCGCTTCGACAGTGTCGCCTTCGGTGATGATGCTCGCGGTGACGCGCAGCGTATCCGGTGCGACTTCGACGGTCCCGGATCCGGTGACGGTCATCGTGGGATGGGCGATCGTGGTCGCCTGGCCCTTCACCATCTCCGCCGACGCCGCGCCGCCGAGAGCGAGAATCACGGCACCTGCGATTACAGCTAGCCAGACACGCATCTTCGAATCTCCTTTCATGGGGGTTCGACAGGCCTTGCAGCTTCTTAGACTCCGTGCCGCCGCCAGATGTTCCCTGTCCGTCCCCTGGCCCGCTCCGAGGGGGGCTTACTCCGGGCCGAGACCTCCTCGCGGCACAGGTTGAACTCGGTCAGTGATGGGTTCGGCGGGACCGAGATTCTTCGCCCCGAACGAGTCGGGGCTCAGAATGACAGGGCGGGCTCTTGCCTCACGTTCCCGGCCCGGTGCGCGCCGCAGCCCCCAGCCGTTCCAGCGCGCGGCGGCTCCAGCGCTCGAGGAGCCCGACGTAGTGCTCCGGCCGCGCGTTGCGGTCGGCTTCCGACTGCGGCCAGTCGCGCGCCACCTCCACGACCGCTCGGTCGTCGGCGTCGGCGAGCGCGTCGAGCAGGTCCTCCTTGCGCGCGTAGAACGTTCCGCGCTCCGCCAGCAGCCACTCCTGAAGCGCGTAGAAGCACTCCTTGAACGGATAGCGCAGGCCGTGCACCTTCTGCCGGAGGTCATGCGGGTAGAGCAGGTAATGCCGGGCGTTGAGGAGATTATCTGAGGCCTTGCGGCGGACGTCCTCGAGAAGCTGGCTGCCGGTCGGCCGCGCGACTATGCCGTCCATGCCGCCGTGGAGCGGTCGGCACCCCCAGAAGTACTGCAGCAGCTCAGAAGGGGGACGCGCGCGCACCTCCGCCGCCGAGTTGAACAGCCCGCTTGCCGAGCGCCCGCCCTCGGGCATGGCTGTCACCACGGCCCGGAAGGCGGCGAGGTCATCATCCCCAATGCGATCGACGATGACCATGGTGTCAATGTCGCTGTCGGTCGCGGCCTCGCCCCGCGCCCAGCTCCCATGATGGCCGACGAATAGGAGCCGGTCGCCGAAGGTCTCCCGCAATCGGTGGGCGAAATCCGCGAGCCACTGATCTACGGCTGCCTGGTCAGCCATGGTTCTCCATCGCTCTGGTGTGGGACAGCGCCGCGGCGCACTTACTCGAACTCGCTCGTCACCCCGCTCTGCCACCCCGTTGCGGAGGTGACGAGCCACTTGCCGTCGCGCTCGCGCAGGTGGATGGTGAGCGCGCCCCGGAATGCCTGGGACTGCTCTCCACCTTCGGTGAGCATCACCTCGCCCGTGACGGCAACGTCGGCGTCGGCATCGTTGACCGCGATCTCGACGTCGCTGAGCACGACCTGGAGGCTGCCTTCGGTGCGGAGTAGGCTCAGAGCACTCCGGTAGATGTCGCGCTTGGTGAAGCCAAAGGGGTCGCGGTAGTCGTCGGCGATGTTCGCGAGGATCATCCGCGGGCTCTTCTTCTCGACGCCTTGCTCGACGCGGTCAATGAGCCGCGCGATTTGCTCTTCGTCCGACAGCGGCGGATGGGTGAGCCGCCAGACCAAGTACCCGCCGCCGCCGAGGATTAGGATGACCGCCGCCGCAATCAACCGCGTACGCCACATGGGAACATTCTAGCGGGCTTTCGGCGTCAGGGGAATACCCTGGTGTGATGAGCCGCGGCCTCGAATCGTCGGAACGCCGCTCAGATCGTATCCTCTCCCTGACAGGGAGAGGAGGGAGGTGGGGGTGAAAGGCGTCGCGATCCATCCTGACCCGGCTCGCCGCGGGCTCCCCTACGGGATGTTGTCCCCGCGCCCCACCGGCTGCCAGTGCGGCCACATCGCGCCCGAGCCCGCGCGCATGTGGGTGATGGGATACGCATCCGCGCCGTTCGCGCGCGCCACGTAGAGCTGCCGCACGCCGCTGCGGTTCGACCCGAACAGCACCCACTCCCCGTCAGGCGACGGCCGTGGATGGTAATTCAGCACGCCCCCCTCGGAATGGGTGAGCTGCTCGGTCTTGCCATCCAGCGACGCCCGCATCAACTCCACTGCGTCGCCGACCTGCGCCGTGTAGTACACCCACTTCCCATCCGCCGACCACGTCGGCACATCGCTGCTGCCGCCGTGGAAGTCCTCGACATCCGCCCACGTCACGACGCCCCGGTATCCGCCTCGATCCGCCAGCTTGCGGATCCCGGAGCCGTCCCTGCGCGCGACGTAGGGATGGCAGTCGTAATGCTCGCCGGCGAGGAACATCAGCCACTCCCCGTCCGGCGACCACTGCGGACAGAAATTGAACGACTGCCCGGTGTCGAGGCGCACCGCGTGCGAGCCGTCGGCGTCCGCGACATGGATCTGATAATCCTTGTGATAGGAGATGCGTTTGCCGTCGGGGGAGGAGCTGAAGCCGTAGGTGAACGCATCGGCGCCGGAGGTGAGGTCGCGCTTGCCGGTGCCGTCGCGGTTCATCGCATACGGGCGCGAGATGCCGTTGATGATCGCGGTGAAGCCGAGGCGGCTCGGATCGCCGGGCCAGAAGAACAGGCCGGAGTTGTAGTCGCTCACCCGCTCGATGCCGGTCAGATTGGTCAGCGCGCCGGTCTGCAGATCCAGGAGATACTCGTCAACCAGCCAGCCCTCGGTGAGGCGGAACTCCTTGTGCTCTTCCTCCCACGCGGCGTTCTTGGGATCCTCCCAGCCGCAGATGACCATGGCGAGGCGCCCGTCCGGCGACCAGCCGTCGAAGCCGGTCCAGGTGTAAGCATCCCCGATCAGCTCCGCCGCCAGCTCGCGGCGACCGGTGCCGTCGGCGCGCACGACACACGCGCGGCGGGTGCAGGCGTTGGCGAACCGCGTCGGCAGGTTGGTGCGGAACTCGCTGTAGCCGATGAGGTTCCGCGGCTTGCCGTCGGCTTTGCAGCTAGGCGCCGCCGCGGCCATCGCGAGCACGGGGGCGAGAGCGATGAGGATGCCGCAAGCACCGATGTATGTCACGAAGCCGTTGTCCTTTCACCGCCGCCGCGGGGGCCGCGGCTCACAGTGCGCACGAATCATGCGCGCGGCGTGTTCCACTCGAAAACCGTCGTCAGGCGCGCGCCGGGATCGCGCAGGAGGCCCTGGTAGGCATCCTGCGCATCCTGCGGGCGGCGCGTGTCGGAGATGCCCGCGACGCGGATGCGGCCCTCGGCGAGCCACCGCATGGCCGCCGCGAAGCTGCCGTAGATGCTGTTGGTCATGAAGTCGGTCGGTTGCCGGGGCAGCTCCCACTCCCACCCGCTGCGCATGACGACGTAGTTATGAAACACCGCGCGCAGGATCTGATGCGCGTCGAGATCGCTGCGCTGGCGCCACGGCGTCGCGACGAGGACAACTTCGCCGCGCTTGCGCACGACCCGGCAGGCGTCGAGCACCGCCTGCTCGTGCCCCGAGCAGTCGAGGGCGAGGCCGACCTTGCGCGCGATCGCCGGATCGTCAACCGGCACGTCCGGGATCGCGCGTTCGACGCCGGCCTGCCGGGCGAGGTCACGCCGCTCGGCGAGCGGATCGCAGGCGATCACCTCGTAGCCGCACGCCGCGAAGAGCTGCGCCGCAAGGAAGCCAACCAGCCCGAGCCCGAGGACGAGAACCTGCTCCGGCGGCCGCGCGGTCGTCGTCGTCAGCGTGCTCATGGTGACGCCGACCATGCGGGCGAACAGCGCGACGTCCGGCGCCATGCCCGCGGGCACAGGGATCACCTCCGCGCGCGCCGCGCGCTGGAACGTTTGATGCGGGCCCATGCAGAACACGCGGTCGCCGGGCGCGAGGTCCGCGACTTCGGCGCCGACGGCTTCGACCTCGAAGACGGCGGCGTAGCCGGGGCGCTGTGGAAAATGCTCGCCCTGGTAAATGGCGAGTTCCGTGCCGGTACTGATGAGCGTGACGAGGGTCCTGCCCGCGACGTCGCGCGGGCCGAGCGGCGCCGCGTCGCGCTCGATGGGCAGCAGCTCCGCCCATTCGCGCGCGGTGAAGGCGATGCCGTAGTCGGCAGGCGCCGTCATCGGAAGCTTACCCCGATCTCGTCAGCGACGGAGCGAATGTATTCGGCGGCGAGCGTGTACTCCTCGGCGGTCGCGAGGTGTTCGATCATCAGCGGCGTGTCGGGATCGAGCTGGGCGAGTTCGGCGAGGTACACGCGGTAGTCCAGAATCCCCAGCCCCGGGCGCGTCTCGTCGAGGTGCACCATGAAGCTGTCGCTCATGATGATGTCCTTGGCGTGGCAGGAGCGAATGTGTGCGCCGAGCTTCGCGATGCACTCGCGGATGATCGCGCCGTTGTTGAAATAGCGCCGCGGGCTGGAGATGAGATTCGTCGGGTCGAGGTGCACCGCGAACTGCTTGCGGTCGATCGCTTCGATGAGCCGGACATAGCAATCCGCCGAGTCCGGGTACATCCACGGCATGGTTTCGAGCGTGTAGAACGTGCGCGTGGGGCGCACCGCGTCAATGATGCTGCGCGTGGTCTCGACGATGAGGTCGAAGGTGTCGTCGGTCATGTCGTCGGCGTGCGGGCCGTCCCATTTCTCGCCGCGCGAGCCGCCGATGTTGACGCAGCAGCGCGCGCCGATACGGTCGGCGAGCGCGAGCTGGTTGCGGCAGTGTTCGAGGGCGGCGCGGCGCGTTTCGTCGTCCCTGCTGATTGGATTGCTCCACGCCCCGACCTCGGCGATGACGATGCCGGCTTGCTCCGCTGCGGCGGCGTAGGCGCGGACAACGTCGTCGCCGGCATCGGCCCCGACCGGACAGTACGCCCCCCCGTAGGCGAGCTGCTTCAGCGCGGCGACCCACGCCTCGGGATCATCGCACTTCTCAAACACCGGCGCGCCAAGATGCATCTCTCACTCCTTTGCACTGCGGCTCGGGGGCTCGGGTGAGCGCCCGTCATCCCTCCGCCGATCCAGCAGCTCAAGCAGGCTCTCCGGATACAGCGGCGCCGTGCCTGCGCGGAAGTAGTCCAGCGGCTTCCATATCGCCGTGAACTCCCACAGCGGCCCGGTCTCGTCATGCTCCTGGCCCGTGATGCTCTCGGCGCGATAGAAGCGCTCGTCGGCGAACGCGGCCTGGTATACCATGACGATCTGGTGGCCGGGCGTGCCATCGCAGGTAAAGACATTCTCGATCGTGGCGAGGTATTCCAGGCCCGTGATCTCCGCCCCCAATTCCTCGCGGATCTCGCGCACGATACCGTCGCGGCTGCTCTCGCCGAACTCTATCGCGCCGCCGAGCGGGCGATAGAACGTCTCGTCCTTGACCCGGTCATATCCCTCGCCGACCAGGATGTCCTCGCCGCGGCGGAAGACGCATATCGCTATCGGCCTGATACGTTCCACGTCCATGCGGATTATCTCCGAGCGCTGATGCTCGTCGGGACTCGCATCCCGGATGGGTCGGCCGCGCCGAGGAATCGCGGGCCTTCATTACTTGACCGTCACGCTGCCGAGGATCTGCACGTCGCCCTCGCTCTCATTCTCGATGCGCGGGGACTCGGCGAACTGATTGCCCATGATGACGGCGCGACTCACACGCCGAGTACGGGCATGCGCACTCGAGGGGGCTCAGTCCGGCTCGGTCTCCACATCCTGTTCCGCGAGCGCCGATGCGAGGGCGGCGACGAGTTTGGGGAGGTCGTCGGCGACCGTATTCCACACGATCGCGAGATCAGTGTTGTCGTACTTGTGGATCAGCACGTTCCGCAAGCCGACCATGACGCTCCACGGAAGCTCCGGCAGAGCGGCCTTGGTCGCCTCGGACACCCGACGGGCGGCCTCTCCGATGACCTCGAGACGACGAATGACGGCGTCCTGGCACTGCGTGTCCTTGACGAACTACTCCTTATTCTTCTCTGCCACGTAAGACAAGGCAAGCTTTGCAGCCTCGAAAATGTCAAGCAGGTACTCGCGGTCACGAGACATAGATGACCTCGGCGGAAGCCAGGATGGCTTCGCGGCGCAGAGGGTTGCGGCTGGTCTCGATTCCGGCTTTGCTCACGAGGTCCACCTTGCGATCGAAGATCTCCTCCAACGCCTGCTGCATGCGCGCCATGTCGAACAGACTCCAACGGGCATCGGGCGCGAACGCGACCAGCACATCCACGTCGCTCACCGCGCCGAAATCCTCCCGCAATACCGACCCGAACAGCGCGAGTTCGACGACCTTCCACGTGCGGCAGAACTCCGCAATCTTCTCGCGGTCTATGGTAATACGCGCGCTCACCCGTCGGTGGTCCTCCGGTTGAAGAGATTCGTCCCTCGACTCGTATATCCCTACTGTCCGCCGGGACAGCCGCCGCGTGCTGTGTGCATTCGGCCCGTCGCCGGAGGCTACTTGACCGTGACGTTGCCGAGGATCTGCACGTCGCCCTCGCTCTCATTCTCGATGCGCGGGGACTCGGCGAACTGATTGCCCATGATGACGGCGGAGCCGACCTCCGGGCCGAGCCGGATGTGCGGTTTATCCTGCCCAAAGCGGCTGCCCTGGATGACGGCGCTCCCGGCGCGGAACTCCACCGCCGGCACGCCCGCGTTGCCGTTATCCCACTGCACGAAGTTGCACTGCGACAGGCTCACCGTCCCCGGCCCCTCGTTGAGCACGACCCGCTCGTGCGGGCCCCAGAAAGAGCAGTTCGACAACTGCACGACCCCGGTGTGGCCCTCGGTGACGTGCACCACGGCCGGCGCCCCCGGCGAGCCGACGAACTGCCCGTTGGTGATGAGCAATCCCGGCCCTTGAGTCTGCTCGACGAGCAGCGGCGTCACCGCCCAGTCCGCCGCGATGCCGAGGAAGTTGCCGTTCGTCGCGCCGGCCTCGCTGTTGAAGAACCGATACCCGACCTTGCAGCCCCAACTGAATGTGTTGAACATGTACTCCCAGTCGCTGCGGCCGATCTCGAAGGCGACGCAGTTGGCTTGCAGGTAGTCCACGAGCACCTGCCAGCTCCCGTCCGGCGGCTCGGTGACCCCCGCGCGCGTCCACGAGTTGGGGTTGAAGTGGACGTTCTCGACGCGCCCGATGTCGGTGCACTTATCCAGGTGCACGCCGATGCGCAGCGGGCAGCCGTAGACGTTGCGGACGTAGTGCATCTCATGTGGGTACGTGCCGAAGTCTATGCCTTGGTACGGATTAAGCAGCGTCACATCCATGACGTTGAGATGCGTCCCGGAGCCCTGGATGACCCAGGGGTAGGGCTGGATGTCGCCGGGCGTCTGCTCGGGGTGGAAGACAGTCAGGCCGCGGACCGAGGCATTGGACTTGAGGGTGATCAACGGCGGGGCGCTCTCGTCGCCGCGGCCGGCGTAGGCGAGCAGCGTCGTGCCCTGACTCGGTGTCGAGAAATGCGGCCCTTGCCAGACGCCAGCCAGCGTCACGCCCGAGGGCACGACCAGCGAGCCGTTGAGGCGGTACTGCCCGACGCCGAGCTGCACCACGCCGCCGCCCTTTTCGCCTGCGGCATCGAGCGCTGCCTGAATGGCGGCGGTGTCATCGGCGACGCCGTCGCCCGTCGCGCCGAAGTCGGCGGGATCAAGCTCGAGCGCGGCGGCCGCGCAGCAGCAGATGATGAACGCGGCGAAGGCGCCGAACGCGGAAAACGGTAGGTTCATTCGATGGCTCCTGCTTGTTGTCGCTGAATATCGCCGGGGCCGCTTTGACAGCGGCGCGCGTCGGTTGCCGTGATGGGATGCCGATACGTGCGGCCGCTGCCCCGGCGGCTACGTCATGGACCACGTGATGGTGTGCGATCCGGGGCGCACGCGGATGCGCAGGGCCTCGGCGGTCGGATCGTACCGCACGCGGCGCGCCAGCGAGGGCGGGATGCTCGGCCGGCGCGGCTGGCCGTCGAGGTAGACCACGACATCGCCGTCGCTGTCCGCCGCCAGGGTCAGGTTCCACTGCTTGCCCGGGACGAGCGAGAAGCTGACGGGGGTCGAGGCCTGGAGGATCTCCCGCCCCCCGATCTCGACGCGGGTGGCGCGGTGGAAGGCGACCTCGGACTGGCCGTCCGGGCGGCTCACCACGAGGGCGGCGTCCGCGTCGGCGTACATGTCTTTGTCCGCGATTTCGTCGGCGCCGGTGAGACGGTAATAGGCCCGGTAGCGCGCATCGGCAACGACGCACGCGGCGCCCATCCATCCCTCGCCGCTCAGTCGGCGGAATCGCGTCGCCCCCGACGCTTGGGTCGGCTCAGCGTCTTCGACAGGCCGCAACTCGATGTCGTCTACTCCGACCAGGTAGCCGCTGGAGAGTTCGTGCTTGCCGGTGACGCGGAAGGCGAACTCGTGGCTCCCCTTGGCGAGCCGCAGCGTGCCCAGATCCCATTCCTGGTGCGTGAGCACGTCGGGGGCGTAGCCGCAGTACGCCGCGCCGACCTCGGCGCCGTCAATGCACATCTGCCAGTCGCCGTAGGCCGGGGACTTGAGGAAATGACCGACGATGCGGTACGTCGCGTTGGCCGGCACCGGCAGGTGCAGGGTCAGGGCATCGCCTGCCTCACGCGCGCGGAACAGCAGCGCCCCGTAGGTGTCGAGGCGGACGATGGAGTCGCGCGCCGCGGGCTGCCCTGCGGCGTCGCTTTCGTCCCGCCCCGGCGCGTAGTCCTCGAGCGCCAGCACCAGGCCCGACGGAGGCTTGCGGCTGGCGACCAGCGCCGTCAGGAACCGCTGGCTCTCCCTGGCGCGGGCGTCGCGCGCGGTGAAATGCGGCGGATACTCGTCCTGCGTCCCCGGATGATGATCGAGCGTGACGTGCGGCTCAGACGGCTCGAGGAAGCGCACGTCGAGGCGCGCGGTCGGCTTGACCAGCGACACTCGGCCCGCCGTCGCCTCGCCCGCCTTCGCCGGCTTGCCGTCAATCTCGTACTGGCCGCCACGGTCGGTGTGGAGCAAGAACTCGAAGCGCTTCGACTCCGGCGACTCCAACTCGTCGAGCATCACGAAGAAATGCGGCCGGACGTAGATTACCCGCCGCAGGAACCGCCACAGCAGTTGCGGGTCATAGCAGCGCGAGGCGTCGCCGACAATGTAATCGAAGATCGGCGAGGTGAAGAAATCGGTGATCGCGCCGGCCTTGTCCCGCTGCCCGACGCCCCCGATGAGGATGGAGTTGTGACCCGCGGTTCCCTGCGTGAAGTTCGTCAGGGCGCCGGTGCGGTATGACTTGTAGCCGCTGTCCGCCGCCAGCCACTCCCCGCCGCAGTTGAGGACGAAGTGGTTGGCATCCAGGTGGCAGTGGCCCTCTTTCGATGACGAGGAGATAAGGGAGAACAGAGTGTCCGCGTCGCCCCAGCCCGAGCGCAGCACTGCCCAGCCGATGCTGCGGAACAGCGCCGACGGCGGCCACGGCGGCGGCCATGCGACGGCGGGCTTGGGGTCGTGAAGGATGGTCGCGATGAAATCCTGCCGCTCGAGGCGTCCCGTGCGCTGAAGGTAGTACCCCGCATAGGGGTCGCGCAGGTACTTGCTGGCGACGCGCATCGTGACTTCGAACGGGTGACCGATGGAGGCGTCGCAGAAGTTGACGACCCCGCTTGCGTCGGGCCCCCAGAAGTAGAGCGCCCAGCGCACCGCCCGGGCGACGTAGGGGTGGTGGATGATCTCGCGGTCGCTCTCGGCCTGTGCCAGCGCGGCGCCGAAGAGCAGGCAGTTGTCGAGTCCGTAGGAGGTGTAGGCGAGGCCCTCGGTGTTCGGCGAGGTCTCGCGCCGATCGAGCCACCAGCGGAAGAATCGGGTGGCGGCTTCCAGATAATGATCGGCCTGTGGGTGGTCGGGCAAGATGGCGAGGGCGCCTACGCCCAGGGCCGCGTTGCGCAGCATCTGCAGGTTGTGTTCGGCGCGCTCGAGCGCGTCCTCCGCCAGCGGCGCCAGCCCCAGCCGCACCATGGCCTCCCGGATTTGCCCGCGCTCCTGCGGCGACATCGCGTCCCAGCACGCGTCGTAGGCAAAGGCGGCGCCCATCATCAGGTGGCAAGTGTCGAGACACGTGCGATTGCTGCAATCGGGATCGCTCCAGGTGCGCCAGCCCGCGAGCGCGAGCATATACTCGACCGCACGGCGGGCGTAGCGGGCGTCGCCCGTGGCGGCGTACGACAGGGCGAGCGATTCCAGGCGCGCTTGCACCTGGCGCGACATGCCGGTCCAGTAGGGATAATGGCCGAATCTGACGTCGAAGCCGGGCGGGTCCTCAAGCGGGCCGGGCTGCTGGGGCGGCAGGGGGAACGAGATGTCCGTGCCGCCGAAGTAGGTGACGGTGAAGGATTTCTCTTCGAGATACCTGGGGGCGGCGTAGGCGACCTTGGTCAAGCGGCGGAGGTCCTGCGGCCCGAAGTAAAGCCGGGGGTGATCCGTCGGGTCGCCCTCGGCGCGAGAGGGCCGTTCCGCGGAACTGCGCGAGGGCGCTGCGGCGAGAGTCAGCATCGCAGCCAGGAGCCACCACGACAGCGCCGCCAGCCCCAACATCGAGCGGAAGTCGAAATCCATGGCTGCTCCTTGGCACAACTCCCCGGCGAGATCGCTCAGGCGCCCAACTGAACCGCGCACTCGCGCCGAGTGCCTGCGAGCCTGAGCGCAGGGCCGTCTCGCGGCGGGCCGCACGACGCTCGCGGGGCGCGTTGGACACCGCCAGCGGCGTTACGCGCCGCTGACGGTATTCCCCGCGTGGGGGGGCAATTCCTCGGCCCGCCCGAAGATTCATTTGCGGATTCGACATCACGGGGCAGGAGTTCGGAGGAGGGCGTCGAAAGCCGCAAGATGTGGAAAAGTGCCGATAATGCCCCAAAAGCAAGCCAAGACACAGAGAAAGGAGTCGCAGATGCGAACAAAAGTATTGGTCCTAGTCGTTCTGGGCGTGCTGACGGTGTCGGCCGGTGCGGCATGGGCGCAGTACGGCGGGTACGGCGCCGCCGCGCAGGAAGAGAAGCCCTTCCTGCGCGCGAAAGTCGGGTGGTTTGAGCCGGATGAGAGCGCGCTGGACGGCGACCTCGCGTTCGGCGTGGACTACATCGTCCCTGAGCACCAGGGATACCTGTCCATTGATCGGCTTCACGCTGAAGACGGGGCTGCGGAGACCACGGCGTGGAGCATCATGGGCGGGATCTATCGCACCAGCACGTATGCGAACCGCGAGGTCTACTACGGCGCGGGCGTGGGGTGGTCGAGCCATGAACTGAAGACCCCCTTGGTCAAGAGGGACGATGACGGCTTCGCCTGGGAGGTCGGCGCGGGCATGAACTTGAGCCGTACCGGCTTTATCGAGGTCAAGTATCGCGACGGCGGCGAGGACGGCAATACGGGCTTCATCCTCTTCGTGGGGATGAGCTACGAGTAAGCCGTTCTGAGAGAAGACGGAAGGTCGCGGCAGGCGCCGCCGGTGCGGGCGCGCGCCCGGGCCGCGAGCAGCGATTCGACGCCGGCGGGGATCCTATCCCCGCCGGCGTTTGTGTGTCGCGCTGCGAGGCATGGCTCAGGGCGCCCCGAGGCGGCCGACTCAGACTTCCTTTCCGGGCTCGACGTGCGCCAGGCGAGCATGCGGCAGGGAAGACGCTGGCTCCTGACGAACGCCTCAATCAACGGCCGGTAAGACCGTGCCTCACGCGAGATAGTCTCGCGTATAGGGCGCGGAACAAGCAGGCGCGGTTAGCTTCAGGGGCACCGTATCCCGCTCGTTCCCTGACACAGTTCTTCGGTACACCGACACACGCTCGCGCAGCGGGCGGCGCGGAAGGGGGATTCGCAGATGACGCGCTGTGGAGTCTGGTCTGTCCTCACGGTCGGTGCTGTCCTCATGGTTTGCAGCCTGCTCATCTCCGGCTGCGGCGGCAAGTCCGAGTCTACTCAGGCGGGAATCGTTCTCGGGCCAAAGCCGGCGACCTATGTCAGCGAGCCGTCTAAGAATCAGATGGTGGACAGTGGGCGCGCATGGCTCGAGAGCCTGGGCGAAGCGGACGTCAAGGCGTTGGATGAGACTGGTGAGCTGGCCTTCTCCTTCGAGGCGCTCCAGAAATCCGATCCCGCGCACGCCGAGATGGTGGAAGCGTACGTCAACGACATGCAAGCGAGGATCGCGGCGAAGCTTGAGGCCAAGGGGCTGGCTCCCCCGATGCTGACGCTGCGCGGGATCTCCTTTCGCAAGCAAGCCCCGGGGGCATACGAAATCGGGTTCCGGTTCGCTGACGACAGCGTCAGCAACCTGATCCTCTCGGAGCCGCTGCCGTCGAGATGAGGCTGTCGTTTGGGGCGTGGCGAAGGTCGCCGAATGTCCGCGCGGGGGGTGCCCGGCAGCGACCGTCCGCAGCGGCGGATGCGGGGGGTGACGAGGAAGGGGCTCAGATGATGCAGCCCGAGCGGTCTTCTCATGACGAGGACCCGATTCCCGGCTCGCCGGAGGCGTCAGGCTTTCCGTGGGAAGCCGTGATGTGGGCGCTGGCAGTGGCGGCGTTCGCGCTCGCGATGTGGCTGTCATATCGCGGCGTGCGCGCGCCGGGCTCGGGGGATCTGCAGACCCCGGGCGTTCTGCTCCTCGACGCCGCGCTGGCGATGGCAATAGCCCTTATCTTCGCGGCGCGGCAGGGCGCGCTCGCGCGGCCCGTCGGCTCGTGGTGGTGCGTCGTGTACGGCCTGTGGGCGGCGGCGGTGTTTCGCCTCTGGCCGCTGCGGATAAACGACGTGCTGTCCAACCGCAACATAGGGAGCCTAGACGTTCCGTACATTCTCGTCGGCGCCGGCATTTACGGCTTCATCGCGTTCCTGCTTGCGCTGCCGTACGCCCGCCGGGTACTGAGCCCGCAAGGGCGCCTCTCGCCGGACTCTAACGAGAGAATCTGGGAATTGGCGGTCGCCACCGTCGTCGCATTCTTCCTCGTCGCCGTCGTCGTGCGTTTTCAGGCGGGAATGTAGCGTCGGGCTCCCTGAGCTAAGGGGACAGTTACCTTTTGCCGCACTGCCTCGCGCTCACACAGGCCCGGCGCGGCATGCGAGATCCGTCGGGTGCAACAGTCAAAGGTAACTGTCCCCATTTCCCGCGTTCACGCTGCGGTCGCGTCCAGCAGATCCGCGCGCACCTGTGTCGCCTTGGCGCATTCGCTCTCGACGAAGCGGGCATGCTTCTTGACGCGGCGGCGGGCGATGCCGAGGCCGAGGTTGGCCGGCCCGCCGAGATGCTCCCTCGCGCGGATCGCCTCGCGCGGGTCGCGGTCGGCGAGTTGATCCAACTCTTTTGCCACGCGGTGGTAGGCGTCGCGGAACGGCACGTCGTCTTGCACCAGCTCCAGCGCGCGGTCGGTCGCGAAGACCTCGGGCGTGAACGCGGCGACGCAGCGCTCCTCGTTGACGCGCATGCGCTGGAACGTCAGGTCGCACACGGCGAGCGCGTCGGCGACCAGCGGCAGGCTCTTGAGCAGCGGCTCCTTCGTATGCTGATGGTCGCGGTTGTACCCCGAGATCAACCCTCGGATGATCTCCAGCACGCGGGTCAGGTGTGAGATAACGACGGCGGCGCGGGCGCGGGTTGTCTCCATCATGCCGGGGTTGCGCTTCTGGGGCATGATGCTCGAGCCGTCGCACAGCTCGGCGGGCAGTTCGAAGTAGCCGAACTCCGGCGTCGAGAAGAGAATCACGTCGGCGGCGAGGCGGCTCAGGTCCACCATGAACTGCGCGAGCGCGGAGAGGATGATGGACTCGATCTTGCCCCGGCTCGTGTTGGCGTAGAGCACGTTGTTCTGCACCCGCGCGAAGCCGAGGAGATCGGAGACCATCTCGCGGTCGATCGGCAGCGGCACGCCGTAGCTCGCCGCGGAGCCGAGCGGGCACTGGTCGTTGAGGTCGTACGCCGCGCGCAGGAAATCCAGGTCATCGAGCAGCGCCTCCAGCCAGCAGCCCGCCCACAGCCCGACTGACGATGGCATCGCGCGCTGGGTGTGCGTCCGCCCGACCATCGGGACGTTCTTGTGCGTTTCCGCGAACTCCGCGAGCGTCGCGGCGAACGCGAGCGCGGCGTCGGCGACCTCGAGCATCTTCCCCTTGGCGTACAGGCGCAGGTCCACGATCACCTGATCGTTGCGCGAGCGCGCGGTGTGGATCTTCTTGCCCGCGTCGCCGAGCTGCTTCGTCAGGTAGTTCTCGACCGCGGTGTGGACGTCTTCATCCTCGGGCGTGATGTCGAATTTGCCGCCTTCGGCGAGCCGGATGATCTCAGCGAGCGCGGCGGCCAGCGCGTCGGCTTCGGACTCCGTGAGGATGCCGATCTTCGCCAGCATGCGCGCGTGGGCGATGCTGCCGAGGCAGTCCGCCTCGATCAGCTCGTGGTCGAGGAGGTAATCGTCGCCGACATCGTAGCGCTCGATGAGCTTATCTATTTCGTAATCCTTCTGCCACAGCTTGGGCATGGTCATTCCTCCGGCTGCGCGCATTATAACACAATCCCTGCGGCGGGCTAAGCCAGCGGCTACACCGCGAGGGAAAACCACGCGGGGCCGCGAATTCACCCCGAAACCATCCCAGAGGTCCAGGCTATGCCCGAGGTTTACCCCGAGCTTTCCCCGCCGCAGAGAATACTTATGGGCCCGGGCCCGAGCAACGTCCACCCGCGCGTCCTGCGCGCGATGTCCACTCCGCTCGTCGGGCACCTTGACCCCGCGTTCCTGAAGATCGCGGACGGCACCATGGCGCTGCTGCGCCATGTGTTCCAGACCCAGAACCACCTGACGCTGCCCGTCTCCGGCACCGGCAGCGCGGGAATGGAGGCGGCGTTCTGCAACGTCGTCGAGCCGGGCGATAAGGTGCTGGTCTGTGTCGCGGGGCTGTTCGGGGAGCGCATGTGCGACGTCGCCGAGCGCTGCGGCGCGGAACTCGCCCGCGTGGAAGTCGAATGGGGACGCATCATCGAGCCGGAGCAGGTCGAGGCGGCGCTGAAGAAGCGGCCCGCAAAAGTCGTCGCAATCGTTCACGCCGAGACCTCCACCGGCGCCTGGCAGCCGCTCGAGGACATCGCGCGCATCGTCCACGACCAAGGCGCGTTGCTGCTGGTTGACACCGTGACCTCCCTCGGCGGCGTCCCGGTCGAAGTTGACACACTTGGCATTGATATCTGCTATTCGGGGACGCAGAAATGCCTGAGCTGCCCGCCCGGCCTCGCGCCGATCACCTTCAACGACCGCGCGGTTGAAGTCATCCATAAGCGGAAGGCGAAAGTGCAGTCCTGGTACCTCGACATGAGCATGGTCGAGCGCTACTGGGGGGAGGAGCGCTTCTACCATCACACCGCGCCTATCACGGCGATCTACGGGCTGTACGAGGGGCTGCGCGTCATTGCTGAGGAGGGGCTGGATGCGCGTTGGGCACGCCACCGGCGCAACGGCGAGGCGCTGCACATCGGGCTGACGGCGATGGAGCTGGAACTGGCCGCGCAGGAGGGGTACCGCCTGCCGATGCTCACGTCGGTCGTGCTGCCGGACGGGGTTGACGACGCTGCACTGCGGCGGGAGATACTGGTCAAGTACGGATTGGAGCTGGGCGGCGGGCTGGGCAAGCTCAAGGGCAAGGCCTGGCGCGTCGGGCTGATGGGGCACTCGTGCAGCGAGGACAATGTGCTCTACGCGTTATCGGCGATCGGCCGGGCGCTGCGCGAGGCGGGGGTGGCGATCCCCGAGGGCGTCGGCATCCAGCGCGCCTGCGCGCGGCTGGAGGCGGGATAGACGCGGCGTCTGGCAGTGCGGCCGCCGTGCCATCGTCCGGGATTGGCACAACCTCCTCGGGAGCGCGTAGAGGGGCTCCCCTACGGTTGTCTGCCGTCGCCCGCGTTACTCACCACGGTAGCCGGGTGCCGATGCCTTGCTTCGCCGCGCGGTCGTAGACGATCGGGGCGACAGCCATGTCGTCCATCGCCAGGCCGAGGTTGCACGTCATCGTCCGCTCGCTCGCGCGCTCGCGGCCGGGCTTCTTGCCGGCGGCCAACTCGCCCACGGTGGCGTAGATCGGCGGGACGTCTTGGAAGTAGCCCAGGCGCTGATAGTGCTCGAACTGCGGCACATCATCGGTGCAGAACTTGTCCACTTC
>CP070648.1:1572754-1588310 GCA_020354555.1 Armatimonadota bacterium | reverse complement strand
GCACGGCATGGCCTAGTTCACCTTCTGTAGATTCGTGTACTCGAGGTCGAGCTTCTTCACGCCCTGCTTCGGAACCGCGACCGTCACGCGAGCCTTGCCGTCCCTCAACTCAGAGCTGACTACCATGCCCTCGCCAAATGTCTCGTGGCGCACCTTGTCGCCGGGCTTGAAGGCCGCCTCCGAGCCGCCCCGGTCGGCCACTATCCGGCGCGCCTCCTCCACCCCCGCACTGTCGGCTGACGCCCAGGTGACCGCCCGTGGGCGCGGCGCAAGCGCCCCTTCGATCAGTTCATCGGGGACATCCCCGAGAAACCGCGACGGCGCCGTCGGCCGCCCCACGCCGTACATGAAGCGGTGACCGGCGAGCGTCAGGTACAGCCGCTCCTTCGCGCGCGTGATCCCGACATAACACAGCCGCCGCTCCTCTTCGAGTTCGCTCGGGTTGTCGCTCTCGATCGCCCGCGACAGGGGAAACAGCCCTTCCTCCATGCCGACCATGAACACGACCGGGAACTCGAGCCCCTTCGCGCTGTGCAGCGTCATCAGCGGAACCGCGTCCACGCCTTCCTCGAGTTCATCCTGTTCGCTGAGCAAAGCCACTTGCTCCAGGAAACCGGCGGCCGTGGGGTTCTCGCCTTGCGACTCGTATTCCTCGGTCGCGGACAGCAGTTCCTGGACGTTCTCGACGCGCGCGCGCGCCTTGATCGTGCCCTCTTCTTCGAGCCATCGCCGATACCCGGTACGCTCGACGATGTCAGCCACCAGGTTGGTGAGGGAGGCAGAAGCGGCGCGCTCCATGAGTTCCGCCATGAGGACGCCGAAGGCCGCCACCGCATCCTGCGAGCGCGGCGGCAGGTCGAGGTGCTTCGCATTGAGCGCGACCTGTAAGAGATCCATGTTTCGCTCGCGCGCGACGGATTCCAGGTGCTGAAGAGTGACGTCGCCGATGCCCCGCGGCGGCGTGTTGATGATACGCCTCAGGCTGACGCTGTCGAACGGGTTGATGATGACGCGCAGGTAGGCCAGGACGTCCTTGATCTCCTTGCGCTCGTAGAAGCGCAGGCCGCCGACGATGCGATAGGGGATGCCGAGGCTGATGAGCACCTTCTCGAATACGCGGGACTGCGCGTTGATGCGATAGAGGATTGCGAAATCCGGGAGCCGCCGGTGCTCCGTCTCCATCATCTCTTCGATGGTGTTGGCGACGAAGACGGCCTCCTGGTGCTCGTCGGCCGCCTGATAGAGCACGATCGGCGCGCCGGCCGGCTGCTCGGTCCACAGGCGCTTGGGTTTGCGCGACAGATTGCGCGAGATAACGTGGAAAGCGGCCTCGAGGATATTCGGCGTCGAGCGGTAGTTCTGCTCGAGCTTGACGACCTCCGCGTTGGGATAGTCCTTCTCGAACTCGAGGATGATGCGCATGTCGGCGCCGCGCCAGCCGTAGATAGACTGGTCGTCATCACCGACCACGGCAAGGTTGCGGTGCTTCCCCGCCAGCTTCTTGACGAACTGATACTGTGCGAAGTTGATGTCCTGGAACTCGTCCACCAGGACGTGCAGGAACTTCTCCTGGTAATTGGCGAGCACGTCCGGGTACTCGTCGAACAGGCGCACGGCAAACATGATGAGATCATCGAAGTCCAAGGCATTGTTCTCACGCAGGCGTTGCTGATAGAGCATGTACGCCTGGGCGACGGTGCGCTCGTACACGGTGTTCGCGGTGCGCTGGTACTCGCGCGCGCTGATCAGCTCGTTCTTCGCGTTGCTGATGGTGTTGAGCACGCGCCCCGGCGGCGTGATCTCAGGGTTAATCTCGAGATCCTTGAGCACCTCCTTCATCAGCGTCATCTGGTCGGATTCGTCGAAGATGGCGAAGTTGCCCTCGCGCTCGAGGCGCTCGATGTGGTCGCGCAGGATGCGCGCGCAGATGCTGTGGAAGGTGCCGACCCATGCGCCCCAGCGCAGGCCGCTGACGAGCCGCGCGATGCGCTCCTTCATCTCGCCCGCCGCCTTGTTGGTGAACGTGACCGCGAGGATGCGCTCGGCGGGGATGCCGCGGGCCTGTATCAGATGCGCCATGCGGTGGGTGAGCACGCGCGTCTTGCCGCTGCCCGCGCCGGCGAAGATGAGCAGCGGCCCATCACCGTGCTCCACCGCCTCGCGCTGGGGGTCGTTCAGGGCGTGGAGGATTCTCGATCTGGGGGTAGCTCGCGCCACGGCAGCATCCGTCCGAGAGCGGCCGCCGACGCCCCCTGGCGACCCCACGGTCGCGGCGTGAGCCGCGAGAACAGAGGAATCCGCCCCAGGGGTCCGCTTGCGGCGCCCGGTACTGCAATGAGTCTATCAGAAAACCTGGGGCCGGTCAAAAAGAAATCAGCCCGCGACGGGGAAAATAGAATGACGCCCTGCCGGAGCCCCCGTGTCGGAGACGCCGCCTCCGGCAGGCCGCGTGCCGAAAGGATCGCCGTGTCAAAGATCGCAGCACTAGTATTTGCCGCAGCACTCCTCTTCGGCGCCGTTGGCGCCTCAGCAGCCGGCCTCAGCACCCTGGACTTCACGTTCGAGGTCTTGACCGGCACGGAACCGGCGGGCGCGGTCAATCTCAATGGCGCGCGGCTCATGACCATTCGCGGCGGCGGCTGGGCCAGCGCAAGCGCGGCCAAGGCGGCCGCGGAGGCGCTCCACGCCGCGTTGATGGATGGAATCCGCCCTGAGGCGATCACGGTCGAGAAAGCAGAGGGCGGTTACGCCATCAACGCCGGCACGCGACGCGTGCTGCTCGTTGACGGCGCCATGGCTTCCGCCATGAAGTCGTCCCGCGACGGCCTCGCCGAGGAATGGGCGAAGGGCATCCGCCAAGCCCTGGCCGGGCCATACATCACGGTGCCGGTGGACTCCCAGATCGTCCCCTTCGGCGAGCGGCGGGTCATTCCCGTGCAGGGCAAGTGGGAGAAGCTTTCCGTGTCAGCTGAAGGTCAGACAGTGCGTGCCGAATTGGACGCCGTGGCCAACACGCTGGCCCTCATGGGCCTGGCGGTGGGGGAGGTGCAGGTCATTCTAGATGCCGGCGGCCCGAAGCTGGTGCTGCCGGTGCGGGTCATGAAGTACGCGGGGCGAGTGGCGGCGGCTGTGGATGCCGTGGTCACCGGACGGATCACGCCGGAGTGGGTCATTAAGCGCGCCGCATCGGCGGCAGTGTACTACTCGGTCGAGCCGGAGCCGGGGGCGTGGGCCGAGATCTCCGGGATCCTTTCGAACGCGCCGCAGTTGACTCCGGGCGGCCTGGCGACCGTGACGATGCAGGTGACGGTGCAGGGGGAGGGCTATCTGCCGCTGCGGGCGACGCCGGAGGTGCGCGTGGTCAATCAGGCGATCCCGACCGCGCCGGCTGAGGTGCTCATGGTGAGCAATCGCCCTGAGCGCTTGCCGTCGTACGGCCAGTGGTACGCGGGCCGCGTGCCGACGGGCCACCCCGCGCGGCTGCTCTACCACCACGTCAACGCCGCCGGCCGCGACGGCGAACTCGCCGTCGAGCTGACGAACGTCTCAGATCACCCGGTTCAGGTTCAGATCGTCGAGGCGAGCGGCGGACCGAGCCGGGATGAGCTGTTCGTCGGCCATAAGGCCGCGCGCGATTTCCTGCGGCGGCAGGCGGATGATGTGGGATACGTCGTCGCCATCCCCGGCGGATGCACCTACACTGCCATCGCACAGGGGGTCAAGCCGAGCCACGTCATCAGCGGTCTGGTGGAGGTGCGCGTGATCGGCGAAGGGGAACTCCGGGTCGCGGTGCGCCTGCGGCCTCCGTCGTCGGATATCGTGACCCCAGTTGCGGCGACCCCTCCCGACCGGCTGTCCACGTGGGTCTTCACCGAACCGCACAAGGAAATCAAGGCCAGCTACCGCGTCGGCTCGCACTGGGCATTTGCCACGATCGGCGATAAGCAAGTGCTGAGTTCGACCGGGCGTGAACTCCTCGATGGCGACTATGGCGTGTTCTACGACATCACCTTCGACGTCGAGAACCCGACCGATCAACCCGGCCATGTGGAGCTGGCGCTGATGCCTGGGGGCGGGCTGGCCAGGGGCATCGTGATGATTGACGGCCACATCCACGAGACCGGCCTCCTGCGCTACGGCCAAACCGAGCGAGTATTCTCCTTTACGGTTCCCGCCTCCGGCCGCCGCGAGGTGCGAGTCCGCACAATGCCGCAGGCGGGCAGCAACTACCCCGTCAAGCTCGTCATGCGCCCGAAAGGCGTGTGGGACTGACGCCGCGTGGTAGGACAACCGTCCGCGGTTGCCGCTAGGTGCGCGTCCGACACTCCTGTACGCGTGCATCGTTGGGCGCCGCCCCAGCTCTCCAGCCGCAGGAATCCCCTTGACCTCACGCGAATCTCTCAACCATGGGGAGGCCGGCCGTGGACCGCCGCTCTGGAGAACGCGGTATGGGTACGTCCAAGCCTGTTCGGCGAGAGCCGCACCAGCGTCGCGCCGGGGGCCGCCGCTTCGCTGGATGCGCAATGGGACTCGCTGTCTTAGCTGTCCTCGCGGGGCTCGGACTCTGCGCCGTTCTCTGGCTGGCCACTCCTCGACTCGCGCCCGCCACTGAGGCCTCACTTCCGCAGCCTGGTGGAACCCTTCATCAGGTGACTTCCTCCGATGTCTATTCTCTCTCCTGGTCAAGCGACGGCAGGCGACTGGCCCTCACCGTGGAGGCTACAGACAACGCGTGGCGGTACATGGGTCTTCTGACGTGGTATGGAATTCGGAGGGCAAGCAAGGCCGATCCCTTTCCACCCCGGTTCTCTTATCTCGCGCGTGTCGGCACAGACGGAGAGGATCCGCAGGCGTTCCGCATGCCGGGCCGCTGGTCGTGCAATTGGGCACTGTGGCAGCCCGCAGGTGGGCAATTGGCGGTTAGCGCCGACAGACTCGCGGTCTCCAGGGATGGCCTTGATATCACCTCCGGGGCCTGGCTGTTCGACGTGGACCAGCGTCGCTTCTCCCAATTGGCGTCGTGTGGGAATCCGATATCCTGGTCACCCGATGGGCTGACGATGCTCTGCTCCTATGCGCAACCGGGGGGCGGCGCCCACGGATACCGATGTGTGAACCGCGCAGGCACGGAGTTCGATCTGCCGACGCCGCCGAAACCAAGTTGGATATCCCGCCCTCGCTGGTCACCGAGTTCACGGCTCCTCGCATTCAGGTACTACGCCGGGCATAGGACATCAAATGGGCGCTCCCGGGAGAAACGCGAAGGCGCAATCTGGATCGTTGACCTCGAGACGCGCAAACCGAGGCTCATCGGCGTGGGAGAAGCGGAGCGATTGGTGTGGTTGAGCGACGGCCGCCTCATCGCCATACACTCGCAGCGCGATAAAGGCGGTCCGGCCACCACGCGAATGGGCGCTGTGAGCGTCGAAAAGGCGCGGATCGAGTGGTTTCCATGGCAGTTGCCGTACGTCTGCGCCGCGGCGGATGAGGCCGGCGGACGTATCGTACTGAAGCTCACGTCCGGGGTCGCACAAAGAGATGGCCTAGTTCGTCTCGACCTTTGGGAGCTGCGGCTCTCCGACGGAAGCCTGCGGAGGCTGACTGACCTCGGCTTCGTGCGGGGATGGCGCCTCTCGCCATCGGGCGACCAAGTCGCGCTGATCGACGTCCCAGCGCTGCCCGGCTTGTGGATCCTCGACATCGAGCCAAGCCTGGACCTGGCCCAGCAACAGGAATCCGGCCGCGGCCCGGTTGCGGAGTAAGTCATGGACGACCCGACGGACGCCGCCCAAAGAGACAACACCCCCCGACCGGCACGCCAGCCGGAGGCGGACGGCATCCCCTCCCGTCGCCTGCGGATCTTTGTCACGGTCGTCCTCGCTGCGTACGCCGTCTGCCTGTTCGTCGCCGGATTCCTGGTCGTGCGCGCGATCTACACGCCTCGGCCGATACCGCGAGCTGACGCCGGACCGATTCAGCAGCCCGGCGGAACGCTGCGACAGATCGCGGCGCGGGAGGTCGGAATTGACGCGACCTGGTCCGCCGACGGCACGCAAGTAGTCTTCGACTTCTACGACGACCGTGTGTGGCGGGACGTCATGGATATGCTCTCGGGTCGCCTGCCCATGCGGAAGTACCTCGCGGTCACGGAAACTGATGGTGAGAGTCGTCATGCGTACGAACTCGCGCGCGGTATCAGCCCGTGGCGCGCCCTGTGGAGGCCGGGAACTTCCACGCTTGCCGTATCGGTGACTGAATGGAAACGCGACGGCGCAGAGGCGTCATACGACAACGCGATAAGGCTGTTTGATCTCCCCGAGGGTCGTCTCTCAGGCCGCATCTACTCCGGCGACAACTGGCTCGTCTCCTGGTCGCCGGACGGCAGGCTGCTGCTGTGCATGGGCGGCGGGTCCGGTCAGGACCGGCGCTACTGGCTGCTGCGGGTGGCCGACCGTCGCACGGTGGACATCGCGCTCCCGGAGAAGCCTGCTTATACGCGACTACCGTGCTGGTCGCCGGACTCGCGCTCCCTCGCTTTCGGCTGGCTCCCGAAGGAGCGAGCGAAGGGCGACCTCAACCCCGTCCATGGCCTATGGATCGCAGACGCCGACACAGGCCAGGCGAGCCTCCAGCCCGTTGATTTCTACAGGACATTCGCCTGGCTTCCGGACGGACGCATGCTCCTGGCGCGCTCGCGCCGCGACGATCCCTGGCGCCCACTCACCAACTTCGGATTCCTGGGTCCGGGCGCGGACACCGTGGAGTGGCTGCCGACAAGCGTACCGGGCATCTGCCTCGAGTTGGAGCACGCAAACGGGCGCACGGTCGTAGACCTCTCCGGGCCTTCGATCAAAGAGCGCCAATGGGTATCGGATCTCTACGAACTCACGCTGCCGGACTGCGCCGTCCGGCGGCTCACTGACCTCGACCTCTGCGGCACGTGGCAGTTGTCGCCGCGCGGCGATCGAGTCCTGATTGGGTCGATCGGCCCACGAGAAGAGTTGTCACGAGACGACAGACGCGCCAAGGCTTTGCCGCGCGGCATCTGGGTGCTCGACATCGACCCGCGCGGCAAAGCGCCGGGACGCGATGACCGCAGCGCGCCCGAAGCGAGGTAGCCCACGATGGACGAACGCGACGCAACGCCAAACGCCGATTCCGATGCACCTCATCTTCGCACCGGGCAACCGAGGCAGCGGCGCCGACGGCTGCTGTGGATAGTGCTGCTAACCGTGCTCGGCGTTGTCACCGTGGCCTTCTGGGCTCTTGTTTTCGTCGGCATCCGCGCGCTGTCCCATTCCTCCAAGGAGCCGGTGATCCCCATTGCGCCCATCGAGCAGCCCGGCGGCATCTTGCGCCGCGTGGTCGGCCCGGACGTCGCGTCGGAGGCAACGTGGACCGCGGACGGCCTCCACGTCGTCTTCGAGTCCTACGACATCGACTTCGTCCGCGAGTTTCGCCGAGCGCTCAGAGGCCAGCAGTCGGTCGCACAGATCGCCGTCGTGGATGTCGCGACCGGTGAGCAGCGCCTGTATGCCATGCCCGCCGACGTCGTCATGTTCGGTGCCATCCTTCAGCGTCCGCGCAGCCGCGAGTTCGCTTGCTGCACATCCCGAGTGCGCCTTCGTGACCTGATCGGGGGCGAGAAGCTGCCCGATATCTGGGTCTTCGACCTTGCGCGGGGAGAGTTCCGGAAGAAAGCCACGTTCCGACTGCCCGACCGCGCGGCGAAGTCCGGGGGCACCGATCTGTCCCTGGAGTCCTGGGCTCCTGACGGCAGAACCCTTCTGTGCAGCGTCGCCGATGAGAACTTCGACACGGCCGGCTACTGGCTCGTGCGGCGATCCGACGGGCGCGCTACCGAAGTATCGCTGCCCCGTAAACCGGAGGTGGCGGCGGAGCCGCGCTGGTCCCCGGATTCCCGGACGCTCGCCCTCGCGTGGGAGCCGGGAGGGGATTCCGAGGACGACAACCCGGCCCGCGGCCTGTGGCTCGTCGAGCCGGAGACCGGCAACGGACATATCGTTCGTCTCGATCCGTTCTCGGTCTTCACGTGGCTCCCTAACGGCCGGGTGCTCGTGTGCTGCGAACAAGGCGCGGGCGAGTTGAAGGAGACGAGGTTCGGCGTCTCGCCCGTCCGCGATGGCGAGACCGAATGGCTGCCCCGCGTCGTGGCGAGCACCGCGTTCGATATCCAACACGCCGGAGGCCGCACCGTCGTCGAGTTGTATTTCTCGCCCGGTGGCGACGAGTGGCTCTTCGATCTGTACGAGGTGACCCTGACCGACGGCGCGACGCGACGCCTCACGAAACTGGACGTGGTCGACTGGTCATTGTCGCCCACAGGGGATCGAATCCTGCTGGACGTGTTCGAAAGTTCAGTCGACTTGCCGGCCGGCATCTATGTGCTCGATATCGGACCTGTCGCCGCGCAGCCGTCCCCGCAGAGAGGAGCCCGCGCCTCCGGCGGGTAAGACTAGAACTAGAGAGTGTTTGAACCACTCGCTCTTTCACGGAGAGAACCATGATTTCCAGACTTCTCAAGACGCACCTCGTATTTGTCGCAATCGCTTTGACTGCCGCGCTTGCGTCAGCCGCCGCCGCGCAGCAGGCAGGCTCTATCGCTATCGGGCCTTACGTCCAGAATGTCTCCGAGGACTCGGCAACAATCTGCTGGGCCACCATTGACGGCGAGGCGACCTACGCGCCGGCCGCGGGCGACGCGCAAACCGTGCGCGCCTACAACCACCATTCGATCTGGCTGCGCCGCCTCGAGCCGGGCACGACCTACACCTACGACGTCATCGGCGACGGCACCGACGCCGGCAAGGGCTCCTTCACCACCTTCCCCGACGGCGAGCATCCCTTCATGTTCGTCGCTTTCGGCGACACGCGCTCCCGCCACGACGTGCACCGCCAGATCGTCGAGCGCGTTATCGCCGAGAAGCCGGCGCTCGTCTTCAACACCGGCGACCTGGTTAGCGACGGGCGCGACATCTCCCACTGGGAGGCCTTCTTCGAAGTGAGCGGACATCTTATGCGCAGTGTCCCGTACTATCCGGCACTCGGCAACCACGAGAACGACGCGCGGCACTACTTCGACTTCTTCGCGCTGCCAGGCAACGAGCGCTACTATTCCTTCAATCGCGGCGCCGTGCATTTCGTCGTGTTCGACACCGCCGGCCTGGAGATCCCCGAAACCAACCAGGCAGTAACGGAGGAACAGGAAAAGCGTTTCGAGCAGTACTTGCGGGCGTACTACGAGAGACAGCTCGAATGGCTTAGGGATGATCTGGCCGGTCACGCTGACGCGAAGTACGTCTTCGCGTTCTTCCACCATCCGCTCTACAGCGTCAGGGCGTCGCGGGTGGAGGGCGCGAAGGAAGTACGCGAGATGTTCGGCAGCGTCTTCAAGGACTACAACGTCTCGGCGGTCTTCACGGGCCACGATCATTACTATCACCGCGCGGTCGCGGACGGCGTTCAGTTCGTCACCACCGGCGGCGGCGGCGCGCCGCTCTACGACACCGACGCCCCGCAGCCGGAAAGCGTGAAGTACGCGAAGATCGAGCACTACGTGCGCGTTGATGTCGGCCCGGACAAGGTCGCCGCGCGCGTCGTTGACATCAACGGCGAGACGATAGACGAGTTCGAGGTCGCGCCGCGCCCGGCTCCTGCCGAACCATCGGGCGGCGAGGAATAGGGCTCGCCTGCGCGGCGACTCCCACAGGCGACCGTAGGATTGCGGCCGCGGGCGCCGAATAGCGGTACCGTGCTGCTTTTCCAAACGGAGGTCTGAAGCGGTGCCCGCCGAGAAGGACAGCCCGGCAGCGCGCGCGCAGGAACTGCGCCGCGAGATCAACCACCATAACTACCGTTACTACGTCCTCGACCAGCCGGAGATCTCCGACGCTGGGTTCGACCGCCTCATGCGCGAACTGGAGCGGATCGAGGCCGCGCATCCCGAGCTGATTACGCCGGACTCCCCGACACAGCGCGTCGGGGCCGCCCCCGCCGAGGAACTCGGCACCGTCGAGCATCGCACGCCCATGCTCAGCCTCGGCAACGCCTTCGGCACCGACGAACTCGTCGCGTTCGACCGCCGCGTCAAGCGCATGCTCGACATGCCCGAGGCGGCGCCTATCGCCTACGTCGCCGAACTGAAGGTGGATGGCCTCGCGGTGAGCCTGACCTACGAGGGCGGCGTCCTCACCATCGGCGCCACGCGCGGCGACGGCGTGCACGGCGAGGACATCACCCAGAACCTGCGCACGATCAACACAATCCCTCTCCGCCTGCTCGACGCAGCGGGCGCGCCGCGGCTGCTCGAAGTGCGCGGCGAGGTCTTCCTGTCCCACGAAGAATTCAAACGCATCAACGATGAGCGCGCGGCGTCGGGCGAGGCGCTGTTCGCCAACCCGCGCAACGCTGCCGCCGGATCGGTGCGGCAGCTCGACAGCCGTATCACCGCAGGCCGCAACCTGGACATGATCGCGCACGGCCTGGGCGTCGCTGAGGAGCGGTCGTTCGAGACGCACTGGGATCGCCTTGAGTTCCTGCGCGCGTGCGGCTTCAAGGTGAGCCCCCATGCCCAGGTGTGCGACACCGTGGATGAGTTGATCGTCTTCTGCGACCACTGGGGCGAGAGCAAGCACGAATTGCCCTACGAGATTGACGGCGTCGTCGCGAAGGTCAACTCGGCTGAGCTTCAGGAACGGCTGGGCTACGTCTCGCGCAGCCCGCGCTGGGCTGTGGCTTACAAGTATCCGCCCGAGGAAGCGACGACCGTCGTGCGCGACATCATCGTCTCCGTCGGCCGCACCGGCGCCATGACGCCGGTGGCGATCATGGATCCCGTCACCGTGAGCGGATCCACCGTCAGCCGCGCGGTCCTTCACAACGAGGACGAGGTACGACGCAAGGACGTGCGCGTCGGCGACACCGTCATCATCCACAAAGCCGGCGAAGTCATCCCGGAACTCGTCTCGGTGGTGACGAGCAAGCGCACGGGCAAAGAGAAGCCGTTCCATATGCCAAAGAAATGCCCGGTGTGCGGCTCTGACGCGGAGCGGCTGCCCGACGAGGCGGTGACGCGCTGCACCGGGATCGCGTGTCCCGCGCAGCTCAAGCAGCGCATCTTTTTCTTCGGCTCGCGCGGCGCCATGGATATCGAGGGGATGGGGGAGGTGCTCGTTGACCAGTTGGTCGAGCGGGGCCTGGTCAAAGATCCCGCCGACATCTACTTCCTGACCCAGGAGCAGGTAGCGTCCCTCGACCGCATGGCTGAGAAGTCCGCGTCCAACGTCATTGCGGCCATCGAGGGCAGCAAGCGGCGCCCGCTCAATCGCCTGCTCCGGGCCCTCGGCATCCCGCACGTCGGCGGCACCGTCGCCGACGTCGTCGCGGCCAGCTTCGCCGGCCTCGAGGAGATCCGGAAGGCATCCGTCGAGGAACTGTCGGACATCGAAGGCATCGGGCCCGTGATCGCGGAGAGCATCGCCGTGTTCTTCCGACAAGAGCAAACCAAGGTCCTGATGAAGAAGTTGCGCAAGGCCGGCGTCGTGCCCGAGCCCCGCGCGCAGTCGCCGCCGGTGACGGAAGGCCCGCTCGTCGGCAAGAGCGTCGTCTTCACCGGCGAGCTGTCCGGTTACACGCGCGAGGAAGCGGAGGAACTAGTGCGGCGCCTGGGCGGCCGCGCCACTTCGAGCGTGAGCAAGAAGACGGACTACGTCGTCGTCGGCGAGAACCCCGGCTCGAAGCACGACAAGGCACAGCAGCTCGGCGTCACCATCCTCGACGAGGACGGCTTCCGCAGGCTGGTCAAGCGGTCCTAGCGCCCCACGCTTCCGCGATCGGAAACCGCATAGCCCTGCCAAGGGCGCCGTGCGTCCGGCTGTGCGTTCCACATGGGGCGCGGCGAGCAGGAGATACCGGCCCGCGGCAGAATCTACCCGCGTTCGATTATCACGAGGAGGTCTTCATGAGCACACCCAGGGTTGGACTTCAGCTCATCATTTACGGCTCGCGCCCCACGGAGGATCCGACGGGCGTTATAAGTGAAATCACGCAGGCGGGCTATGACGGCATCGAGGGCCCGAACCTGTTTCAGCTCGGCGATCCGCAGAGCGTCAAGGCGTTGATCTCGCAGAGCGGCCTCGCCATCGCGGGCATGCACAGCGGCTTCGCGGACGCCGCATCCGCCGAACGCACCGACGCCAACATCGCCTACCTCAAGGAGATGGGCGCGCGCTATCTCATCTGCTCCGGCGTCGCCGAAGGCGAGGGCATCGAGCGCTACGAGAAAGCCGCGCCGGTGTTCAACGAGGCCGGCCGCAAATGCAAGGACGCCGGGATGGTCTTCTGCTATCACAATCACAACTGGGAGTTCGAGGAGTTCGGCGGCGTCAAGGGCATCCACCGCCTGGCCGAGCTGACCGACCCGGATCTCGTCAAGCTCTGCATTGACGTGTACTGGGTACACATCGGCGGCGAGCAGCCCGCCGAGTTCATTGCGCGCTACGCGAACCGCGCGCCGTATTACCACTTCAAGGACGGCGCGCCCGGTGAGTTCAAGGAGCTGGGGCAAGGCGAGGTGGACCTGAAGGCGGCGGTCAAAGCTGCCCTCGCCACCGACCCCGAGTGGATTGTCTGCGAGCAGGACCGCACCGACAAGGATGTCATGCAGTCCATCACCGAGAGCCGCGCATATCTGCGCGATGCACTCGGGTTGTAGGGGGCGGTGCGTCCGGCGATGCGGTGAATCGGGTAACGTTTGCAGGGCGAGCAAGCGCAGGCTGCTCGCCCTTATCCATGCCCGCGGTGAGCCCCTCCCGTGGCCGACGAGGAAAAGCCGCCCCTGCCCCGAACACCTCAGTCATACGTGCACGACCGGAGGAATCCCTGATGCCTGCTCCCAAACGCCCGCAGAAGCTCGTTCTCATCGGACTCGACGCCCCTATCGTGGAGACGGTCGAGCGGTATGCCGCCGAGGGGTTGATCCCGAACATAAGAGGACTGATTGACGGCGGAACCCTGTGTGTCAACGCCCTGGCGCCGCTGCCCACGATTACGCCGCCGAACTGGACGACCATCGTCACCGGGGCATGGGACGGAACTCACGGCATTACGTGCTTTCACGTCCACAATCCGGGCGATCCGCTCGACCAGCTGCACCAGGCGTTCACCACCGAGGACTGCCGGGCGGAGTACCTGTGGAACGCAGCCGAGCGCGCGGACAAGCGCAGCATTATTGTCAACTACCCGACGACCCACCCATCAACACTCGAGCACGGCCTACAGGTCGCCGGTCACGGCCTGAGCGTGAATGAATGGCGCTTCGGCCCGACCCATGCCGATCCCGCCAGTGTCGCCTCGGATTTCATCGTCGCGACCGAGGAACTCCCCGGCGCCGCTATCCAGATCGCGTTGAGCGAGGCCCAGGGGTGGGCCAATCTTCCTGCGCACAAACGGGCGCTGGAAGCCGAACTGGTCATGAGCAAGTACCGCAAGCCGCTGCACCCCGTCGAGCCGAAGACATGGCACCTGTGTGTCCTCGACCATGGTAATGGGTTCGAGCGGCTCATCGTGGCGCCGGCGCAAGACGCGTCCGCCGCGCTGTGCTCTCTCTCCGTCGGCGAATGGAGCGATACGCTGGCCGACACATTCCACACCGAAGCCGGCCCCAAAGAAGCCGTGTTCAGGGCGAAGCTGTTGCGCCTGGCCTCCGACGGCAGCGATCTGCGCCTGTACTTCACGCCGCTGTGCGACCGGCGATTCTACACCCATCCCGAAGACCTCAGCGGACGGCTGCGCGATCTCGATGGCCTGCCGCTGCCCGGCGGCGGCTTTGAGGCATACAACCTGGGATGGATTGACGCCGCGACTTACGTCGAGGTCACCGAGCTGCAGGTCAATTGGTACGCCGCCTGCGCCGAGAAGCTCATGCGCGACGAGCCCTGGGACTTGTACTTCATGCACGCGCACGCGCCGGACTGGATGTACCACGCGATCGCGACTAAGGCGGATCCGGCGACCAACCCGAACCCCGACCAGCGCGCCGAGTGCGAGCAGATCATCCGCGGCACTTACAGCGCACTCGATCGCATGATCGGCCGCATCCTCGCCGCGGCGGGCGACGACGTGCTCACCGTCATCGTATCGGACCACGGCGCCAAGGCGACGGGCCGACCGCTGCCGGTGGCGAAGATCCTTCAGGACGCCGGCCTGATGGTCATGAAGGACAGCGAAGGGGCCAAGATCGTGGACTGGTCAAAGACTCGCGCCGTCGCCCAGCGCTCGTGCTATGTCTACGTCAACCTGAAGGGGCGCGATCCGCAGGGCATCGTCGAGCCGGGCGAGGAGTACGAACAGGTGCGCGAGGCAATCATCCAGGCGCTGCTCGCATATCGCGATCCCGAGAGCGGACAGCGAGGCGTCACCCTTGCTCTGCGGCGCGAGGATGCGCGCACGATGGGCTTGTACGGTGACGTCGTCGGCGACGTGGTGTACGCAGTCGAGCCCGGGTTCGGCGGACAGCACGGGCAGCAGCTCACGACTGTCAGGTTCAGCCAGGGCTCGATCCAGCCGCTCCTCATATTCCACGGCCCCGGCATCAAGCGCGGTTGTCGCCTCGAGCGCAATGCGTGGCTCACCGACGTCGTGCCGACGGTGTGCCACCTGATGCAGCTTCCCATGCCGCGCGACGCGGAAGGCGCCGTGCTCTATCAGGCCCTGGAGTCGCCCGACGCCAATGCCGAGGAACTGGCGGCTGTGCGGCGCAACTACGAGAAGCTGCAGGAAGCCTATGAGAAGGGCCAGGCATTAACACATACCTACAACCAGTGACCACCGCGGAGTGATGCAGGCGTGAAGACGGTGATTCGATGGCTGCCGGCCGCGGCGTGGATGGCGGTCATATTCTGGTTGTCGAGCGAGTCGTCACCGGTTCCGGGCGGCTTCGATGTACCGGACAAGGTCGCACACTTCGGCGCGTACGCGATCCTCGGCAGCCTGGTGTGGTGGGCCGCCGCGCCCGCGGGCCTTGCCCCCGCTGCTGCGCTGGCCATCGTGATCGCCGGGCTTTACGGGGCCTCCGACGAGATCCACCAGCGGTTCGTGCCCGGGCGATTCGCCGATCTGGCGGACTGGTTCGCCGACGTTGCAGGCGCTGTCGCCGCCGCCGTCATTCTCACGGTCGTCGCTCGGCGCCGGCGCCCGCCGTCCGGGGTCAGTCGGCGCCGACACTAGCCGAGCGCCGCACGAAAGGAGGATTTTGCTTCGCGTGCGGCGTAACTTGTGCCAGCGGACACGGGGATGGCGCAAAACACCACCTCTCAAACGCAGCCGATGCGCCTCGTGAAATGGCGCGTGCACCTGGCGCGCCGTCAACCGTGGCGCGCGGTGGCCTCCTGTGCGTTCATCGCAGCGAGCGCCGCCGTCGCTTATTTCCTCTGGCTTCATCCCCTCGCGGCCGCCGTCACCGGCCTCTTGGTCTTTGCGGCGGTCGCCGAGTTTCTGCTGCCCATTACCTACCGAATCGACGCCGAGGGCGTCTCGT
>CP070648.1:1534602-1572654 GCA_020354555.1 Armatimonadota bacterium | reverse complement strand
CGCAGATCTGCACGGCGATCTGCGAGGCCGACCGGCGGAAGGAAGACGCGCGGCTCGCGGTCGGCTCGGGATGCGAGGGCAAGACGACGTTCAACCGTCGCTTCCGGATGAAGAACGGCCGCAGCTACACCCATCCCGGCAAAGGCAATCCGGATATCGTCGAACCTGCGGGGCCGATAGACCCGGAGGTCGGCGTCATCGCTGCCTGGGGCTCGCGCGGCGACCTGCTCGGCTGTATCGTCAACTTCGCCTGCCACGGGACGACGTTCGGCGGCGGCGTTTCGGCGGACTGGATTGGCTACCTCGACTCGACCATCAAGGGCGCGATGGGCAAGGATGCCGGCGTCGTCTTCCTCAACGGCGCGTGCGGGGACGTGACGCAGGTTGACAACCAGTCCTTGCGCGAGCCGGAGTTCGGGGAGAAGTGGTCGCGGCTGGTGGGGACGCGCGTGGCGGCGGAGGCGTTGAAAGTCATCGCCTCCGCGGAACGGGGAGATCTCAAGCCGGTGGTCGCTGCGACGACGGTGCTGCGGCTGAAGCGGCGGCTGCCGACAAAGACGCGGCTGGACGAGGCACGCAAGATCGTCGAAGACGGCCTCAAGATAGGCGAGACAGGCACGACCGCGTGGACCTTCGCCAAAGAGCTGGTGATCCTCGATTGGCTGGCGGCGCAGGAGCCCGAGGTGGAGGTCGAGGTGCAGGCGATTCAGGTCGGCCCGGCAGTGTTGCTGGCGAATCCGGCTGAGTTCTTCTGCCAGTTGGGCCTGGACATCAAGCAGGGCTCGCAGTTCCCATTCACGTATGTCGTGGAGTTGGCCAACGGGGCGGTCGGCTACACGCCGACCGAGGAGGCGTTCTCTCCATCCGGCGGCGGCTACGAAACCGTCCTGACCAGCTACTCGACTCTCGAGACAACGGCGGGCAGGAAGATCGCGGAGGCGAGTCTGGCGCTGGCGGCGAAGCTGGCGCCTGGCGCGGTTCCGGAGGGCGCGCAGGTGCAGGCGGCATCGGGGTTGTCGTCCGACGAGTGGGACTACGGCGTGCTCGGCCCGGACGCATAGAGCAGGTCAAGGAGACGAGGGCATGGCAGGGATTCGAACGGCTATTCTAGGCTACGGTCGCAGCGGGAGCAGCATGCACGCGGGGGGCGTGGAGAATAACGACGGGTTCGAGATGGTCGCGGTGTGCGACATTGACCCGGAGCGGCAGAAGCAGGCGCGCGAGCGTTTCGGCTGCGCGATTCACGAGGATTATCACCAGATGCTCCGCGACGAGCGGCTCGACCTCGTGATCATCGTCACGCGGAGCGACCAGCACTGCGAGATGACATGCGACTGCCTCGCGGCGGGCGTCAACGTGCTGGTGACGAAACCGTGGGCCGTCAATGCGGCCGAGGCACAGCGCATGGTCGAGGCCGCGGAGAAGAGCGGCAAGCTGCTCATGCCGTGGCTGCCGGCGCGGTGGGGATGCGACTTGCGCCGCCTCAGGCAGTTGCTCGCGGAGAAGGTCGTGGGCGATGTCTTTCTGGTGCGCAGGACGGTGTGCAGCTTCAGCACGCGTAACGACTGGCAGATGCAGCGGCGCTACGGCGGCGGGTATCTGCTGAACTGGGGGCCGCATATCGTTGACCCGCCCGTCGTCCTGCTGGGCAGCAAGGTCAAGAGCGTGTACGGGCGCATGAAGCGCACGATCAATCCCGGCGACGGCGAAGACTTGTTCCTCGGCGTGCTGACCCTGGCCGACGGCGCCGTGGCGCACGTGGAGTTCACGCCCGCCATCGAGGAACTGCCGAGCTGGTTTGTGCAGGGCGATCAGGGCACCATCGTCGTCCGCGGGAAAGAGATGACCGTGCACCGCTACGTCCCCGCGCCGCCAGAGGACTCGACGGGATACGGCAGCAGAGGATCGCTGGATGATCGCGTCGCCACTGAAACGCTCGAAGGCGACCTGTATGGCGACACCGACGAGATCTACGCGGAGATCGCGCAGGGGCTGCGCGGCGAACGCGTTTACCCCGTCATCCCCATGCATGCCTTGGAGCTGTCGCGTATCTTGGACGCCATCCGCACCTCGAGCGAAGATGACCGCGTGGTGACGCTGTAGGCACCGGATCGGACTTCGGTGCTGCAGCGGGAATGTGGAACCGTCTCACCTGCTTCCGACCTCCCCCTCGGAGGCCAGGGAGTGCCGGTGGGTGAGGCGCCACGACTTCAGCCTAAGCTCGGGCGCGCGGCTACCCTGTTTACGGAGGACCTCGCAGCACGGCCGGCCTTGGCAAGGGGGGTATCCCAGTGAAGGCGGCGAATACGGGAGTGGTGTCATCCCACATCGATTGACAGCATTGAGGACGTGTCCATGATGAAGGTCAAGGCATCAGCATTGCGCCGACTCGGGCCACTCGGGCTCGCGGCGATTCTCGGCATCGCCGTGGTGAGCGGCTGCGCGACTCGTGGCTCCTCGACCAATCAAGTCGTCGTCTATACGGCGGAGAAGGAGGAGATCATCCAGGCCGTGGCCGAGATGTGGGCCAAGGCGGAACCGGACATCAGGCTCAATACGCTCGCCGCGGGCACCAACGAGGTCGTGCAGCGCGTCCGCGCCGAGGCCCAGCGCCCCCTGGGCGATGTCATCTGGGGCATCGGCGCCGAGGGCATGTCGGCGCACCCGGAACTGTTCGAGCCGTACGAGACAAAGGAGCACGCCGCGATTGACCCGCGCTGGCTTGCGGTCGCCGAGGGCGAGCCGTGGCAGCCGAATAATGTCGTGCCGATGGTCGTCGTGTACAACACGCGATTGGCGCGCGGCCCCGGACACACGAGGGGCGCGCCGTTGATTGCCCCGCAGAGATGGCGCGACCTCGCGCTCTTCTATAACAAGGGCCTGCTCGCCTACGCCGCGCCGGACAAGTCCGGGTCCGCGTACACCCAACTCGCGACCATGGTGTCGATCTTCGGCGACAACGAGGCGGGGTGGAAGATCATCGAGCAGATCATGGCGAACGCCAAGATCCTGCAGAGTTCCGGCAAAGTCATCAAGGGCGTGGCGGATGGCGAATACGCCATCGGCATCACGTACGAGAACATCGCCGGCCTTTACAAGCGGAGCGGCGCGCCGATTGAGATCGTGTATCCGGCCGAAGGAACGGCGGTGACTCCTGACGGCAACGCGCTTATTCGCGGAGCCCCGCATCCGGCGCCGGCCAAGCGCTTTCTTGATTTCCTGCTGAGCAAGGCGGTGCAGGAGATGCTGGCGGAGAAGCTGTCCCTGCGGTCGGTGCGCACAGACGTCGCCTCACCGCCCGGCCTGTCGCCGATTGACGAGATCAAGCCCGCGCCCGGGTTCGACTTCCGCTCCGCCGCGCAGCACCAGAAAGACTACCTCGAGAAATGGCAAGCCGTACTGCTGCGCATCAAGCAGTAGGGCGTGCGCGAACCTTCGCCGATCCCTGGCGGGCGGCGCTGGCGCTCTCCTACATCCTGCTCATCTTCCTGATCGTCTATCCGCTGTCGCAGCTTCTGGTCAGCAGCCTGCGCGCAGAGGACGGCGCGTGGTCGCTCGCAAACTTCCGCGACTTCTTCGCCATGCGTTACTATCGCTCGGCGCTCGAGCACAGCCTGTACGTGTCCACGATGGTGACGCTGCTTGCGACCGCGATCGGCGTGCCGCTTGCGGCGGCGGTGACGCGCTGGGGCGTGCCGGGCAAGGCGCTGCTGCGCGCGCTGATCGTGCTGCCGCTCGTCAGTCCGCCGTTCATCGGCGCGTATTCGTGGATCTTGCTGCTCGGGCGCAATGGCTGGATCACCAATCTGCTCGAACGCGTCTACGTCGCGTTGCATCCATCCGCCGCGGCTGCCATCGCCGCCGGGGGCAGCATCCCCTGGTTCGGGACGATCTACGGCCCGCGCGGCATCATCCTCGCGCTCACGCTTAATCTCTATCCCTTCGTCTTCCTCGTCGTGTCCGCCTCGCTGTCGTCCATTGACACTTCCCTCGAGGAGGCGGCAGGAAACTTGGGCTCTACGCCGTGGCGGACGTTCCGCACAGTGACCGTGCCGCTGTTGACTCCTGCGATTCTCGGCGGCGCGCTGCTGGTCTTCCTGACCGCGCTGGCGGATTTCGGCTCGGCGGTCATCATCGGCGAGGACTACCTGGTGCTGCCGACGTTGATCTACGGCCTGTTCATCAACGAGATGGCGAGCGAGCCGGCGATGGCGGCGGCGGCGAGCATGGTGCTGCGTGGCTGCACGGCGGCCGTGCTGCTCGTCGAGCGGTGGTACGTCGGCCGCAGGTCGTACATCATGTCCGGTCTGCGGCGGCGGCAGGAGCGCGAGGTCTCTCCGCGACTGCGCGCGCTCGCGACTGTCTTTACGTACGGCGTGGTCGGGGTGTCGCTGATACCGGCGGCGGTGGTGCTGGTGACGTCGTTCTTTCCAACCACGGGGCCGATGATGCGTCCCGGCCTGAGCCTCGACAGCTATGCCACCGTATTCCGCAGCGTACCGCGGGCGATGTTCAACAGTCTATACCTATCCGGTGTGTCGACGCTGCTGTGCGTGATGCTCGGTGTCGTCATCGGCTACCTGCTGGTGCGCCGGCCGGGCCGGTGGACGGCGGGGTTGGACGCGCTGCTCATGGTGCCGTACGCGATTCCCGGGACGGTGCTGGCGGTGGCGCTAATCAGCGCCTTCGGCAGGCCGCCGCTGCTGCTCACGGGCACGGTGACGATCCTCGTCACGTCTTACGTCATCCGGCGAATGCCGTATGCCGTGCGCGGCGTGGTGGCGGTGCTGCACAACATCGAACCGGCGACGGAGGAGGCGTCACTGAGCCTGGGGGCGTCGCCGACGCGCACGTTTCGCCAGGTCACTCTGCCGCTCATGATGCCGGGCATCATCTCCGGAGCGGTCATGACGTGGGTGCAGGTCATCAGCGAAATCAGCTCTACGATCTTGCTCTACTACGGCGCATGGGCTACCATGTCGGTGGTGATATACCAGCAGGTGCTCAGCGACAACTTCGGCACCGCGGCGGCGACGTCGAGCCTGCTGCTCGCGGGCGTCTTTGTGCCCCTGCTCGCGTTCAATGTGTGGCAGGGCGAACGCGCGGCGGAGCTGGTGTGAGGGAGCAGTCCACAGATTATGTAAGTGCAGCGCAGCCGAGACGGCTCAGCTGCGAGTTGATGGTAGGGCGGGCGTCGCGCCTGCCCATCGCTTTCGGTCTGCGGGTAATCAGGTGCACGGGAGGCGTCGATTAGCGTTGGACTGACGATAAAGGGACTGCGCAAGCGTTTTGACGGTCACCACGCGCTCGCGGGGGTGGATCTGGAGATCCGGCCCGGCGAGTTCTTCTGTCTGGTCGGGCCGAGCGGCTGCGGGAAGACGACGCTCCTGCGCTGCGTCGCGGGTTTCTGTCACCCCGACGCCGGGGAGATCATCTGCGACGGCGAGCGGCTCGACCCGCTGCCGCCGCATCAGCGCAACCTCGGCATGGTGTTCCAGAACTACGCATTGTTCCCTCATCTCTCGGTGCGGGAGAATGTCGCTTACGGTTTGCGGGCGCGCAAGATGCAGGCGTCGGTCATCAAAGAGCGGGCGCAACGGGCGCTGGCGATGGTGCATCTGGCGCACCGCGCACGGAGCTTTCCCGGGATGCTCAGCGGCGGCGAGCAGCAGCGCGTGGCGACCGCGCGCGCCCTCGCCATCGAGCCGCGCCTGCTGCTGATGGACGAGCCGCTGTCCAACCTCGACGCCAAGCTGCGCGTGCAGATGCGGGAGGAGATCCGCCGCGTACAGCGCGCGCTCGGCATCACGACGCTGTATGTGACCCACGACCAGGAGGAAGCGCTCGCCCTGTCCGACCGCATCGCGGTGATGAACGCGGGCGCGTTCGAGCAGATCGGCGATCCGCTTCGCATCTACCGCGAGCCGGCGACTCCCTTCGTGGCTGGATTTATCGGGCACACGAATTTCCTGACGGGAACGGTCGAGTCGGTCGCGGGCGGGCGGGCGCGTGTCTTGCTGAAGACCGCATCTGCTGCGACAGCGGACATGGTCTCGGAAGCACAGGTGGACGAGCAGCGCCCCATCGAGGGTCATGGCGAGTCAGTGACGTCGAGCGGCGTGCTGATTTCCGTACCGGCGGGGGATCTGGCCCAAGGGCAGGACGTGACGGTCGCTTTGCGACCGGAGCGGTTCGTTCTGGCAGACCCGGGGGCGGCAAATACCTTGCCAGGGAGGGTCGAGGAAATCGTCTTCCTCGGCGCCGTCACCCGCCTCCGCGTGCAGACCGCGGTCGGCGCAGTGACCGTTGAACTCCAGGGCTACGCAGGCGAGGGCCTCAACCCCGGCGCCGAGGTCAACCTGACCTTCGAAGGTGAGACCGCGACGGTGTTTCCCGACGCGAGGCCGTGAGCGACGGCCATGGCATCCCGTCGTCCGCCGTACGCAGCTCAAGTTCGATCCGAGTGTTCCTCTACCGGCGCACTCTCGCCGCCCGCCCGTCACTGTGATGCAGTGGCTTGCACCCCGAACACAGGGCTGAGATGCGTGCGGCTCCTCGTGTGGCGAACGTCGAACAGGACATGACCGCGCCGCGGCAAAGTCATCTGAGCGGGCATTTCCGGCTTGGAGGTCACCATGGCGGAACAGGCTTACCGGTACATCATCGTCGGCGGAGGACTCGCCGGGGCATCGGCAATTGACGGCATCCGCGGAGCAGACGCGGACGGTTCGATCCTGCTCATCGGGGCGGAGAAGCACTTGCCGTACGACCGCCCGCCGCTGTCGAAGAAGCTCTGGTTCGGCAAGAAGAAGGTCGAGGACGTCTTCCTCCACGATCAGGATTTCTACACGAACCAGCATGTGGACGTGGCGATGGGCATGGAAATCGTCGGTGTCGATGTCGAGCGCAAGACCGTGACCGACGGCAGGGGCGACGCGTACCGCTTCGACAAGCTGCTCCTGGCCACCGGCGGCGCCCCGCGCAGGCTCGACATTCCCGGCGGGCATCTCGAGGGAATCTGCCATTATCGTTACCTCGACGACTACATGCGGGTCAGGAGCGAGGCGGGAGAGGGCAAGACAGCGGTCGTAATCGGCGGCGGGTTCATCGGTTCAGAGATGGCGGCGGCGCTGAACTTGAGCAAGGTCGAAGTGACGATGGTGTTTCCCGAGCCGTACCTGGTTCAGCGCGTGTTCCCGGAGTCTCTCGGCCGCGCGCTCCAGGATGATTACCGCAGCCGGGGGATTCTCGTGCTCGCAGGTGACGCGCCCGCGTCGTTCGAGAAGAGCGGCAAGCGGTTCGTCACGCACACCCGCGGCGGCGAGCGGATCGAGTCCGACATCCTGATTGTAGGCATTGGGATCTCGCCCGCGACGGGCCTCGCGCAACAGGCCGGCTTGGAAGTCGAGAACGGCATCGTCGTCAACGAGCACTTGCAGACCTCGCACCCCGACATCTACGCGGCGGGCGATAATGCCTTCTTCCCGTACCAGGCGCTGGGGGAGCACGTCCGCATCGAGCACTGGGACAATGCGCTCAACCAGGGGCAGCACGCCGGACGCAACATGGCGGGCGCGGACGAGCCTTTCACGTACATGCCGTACTTCTTCTCCGATCTCTTCGACTTCGGCTACGAGGCGGTGGGGGACGTCAACACGAAGTTGGAGACATTGGCCGACTGGCAGAAGGAGAACGACACCGGCGTCATCTACTACCTCCGGGAGGGCAAGGTGCGCGGCGCGATGATGTGCAATGTGTGGGACAAGGTGGATGCCGCGCGGGAGTTGATTGGAAAGGGCGAGCGCATGACGCCGGAGGACTTGCGCGGAGCGATCCGATGACCGGCGCAGGCACCCGCCCATCGCCGGGGAGCACGACATGACACTGGCCGAGCAGGACGCCGAACCGATCTCTGCGGATACGAAGCCGCTGTCGCGGCAGGAAGCGGAGAGACTCGCCGCGGAGGTGCCGAAGTGGACCGTGCGGGAAGGGGCGATCGAGCGCGAGTTCCGCTTCAGCGATTTCGCGGAGGCGATGGAGTTCGTCAACGAGGTCGCACGGATGGCGCAGAAGCAGGATCACCACCCCGACATCCATGTTTCGTATGATAGGGTGCGACTAGAGTTCTCGACGCACAAGATCGGCGGGCTGTCGCAGAACGATTTCATCTGCGCGGCGAAGGTGGATCTGCTGGCGTAACACCGCCGGTCGTGCCAGCGCTCGGACGGGATGCGAATCGGCGGCGACTCTGCGGAGGCACGGCCCCTGAGCCGTTTGAGCCGGAGTGGCGGCGAGGCTTGGCGGCAGGCCGTGCCGTACCCCAGAACGGGCGGGTGGGATGACTGAACCAATTGCAGGCAAGACGGCTCTCATCACCGGCGCGGAGCGGCGAATCGGGCGCGCGACGGCGCTCGCGCTGGCCGAGGCGGGAGTACATGTCGTCGTGCATCATCTCGGCGCGGACGAGGCGGCGGCCGAGGTCGTGGCTGAAGCCGAATCGCGCGGGGTCAGGGCGTGGGCGATGGCGGCCGACTTCGCGAAGGCCGAGGGCAGCGAGGCCCTCGTCGCCCGTGCGCGCGAGGCCGCCGGCAGCCTGGATATTCTGGTAAACAACGCCTCCATCTTCCCGCCGGACACGCTCGACACTGTGGCTTTTGACGCGGTAGTCGCAAACGTCCGCGTGAATGCATGGGCGCCGTTGGTCCTGAGCCGGGAGTTCGCACGGCGCGTCGGCAAGGGCAAGATCGTGAATCTCCTCGACGCGAGCCTCGGCGCGCACGCCACCTCGCACGCGGCGTACGCGCTGAGCAAGCACATGCTCGGGATGCTGACGCGCATGACCGCTCTCGAATTCGCGCCGGACATCACGGTCAACGCCGTCGCGCCGGGATTGATCCTGCCGCCGCCGGGCGAAGACGAGGCGTACCTCGTTGACCGAGCGCAGACCGTTCCGCTCAGACGTCACGGCGACGCGCAGGATATCGCCGACGCCATTCTGTTTCTCGTCACGTCCCGCTTCGTGACCGGTCAGGTGATATACGTGGACGGCGGCGCGCACCTGGGCGAGCCCGGCAGCGGGTCGCCACTTGGTTGAGGAGCACGGGGATAGATGCCACTCCAGCGCGATAGCTCACCCATGGATCGCATACTGATCAGAGATCTCCGGGCGCGCTGCATTCTCGGGATCAATGAAGACGAGCGGCGCGAGAAGCAGGACGTGGTGATCAACCTCGTGCTGTCCGCGGATCTGCGCAAGCCGGGCCGGAGCGACCAGTTCGAGGACGCGGTCGACTATCGTTCCCTCAAGAAGCGCATTCTCGCAATGGTGGAGAACTCGCAGTACTACCTGGTCGAACGGCTGGCGGAGCGCGTCGCGGAGATGTGCCTGGAGCATCATCCCGCTGTACGGCGGGCGCAGGTCACGGTGGAGAAACCGTCCGCCCTGCGCTTCGCGCGCAGCGTCGGGGTCGAGATCACGCGCGACCGGGCTTGATGACAAATGCCGGAGACGAGCACGCGCAGCTTGGGCGGGCCCGCGCGAATCGCCGCGGGACGCGGCGCCTACGGGTAACGCGGATGGCGCGCGTCTTCATCGGCGTCGGGTCGAACATCAGCCCGGAGCAGAACGTGCGGCGAGCGCTGCGACTGCTGGCGCGCGACGTGCGCGTCATAGGCGTTTCGACGGTCTACCGCACCGCGGCGCTCGACCGGCCGGAGCAGCCGGATTTCCTCAACTGCGTCGTCGAAGTCGAGACGGACATCGCACCCGTCGAACTCAAGCACTCGGTGCTGCGGCGCGTCGAGGGCCAGCTGGGGCGGATCCGTGGAGATGACAAGTATGCACCGCGCACGATAGATCTGGACGTGCTGGTGTATGACGGCCTCACGGTGGAAGCGGACGACCTGATGATCCCGGACCCGGACATCGAGCGCCGCCCATTTCTCGCCGTTCCGCTGTGCGAGCTCGCGCCGGAACTGGTGCTGCCGAATTCCGGCCGGCGCGTCTGCGACGCTGCCGACGCGTTCGCCGACCACGATATGCAGGCGCTGCTGGAGTACACGGAAATCATCAGAAAGGACATCGAACATGGACGCTGAGAAAGTGCGAGGACTCGTCAGAGAGCTGCTGGTCGAGATCGGCGAGGATCCGGAGCGCGAGGGTCTGATGAAGACGCCCACGCGCATCGCCGCCGCGCTCAGCTTCCTGACCTCGGGGTACGACGCCGACCCGAAAGCGTTGATCAACGACGCGATCTTCACGCAGGAAACGAACAACATGATCATCGCGCGGGACATCGAGATGTACAGCATGTGCGAGCACCACATGCTGCCGTTCTTCGGCCGCTGCCACATCGGGTACATTCCGCAGGGCAAGGTCTTCGGCATCAGCAAGCTGGCACGATTGGTGGACATGTATGCCCGACGGCTGCAGATTCAGGAACGGCTCACGGAACAGATCGCCCGCGCCGTGATGGACTCGATCAATGCGTCCGGCGTCGGCGTCATCATCGAAGCGCGGCATCTGTGCATGATGATGCGCGGGGTAGAGAAGCAGAACTCGGTGATGACGACGTCGTCGGTGCTCGGGAGTTTCCACAACTCCGTGGCGACGCGGAACGAGTTCCTGACCTTGATCGCCAGACCCCGACCGTAGGTGCCTCGTCGGCGACGGAGCACACAATGACCGCGCCGCGCGGGGCCGACCGCCGCCCTCTCATAGCATCTCGGGCAGTATGGGAGGGCCGAGATTCTCCTGGAATGGAGGTCGTCCGGCACGATCTGCCTCGGCGGCGTCGACGCATCGTGCCTGGCGCGCGGCACCAGCTCAAGAGCCCCATCAGTACCGCGGCAGCTCGATGAACGGCGGCTCGGCGATCTCGAGGAAGGCGACGACGGGCGTGCGGACGGAGTTGACGGTCTTGAGCACCTGGAGGTAGTTGTAGCCCCCTTCGCGCCACATACGGATAATCCCGTCGGCGAGCGAGCGAATCCGCTCGACTGATTGGGGAGCGATAACGTCGCGGTTCAGGATGGCCATGGCGACGGCGCCGGACTCACGCAGGGAGTCGGTGAAGGTGTTGAGCTGCTGTAGGAACTCGTCGCCGCCCATGCCCGCGAGCATACGCGTGAGGTCGACGAAGACGCGAGTCTTGGCGCGGGTCTCCCCTTCCGCCTGTATTTCCCTGAGCGATGCGGCGATGCCGGATTGGGGCGCGAGAACGGCTACGCGATGGGACTCGTATGCGGCCTGAAGCTCGTCGGCCATGCCGAAGTGACCGGCGGCGTCGGTCAACGTGTGGGGCAAGGATGCGTCGCGATTCACCACGGCATACACGTCACCTGCGTCGAGGCCCTCGCGCAGGAAGTTGATCTGGAACACGGCCTGGTGGATGTCGGAGCTGACCTCGAAGAGGTAGAACGCGCCGTCGGGAATACCGCCGCCGAGTAAGTTGTCGAGTTCGGGGTGTCCAGTGGAGGCGGCCTGCTCGAAGCGGAACAAGGGGCTGCGGTAGGGGGACACGACGCGCACGCCGTCGCTGTGGATGAAGAACAGGCAGCGGCCGGGCAGATGAGGGGTGCCGCGGCTCTTGATGACCTCGAGACAGCGCATGCGCTGTCCGTTGACGTTCTCGCGCGTGAGGTAGATGACGGAATCGGCGATGTACTCCTCGCTGCCGGATCCGGGGACATCCGACTCGACCAACTCGCGGATGAGCATGGCGGTGAGGCCCTCGCGCTTGAGGGCGTTGATGACGCCGTAGATCATCTCGCGGAACTCGCCGGGGTCGTCCGTGAGCCGGCGCAGGTGGGTAATGCTGTCCACGACGATGCGGCGAGCGTTGACCTCTCGGATCATCTGGGAAATCAGGCCTTCCTGGCGCTGAATGTCTTGCTGCAGGAGCTCGGGCGAGGTGAACATTACCTTCAGCTTGTCCTCCTCCTCAAGCCGCCGGAAATCCCAGCCGAAGCTCAGCGCGTCACGGTAGATCTGCTGAGGGAACTCCTCGAACGTGATGAAGAACCCGGGCTCGTCGTACTTGGTAATGCCGTTATAGATGAATTGCATGCCGAGGCTCGTCTTGCCCGTGCCCGGGGCGCCCGCGACCAGCACCGAGTCGCCCTCAATGAAGCCGCCGCGCGTGATCTCGTCGAGACCTTCGACACCAGTCAGGATTCGTGCCATAGGTTCCACCTCTTTAGCTTATCCCGAACGTGCTCGCGCGGGGTCGTCGAGAAGTCGGCGGCGGCATCCTCGTCCCGCGCAAGCCGCCGCATCCGCAGTGCTCCGCAGGTCGCCCTTTTCCCTCGGCTAGTGCCGGCGCTGCGGGATGTAGCGATAGACATCTGATCCGGGATAGCTGATCTTCTGTATGAACTTCTTCTGCTCCAAGAGGTCGAGCTCGTGCTCGACCTCCGTTACTTCACGACCCAGGCGCAAGGCGATCTGGCGTGCCGTGCTCACGGTGTACGGGTTGGCCTCGAAGAATGCGATAAGACGCTCGACGCCGCTGAGGGACCCGGCGACTTTGCCCAGATCGCCGCTTACCCGATAAGTGCGGATTTCCCTGCGAATGCGCTCGGCCAACTGCTGGAGCTGGTTGGCGCGCTGGAGAATGAGCTGCTCCAGATCGGCTTCGGAGAGTTGCTCGACGCGGTGCTGCTCCTCATCGCGGCGCTTGAGAAAGGCGTCGGCTTCCTGCACCGCGCCCTCCAGGCTGTAGCCTTGATCGAGGCTTTGCTTGATGAGGCACACCTTCTCGACGGCCGCGTAATCGTAGGTGCGACTCCGGTCCTCATCCACGGGCTGGATGATGCCCTTGTCGGTCCAATAAGACAATTGGCGGACGCTCACGCCGCACAGTGTGGCCGCTTGCCCAATGCCCAACTGAAGACCGTGCATCAGGTCGTTGACGTCAATCGGTGTCAGGCCCTTTTTCTTTCCTTCAGCGCGGTTAGCCATAACGACCTCCTCCAATCCCTCCTCTTTTCGGCACCCTGCTCAAGCTGGCAGCCGCCGGACAGCCCAGCGCTGTCTCGCCACGACAACATATGCGCGGCGCTCGGGCCTGATTCCCCTATGGTATTGTGTCGCAAATCGCACAATTCCTGCCCACGCCTGGGGTTTTTGGGTCGGATGCTAATCCGTATACCGGGCCGACGACGGGGCGCGGGTGTCACCTCGGGGATGCGCAAAGGCCAGTGACGGGCCGGCATTCAGCACCGGCCGGATATAGCGCCACGCAGACGGCAGGCAACCGTCGAGGAAGGGGAAACCGGAGAGCCACGGGCGCGGCAGCCCAAGCCACCACGCCCGCAAGGCTTCCAGAGGCGCGTCTCAACCCGACGCCAGGCCCGTTCAGGATGCCGACATGGCGTGCAGCTTCTCCTTAAGAAGCTCTATCACATGATCAAGCGCTTGCGTCGAGGGACCTAGACCGGCGTTCCTCAGCACCTCGTGCTCAGGCGGCGCGGCCCGCGGTGCGGCGGGCCCACTCGCGGCGGCCCTGCCTAGGCCACCCGCGACGATCCGCTTCAGCTTCTCGCCCTGCTTCGGGCTGAGAATTCCGAGCACGCGGTTCATCACCTGCTCCGCTTCCTTCTGGTACTCTCGCCGCGCATCGGACAAGGCCATCATGGCCCTGCGGCTCTCCTCAGGCGGAGGATTGCCGGCGAGCAGACGCTGGCGCTCCGCGGCGAGTTGCCGGCGCGCCCCCTCACGCAGGCGTCGATCGGCGGCCACCATCTGCTCCAGAAGCGGTACCAGCTTCTGGATCTGCTCCTTCGTCATCGCCAGGCTGTTGATGGCGCGCAGGACCACGATGTCGCGAGCCAGATTGGTCAATTCGACATCGCGCTGCCCCGTCAGTATGGGCATGGGCACGCGCGGCGCGGGGCGCTGGGGCTGTGCCAGCGCCGGCACGGCAACTGTCAGCAAGATCGCCACGACTACCCCGGCGATGATCGGCAGACGATCGTCTCGCATCATCTGTACTTCCTCCTGATGCAATTCGGTGATCGGACTTGTGCGCTTCGCGTGGTGCCCGGGGCGGAATACGGCGGCCTCGATCAATCCACGCTCAGCGCTTCCCACGTCGTTTCATCCACTTCCGCGAAGGCCACTTGGATGAGTTCGTCCACCGCCTCCGCTGTGTGACCCGTCTTCTCGTACACGCGGGCGACGTCCAGGCGCGCCATCTGCGAGCCACCTTCGTCGCGCGCGGTCACGTACTCCTCGAGGGCCTCGTCAAGTTGCCCCTCATCCTCGTAGGCACGACCTAGATCGCGGTGCTCCTGCGCTGGCGCAGGCCGTTCGGCCGCGATTCGCCGCGGAGTGCCGGTCGGCGCGGGCTTGCGCGTGACGGTCCTGTCCGCAGTCGGGGCAGGCACGGCCGGCGGCGCCTGAACGAGCGCTTGCCGGGGTGCATCTTCCTCCCGCGCTATCTTCGGCGTACGACTGGCTGGCTCAACTACCGACGGCGTGGGCCTGGGGAAAAGAGCCCACATGGTCAATGCGATGACGATGACGGCCGCAGCCGTGGCGACTGCGGCGACTGCCGGCGTCCATTGCCGCCGGACGATGGGGGCGCGTACACTCTCCGCCGTCGCAACTCGCTCCATCACGCGGTTAACGAAGCCCGCCGACGGCTCCTCCTCCGCCGAGAGGGATTCGATGGCGCGCGACTGCGCGCGGAGCGCCTGCGCCAGCGCCCGGCAGTGCGCGCACTGCGCCAGGTGCGCCTCGATGCGCGCGCCGGCGCGCGGCGCCTCGCCGTCGAGGTAGGCATGTATAGCACCGCGCACGAAGCGGCACTCAAACCAGCGCCGCAGCGGGTTCACTGCGAGGCCTCCTCCCCCGTATCCGCCGTTTCAGGTCGGAGGCGGGCTTGCAGGATCTGCCGCGCGCGTCGGAGATGGGTCTTCGCCGTTGCCAGAGGTATGCCCAGAGCGCGCGCCATGTCGCTGTACGGCATGTGCTGAAGATGGCGCAGGATAATGGCTGCTCTGTAGTGCGGCGGCAGTTCAGCGATAGCGCGGGCGATGGCGTGGCGCTCGGCAACGCCGGACTCCCAGCCGGAGTCGGTGGGATCGCCGCCATGATCGTCCAGGAATACCTCGGGCCGCCTGCGGCGCGCTCGCAGCAGGTCGAGGCACAACCTGGTGACGATCCGGATCAGCCAGACCCGGACTGCGCAATCGCCCCGAAACGTCGAGAGTCGCGAATACGCTCGCACGAAGGCCTCCTGGGCCGCGTCCTCCGCTTGGTCGCGTTTGCCGAGCATGCGCACGGCGACGCCGTACACGACCCGCTGGTGCCGCTGCACCAGCTCGGCGAAGGCATCCCGCTCCCCCGCGAGGCAGCGCCGCACGATCTCCCCATCGGCGATGTCTGCGGGCTTATCCATGATCCGCGCGGTTCATCATGGTAGACGTTGTGGGTGTGGCAAATGTTTCAGCGCCTTGGGCGGAGCCCCGCGCCCAAGGCGGGCAAGTCCGGACGCCGCGTTCCCTGTCGGGCACATATCGTTCACGGCAGAGGCCGCACGGCGAGCCCGGGGCAGGGAATTCGTCGTGCCGGGCGCGACGGCCCCACTTTCGCCCAGCACGTTCAAAGCCCCCCGGGCGGTTCAGAGCCTGGCCGTAAGCCTCAGCAACGCCCCGCGGTCACGACAACACCAGTTCCACCGTCGCGATCTTCTTGGCGCCGAGAGGGATGGACAGCTTGTTGCCCTGGGGCGACAGCTTGTCCTGAACTTCCTCGTTCAGGTTGAGCAAGGCGGCCGAGGATATGGGCTTGTAGGCGGTCACGACGGCCGTCACGTCCCTAATGGTCGGGTTGTAGATACGCGCGACGAGGGTATCGCGATCCTCGGCGCGCTTGAGGGCGCTCAGCGCCACCGCGGCCGGTTCGATGGACAGCAGGCTCATCTCCTTGGGCAGATCCCCGCCGTGCTTGCCCGCCTCGGCGACCTCCAGCGGCAGGCTGTACAGCTCGGCCTCCTGGCACACCGCGGCCCCATCCCATGTCCCGCCGTGCGGGTAGATCGCATAGCGAAACTCGTGCTCGCCAAGCGATTGCGACAGCGTCATCTCGGGGTACACGTCCCAGCGGTCAATCACCGGCGACTGGCGGAACACGAACCCGCGCATGAGCGTGATCGCCACCGCGCGCTCGGGCTTGTCAATCGCCTCGAACGAGCGCAGCCCGTCGTTGATGATGGCGATGCCGACCTCCCCGTCGCTGATGTCAACAAAGCGATGGTTGGGGTAGATGGGGTTGTCGCGCTGGTAGTAAAGGCTGTCGGGCGCGCGGTCTATCGGCCGCTCAATGACGTCGAACGACGCCTCGGCGGCGGAGACCTTCGCCGGTATGCCGGTCGGGAACACCGCGCGCAGGCGGTGGTTGTGGCACTGATTGTCGAAGCGGGTGATGATGTCAACCGAGCGCGCGCCCTTGCGCAGCGTGACCCAGGAATCGAGTATCAGGGGCATGCGGTCGTGGCTGCGATGTCGGCCGTCCTCGCGAGTTTCAATGCGCGCCGGTATCTCCATGTGCACGCGGATGCGGAAGCGGGCGAGCAGCGCGCCGTCTTCCACCAGCTCGACATCAGCCGGCGCGCCGTGGCTGGTGATGACGTCATCGAACTCGGGCGCCATGTGCACCCACGAATGGCCGACCTCCCCACCGTCCTCGAAGTAGTGCAACCCGTCGTAGGTGCGGCCGCTGTGGCGGTCGGTGACGCACAGCGTGCCGTTGTCATTGATGCGCACGTGAAGGTGCTCGTTCCGCATTACGTTATGCGCGATGACCAAGCTCTCCGGGGTGCGGCGCGCCTCGGCGCGGCGCTGGACGTGGTAGGTCTTGTATCCCAGCGGCGGCACGTTCTCGGCCGCGAAGTGCAGCTTGATCCGCGTCGCGCGCTGCTCGAGGCTGATGTCCTGGAGGTTGCGCACCAGCGTCCCCTGCGGCCAGCGCGCGACCTCCTGGAACGGCGTTTCCTTGCCCGCCGGGTCAACCAGAGCGAAGTCCTCGTACCCCGATTCGTCGGGCAGATCCACCAGCGCGGTCACGACTTCAGAGCGCGGGAAGGGCGATGGGTTGAAGACCGTGAGCACCGCCTCGGAGACGTCAATGTCGTCGTTGTTGATGCGCTTTTGGATGTCCTGGAGGCCCCGGCGCATCAGCCCCTCGGAGATGATCTGGCACTGCTCGAAGCGGTGCCACATGTCCTTCTCCATCTGGTCAATTCCGGCGCCGCAGATGGTGTCGTGGGGGTGGTTCTTGAGCAGGTACCGCCAGGCGACATCGAAGGCGGGCTTGAGGTACTCGGCGCCGAGGGTCCACGCCAGCGCGGCGAACGGCTCGGCCTTGCGCTGGAGCAAGGTCTCGGTCTGCGCGTTGGCGCGCTTGGTACGAGTGCGGCTCTCGATGACGTCGCCGAAGAGGTGCGTCCACTTGCCGGTCGCGCCAGGGTCGCGGCTCTCGCCGCGGATGACGAAGGGATCCCTGACCTCCTTGCGCATCGCCTCCATGTACTCCTGCAGGCTGCTCTGCTTGATCGTGTCATCGGGCAGGTGCTTCTGGCATTCGACTATGAGGTCGGCTTCGACCGGGTCCGGCTCGGAGGAATCGAAGCCCTGCATCGAGGCGATGTGGGACGTCGTAAAATGCTCGGACTCGTCGCGGACGAGCTTCTTCACCTGCTCCGGGACGTACTCGCGCTTGTCGAGCTTCTGCTCGGGATCAACGACGTAGTAATGCGCGCGGGGGTGGAACTCGTTGCACAGGCGGAAGGGCAGGGCGCCGCGATCCCATTCATAGCGCCAGTCGTCGCGCGTCTTGTCGTAGCGCACCATGCGATAGATGTAGAAGTAGAAGCTGAAGCGCGACAGCGCGCCGAAGCGGCAGCCGAGCACGCGCGAGCCGTCGGGGCCCTCCATGACGAATTCGGAGTGCGGGGTGTTGATGCCGCGGTAGAAGATGATCGTGTCAATGCCGAAGCCGTTGTAGATCTGCGGCATCTGCGACGTCTGGCCGTAGGAGAACGGCGTGTAGCCGAGCTTCATCACTCCGCCCAGGGACTCCGCGACGCGGTGGCCGATGACGAGATTGCGCACCAGCGACTCGCCGTTGACGATGTACTCCTCGGGCAGGGAATACCACGGGCCGATGAACAGGCGCCCGTCGCGGACGTGCTTCACGATGCGGTCGCGGTTTTGCGGGCGCAGCTCGAGATAGTCCTCGACGCACAGGGTCTGCGAATCCATGAGGAACGAGTGGTAACCGGGCTTGGTGTCGAGCAGGTCGAGGAGGTGATCCATGAAGTCGACGAGCAGGAGTTGGGTCTCGCGGAAGGGATATACCCACTCGCGGTCCCAGTGGGTGTTGCAGATGACGTGGATGGTTTTGCCGTCGGCCATGGGTTGACTCCTTTCAGACTAACCAGAGAGAACACAGTGGACGCAGAGGAACCATGGCAATGCCCGGCGGCTGCCGAGAGGCGATGCGCCAAGCGATGTGGCACAGCCGCCCTCGGTGGTGATTCCTCCGGACTGCAGTCCATCTGCGACCCGCCGCCCTAACGTCCGAGGGGCGCTCCCGATCGAGCGCCCCTGAGAGGTTCGTTGTCCATCCGCGCCGGCCCTGCCGGCAACGGTCAGTTCAAGCCAAGACGGGCCAGTCGGCAGATCAGCCGCCACGTCGGACGGGTCGAGTCTGCGCTATGTCGCCATCGGAGCGGCACCTGGAAGGGGCCCAGCAAGCTGTGCCCCTACGACTATCCGCCGTCTATCCGCGTCAATCCGCGGTCAACATTCCCCTCTGCCACGCGTGATACAGGCCATCAACCTCCGCGGCGACGTCGGACGCGGGCATCTGGCGATACACCAGCCGGCTGCGCCAGCGGTAGGTGCGGCCGATCTCGTACCCGGGCATAAGGAAGATGTAATCCCACGCGGGATTGCCCCGCCCGCCGCCGCTGGGGGAATGGGCCATGCGCAGGCCCTCCGCGGGATCGAACATCCACGTTGCGGTCAGCCCGTGCACCTCACCCCAGAAATACGGACGGGTGAAGACGTAAGGCGACAAGCTCGCGTACATCCAGTGGGCTTCGATCTCGCCCATCGGCGGGTACTCGGGCTCGTTCAGCCGGCGGTGCGTGCTCTCTGTCCCATGGTGGGGTGAAGCGTAGGAGATGACGCGCTCGTCGCCGCCGTCGGCCTCGCGCCCTCGGAACTCAAAGCCCGGCTCCGCCGGCTGGTTGATGTAATCCGCGAAGAAGACTCCGAGCAGGTCGCCCTTCGACGTGCGGCGCGTCGGGGTGAAGGCGTACTCGGCGTCCACCATATCCGGCTCGGCCGCGCGGAGTGTGATCTTCGCGGAGAGCCCCCACTGCGGCGTCGGCGGCCAGGTCAAGGTGACGCCGGAGCCGTCGTCCAGCGGTTCGAGCGCGCACGGCGCGCGCCGCGGCTCGAAGTGCAGGTCGCGGTCACTCTGCTGCCCGTCGAAGATGTGCTCGAAGTTGAGGCCCGCAAGCTCGGGGGCGAACAGGCCCTGCGGATCGAGGCGATGCCGGATGCGGACGCCGTTCATGCCGGCGCGGCGGTCCTCGCCCTCCGTGTTGTCGGCGAACTCAATCGTCAGATCGCTGGTGTGCGTCGTGTGCCGTGCTGACACGCATATTCCCTGGCTGCGCCAATGTCCAGCAGCGCGCGACAGGAGTTCACGGGGCCGGATCGCCTCGGCCGTTCCACAGCGAGTTGTCCCGGTACAGCACATCGCGCCTGTACCACTTGGCGTGACCGTCGCAGAAGGCAACGTTGGCGCCGCCATTGTGGCGAATCGAGGCATACGACGGACAGTCGGGCACCGCATAGTCGTTGCCCGGCGTAGGGGGGAGCAGAGGCGGGTCAAGGCTGTAGCCGTGATTGCCCAGTCGAGTCGGATCGGTGGACGGGGATGGCTCATAGGGCTCGGTGCCGGTGCCGTCGCAGTCTGCGATCGCGATCGTCTGTGCCGGGACTTCAATCTCGACGTCCGCCACCGGCATGTTGCCGCCCTGCTCAGCCGGGCGCGCGTTACCGAGATACTGGTAGTTGTACCCGTAGGCCATATTGCGCCCCGGTTCCCAGTCGGGCACGGCGGGGCAGATGAAGATGTCGTCGTTCTTCTGATAGGGCTGAATCGCGTTCCACCAGCGGACGTGGAGATCACCCGGGCAGACGAAGTGATGTCCGGGGTACGCCTCCCAGTCCTCGACGTACATCACGATGGCCAGTGCCATTTGCCTGACGTTCGACATGCAGGCCGCCTGTTTGGCTTTGTCGCGAGCTGCGGCGAAGACCGGAAAGAGAAGCGCGGCCAGAATGCCGATGATTGCGATGACTACGAGCAGCTCGATCAGTGTGAACCCATCACGCCTGTGCACAATCCGCTACCTCCGCTGCGCCGAACACGCGCGCTGTCGCGTGCCGAGGATTGACTATTGTAGTTCACTGCGGCGCAGCGGCATTCCTATCGCGCTTCGCGCGGCGAGGAGATCGCGCCCGGCATGTAGCGCTCATGCGACGCGTCCGCGCCTATCCCCGGTCGGGCCAGTCCTGCTGTGCCGCAGCGTCTATGAGGCGGATCATGGTGCGCACCACGGGGAGCAGCGCCGACGGCTCGACCTTGTCGAGCGTATCGTCGCTGACGAGCAGATAGGTCGGCCCGGTGATGTACTGCACGCACGGGATGCCTGCGACGTGGAACCCCGACGCCTCGCCCGGCGGCGGGAGGTCAAACGCATCAGCCGGCGTCACAATCGCGCGCTCCAGTCGCTCGGCCTTGACCGCGGCTACGGCTGCTTCCGCCACCTGCGGCCACACGAACAATCCGCGCGCCTGGAGTCTGCCCGTCGGGGCCCACTCACGGTTCCTCTCGACAAACTCCCGCGCGCCGACGTGCTCGACGGTGACGCCAAGGGCGATCTGCCGCAACTCGTCCGCGCTCTGATCCATGACGAACGCGTCCATGCCGGCGCCGCCGTAGAAATGCCCGGCGGTGGCGACGAAGATGAGGGGCGCGGGACGCTGGTCCTCCGGGAGCGGCGCATAGTAGCGCGCCAGCGCGAGCAGTGACGCCATGCCGGTGCCGTCTTCGGTGGCGCCGCGAAACGGGCTGTCGTGGTGGGAGGTTATCGCGATGCTCTTCTCGCCCGGCCCGGGCAGGCGTCCGATGATGTTCGCCATCGAGCCCGGCTCGCAGCGGCCGTCGAGAACGAATCGCGCGGAGGCGCCGGCGGCACACAGCTCGCGCAGTTTCACACCGTCATACTTGCCGACGTAGAGGCCCGGCAGGGGCTTCATCACACCGTCGTACGGCCCGTAGTGGGTGTTGACGTTGGTATCTTGGTCGGCGAGGATCCACACCACGGCAGCCGCGCCGGCCTCGTGCGCCAGACCGTACGCCGACCAGTTGGGCCGCCACCAGGCGGCCCATTGCCAGTCGCCCGGCGCAATGGTGCCGTTCGGGTCCTCGACGTGATGCGCCTTCGATGTCAATGCCTCGTAGGGCATCCGCTGGAACCGCATATCGAGGACGGCGATCTCGCCCGCGAGGTCGGCTGCGGAGATGTCCTCGGGACGGCCTTCGCCGAGGTAGACGAGCCGCCGTTCGATGCCCTGCGGCGGGGTGAAGGCCGCATACGGGAGATAGAAGCAAGGGACCTCATGCTCGCGGCAGCCGACGGCGACGGTGAGGCTCCAGGAATGCGGCTTCCAAACCTCAATCGGCACGGGTTCGACGCGGACGTCCTGTAACCCGAGGCGGTGAAACTCATCCGCCACAAAGCGCTCTGCGCGGTGTCCTTCGGGCGTCCCCGGGCGACGATGCTCGGTGCGGCACAGCTCCCGCACCCAGTGCATCATCGTCTCCTGCGACGGCAAGCGCGAATCGTCCAGGCACCAGGCCGTGCCGGTGAGGCCGAGGACGATGATGGACAATACAAGCCGTACGCTCATGAGACACCTCACTTTCCGGGGAAGAGCTCATCCCACGTGAAATGCACGTACGTGCCTTTCGCGGCATCCACTTGGCCTCGGGCCACTGCGAGGTGGAATTCGAGCCGAGTCGGGCACCACAGTACGCTGTGCATGTTGACGCCCGCCATCGCCGCCTCGCGGACGAGCCGGAGCGCCACGCCGTCATCCACGCGGCCGAAGTCGTGCAGAATCCCAACCGCCAGCCCTTTGTAGCGGTGCTCGTAGGACTCGTGGCCCCACGGCGCCTCGAGGCCGGGCTTGGTCGGGTCGCCCTTAGTGCACGTCTGGGCATCCCGTACCCGTGCGTCCATCGCTTCGTCGCTGCGCACGACCGTATCCATGACGGGGATGGCGTAGAAGACGTCGTTCTCACGCGGGTCGTTGGCGCTCCACACCGAGGCGTGCTTGGCGTCGGTCTCCACCGCGACGGCGTCAGGCACCTTGCCATCGGCGACCACGTAGTTGATGCCTCCGTACGGCGTGCGCGGCACGGAGATGATGATGCCGATGGCGTCATCGAGAGTCTTCGCCTCCTGGGCGATGCGGCGGTGCACAAGGCCCATGGGGAAGCCGCAGTCCGGCGTGTTGACGGTGCTGAAGCCGACGAAGCCGGTGGAGATCCTGTGTGCGTTCATCGTCGCGGTGGTGTAGAGCGTTCCCGCCCAGCCGATGGTGACAAATGGCGCACCGCGGTCCGGCGCGCGCGCGATGACGACGTAGTGCTTCTGCAGGCCGAGTTCCTTCTTCCAGTCGAAGTTGACGCCGTGGTAGAGTTCGCCCGTTTTCGTCGCGCGGCCGAAGCAGGCGAAGTTGGAGCACCCGAGCGGCGCACCGAGCAGCGTCGGCGCGGCGGCGGTCTCGTCGCCCAGCCGCCCGGTGTGCGCGAGGTGCTCCACCTGGTCGGCGATGAGAGTGGCGACGATGACATCCTCTTGCGGGACGCCGGCGCCGTCGGCAATGCCCCGCATTTCCTCGAGCAGGTAGTCCGGGCACATCGCTGCGATGCGGCTCACCAGGTCGCGGGCGAGGGGCATCTTGTCCCCAATGAGCAGCTTGATCGGCCCGAACCAGAGCGAGGACATCATCTCGCGGATTTCGTCGCGCAGGATAGTCCCCTGCTGGACGCCCATTTCGTACGGGGTGCCGGCGAGGTGGAGGAACTTCACGCCCTCCTTATCCTTCGCCCAGGCGTCGCTGAGGTCAACGTCCTGCGCGCATGCGCAGGGGGCAACCAGACCAAGGGAGAGCACGACAACGAGGATCACCGGTGCGCGTTTCATCGGTCCAGCCTCCGTGAGTGGTCGCTTGCGCGCCCCAAGGCGCTGGGGGAGTATTTCGAGGCGTGAAGAAACGCACCTGCCCCAGCAGGAGGCGATCGGCGGACCAGTGACTCGACTTGCCGCGCGGGCGGCCTGCCGCCTGCCGCTACTCGGCGCGCTCCTTCATCACCTCATCAATGGTCTTGCTCAGGAGCGAGAAGCGCACCGGCTTCTTGAGGAAGCGGTCGGCGCCGTGCTCGGGCGGCGGCTCGAAGCCGCTGACGAGGACGATGGGCAGGTCGCGCGTGTCCGTTTCCTCGCGCAGATCGTGGGCCAGCTCAAGGCCGGCGGACTGCGTCTCCATCCGGATGTCGAGCAGCACCAGATCCGGTCGGTGGGCGCGGATCGCGCGGCGGCCCTCCTGCGCCGAGAGCGCACAGCGAACATCGTAGCCCTGCTGTTCGAGCTGCGCCGAGACCACATTGCAGAAGTCCGGATCGTCGTCAATCACGACGACGCTGCGCGCGCCGAGGGGCAAGCCTTCGGTGGTCGCTTTCGGCGTGACTGCGGGTGCGGCCACCTTCACCGACGGGCGCAGGTAGACCCACCAGTAGATCGCCCCCGCCATCACCCCGCCGCCGATGATGTTGCCGATAGTGACCGGGATCAGATTGCGCACGAGGAAGTTGGCCCACGTCAGATCGGCGACGGACCTGGCGAGTGCGGCAGCGACGGCGTCGGACTTGACGAACAACCCCATCGGGATGAGATACATGTTGGCGACGCAGTGCTCGAAGCCGGAGGCAACGAACGCGGTAATCGGGAAGACGATGGCCAGGATGCGGTCGGTCATCGTGCGCGAGCTGAAGCACAGCCACATCGCGAGACACACCAAAGCATTGCCGTACGCCCCCAAGAACAGCGCGGGCCAGAAGTCCAGCCCGCATTTCCTGTTGGCGATGTCGAGCGCGGTAGCGCCGACCGCGCCGCCGTCGAAGGTGTACTGCTTGCTCAGGAACAGGAAATACGCGGTGAGAATAGCACCGACGAAATTGCCGACGTAGACGATGCCCCAGTTGCGCAGCAGGAGCGCGATCGCGACCTTGCGGCTGGCGTAGGCCATAATGATGAGGGCGTTGCCGGCGAACAACTCCGCCCCCGCCACCACCACCAGAATCAGTCCGAGGCAGAAGACGATGCCCCCGACCAGCTTCGTCAACCCGTAACCGATATGGTCAGACGTGCCGGTGACGACTACGGTGCAGAACTCCGCGCCGAGGCCGATGAATGCACCGGCCAGGATGGCGAGCAGCAGAAGCTTGTCGAAGGGCAACTCGGCCTTGCGCACGCCGATATTCTCGGCCTTGATCGCCATTTCTGCAGGCATCAGGGCGTCGAGGCCGATCCTCAACCCTTGCTTCTGATCGTCAGCCATGTGGAGATCCTCCACGACGTCGGAAACAAATGCGAGATTTCGCTGCCCTGTATCCTTCTCCCTTCCCGCCGCGATCGAGCGCAGCGGCTGCGGCGCGCGCACGCGCGGGCCAGCGGCCGGCCGCAGTCCCTGCGCTGTCAACAGGTACGCGGCCCTGCGTCGTGGAAATCACGTTGGGGAGAGGTTTGGGCGTCAGCCGAATCGAGCCTGATGCCGGAGGCGTGGGAAACATGGCGTCACCCAGATTAGACCAACTCGCGGCGCTCGCGCGCGCCCCCATCGCGTTCGAGCGCAACGAGGTATGGCGCGTGTACACGGGGGGCAAGCTGTTCCGCGAACTCCGCGGCCAGCCCGACCCGCGGGACTCGTACTACCCCGAGGACTGGGTCGCCTCCATGACGCGAGCGGACAACCCGCCGCGCGACGGCCAGCCGCCCTTGGAGGGGTTGAGCGTCATCCGCGGCACCGAAATCCCGTTCTCGCTTCTGGTCGAGCTGTTCCCCGAGGAGATCCTGGGCGGAGCGCACCTGGCGGCTTTCGGAGCGACCACGCGAGTCCTGGCGAAATTCCTGTGCTCGGCGGTGCGCCTGCCCATCCAGGCGCATCCCGACGACGAACTCGCGCAGCGTTACTTCGATTCTCCCGTCGGCAAGACTGAAGCGTGGATCATCGTCAACACGCGCGTCATCAACGGAGCCGAGCCGTACATCCTGCTCGATTTCCGACCCGGAGTCGATCCCGCCGATTTCCGCCGCATGGTTGACGAGGAGGATCTCGATGGTCAGGTGGCGTGCCTCAACCGCATCGCCGTGAAGCCGGGCGACGCCTACCTCGTGACCGGCAGGACTCCCCATGCCATCGGCAGCGGCGTGTTCATGATAGAAGTGCAGCAGCCGTCGGATCTCGTGATTCACACCGAGCGCAAGGTGGTGGAGGTAGAGATTCCGGAGGAGATCTGCCACATGGGGCTGGGGTGGGATCGCGCGATGGAAGTATTCGACTTCACCGGGCGCACGGAGCAGGAGACGCTGAGACGTGCGCGGCTCACGCCGCGCGAGATCGCCGTCGGCGCAAGTGGGGCGGTGGATCAACTCATCTCATACGATGACACGCCGTTCTTCGCGGCGCGACGGCTGCGCGTGATCGGTGAACTGGAGTGCGCCAACGAGCGATTCTACGCGGGCGCAGTCATCGGCGGGCGCGGGAGGCTGACCTGGGCGCGGGGCGCGATGGACCTGCGCGCGGGGGATACGTTCTTCGTCCCCAATTCCGTGCGCGAGCACAAATACCGGGCAGTCGGCAGTGCAGGGGCACAGCACGCTGTGCCCCTGCAGGTGATCACCGCCGAGCCACCTGCGCTTGCCACGCCGGGCGGCGGCCGGACGTGCGAAGACCCGATGCTCGGCAAGAGCCACACGTCGCGACTTGCCGGCGGGCAATGACGCAAGCGATCCCAGGTCCGCTCGCATCACCGATCATGGGCATCTCTGCATCGGACGCCGCGAGGAGAATCGAGGCATGAGGATATCGGTCATCGGGGCCATCGTTCACGACGAGATTACCACCGCCGACGGCGCGCGCCGCGAATCCTTCGGCGGCATCACCTACAACATGGCGGCGTTGTCGTCCATCGTCAGCGATGACACCAGCATCTGCCCGATCGCGAACGTCGCCGAGGATCGGTGGGACGAGGTCGTGGAACTGCTCGCCCGCTATCCGCTCGTCACAACGGACGACGTGCAGCGCGTGCCCGGCAAGCTGACCGCGGCGAAGCTGGTGTACACGAGCCCGACGTGGCGAGACGAGACGGTACTGCACCCGATGCGCCCGCTGACCACGGAGCGGTTGACAGGGGCGTTCGATTCCGACGCCGTGCTCGTCAACTTCATCAACGGGAGCGAACTCGACCTCGAAACGTTCGCGGCGCTGCGGGAGAATGCGCGCGGCTTCCTCCATCTCGACGTGCACAGCAAAGTCGCCCACTGGGACGCCGAGGGCAAGAAGTCCCAGGTACCGTTCGAGGGGTGGCAGGAATGGCTGAGCCGCGTGGACGCGGCGCAGATGAATGAGTTCGAGTGCGAGATGACGGTCGGGCGCAAGCTGCGCGAGCAGCAGGATTTCGTGCAGGCGGGCGCGGAGATCGTCGAGGCCTGCTCGGCGAAGCGCCGCGCGGGAGGCCATGGCGAAGCCGGCGCGCCGATCGTTCTCATCACCCTCGGGCCGCTGGGGTCGGTGCTGGTCTATCGGCGCGCGGACGGCATTTTCTGGGTCGCCAATCCGGCGCTGGCGGTCGAGCAAGTCGTGGACACCACGGGCTGCGGCGACTCGTTCTCCGCAGGTTTCCTGTGGAACTACTTCCAGTGCCGCGAGCCGGCGAAGGCGAACGCGGCGGCGAACATCGTCGCCGGCGTCAACTGTACCGTGGCGGGAATCGGGCACCTCGAGGCCGCGCGCGGGGCGCTGGAGCGGATCCCGACGGCATTTCCCGAACTCGGCGCACGGATCATGGCGGGCTGGCCGGGGGAGAAGCTGTAGTCACGCTCGCGGGTGGTGCGCGAGCGGCATGTCGGGCGCGCTTGGCAGCCCTTGACCTCCCACGGTCGGCGTGGTAACTTACACGCGGTCGTGGAGGTTGCGCATGAGCACCAGGATATTTGACGTGCCGACGATCAAGGGGGAAGCCTGCGTCCGGACCATCTCAACTGCGCTGCGGCGCCTGCCCGGCATCATGGGCGTTCAGGTGGACATCGAGGCGAAGGAGGTCTGCGTCGACCTCGACTCGGCCCTCGTCAACGAAGTCCAGGTCATCCAGACCATTCGCGAACTCGGCCACGAGGCGAAGTAGGCGCGGCGAACTCGGCCGAACGCTCGTGGGTCGCCATTGAGCGCGGCTCACGAATCGGCCCCCGGCACATACTTCCGAATGTACTCCTTCACCCTCACCTTCCGCGCGGTGTTCTGCGAACTCATGTAGCGCACGGTGCCGAAGATCGGCCGCTCGGGACCCCACGCGCGGTCGTAGCGCCCCAAGCACCAGAGGATCCCACTGTAGGAGTTCGGGTCGCGACCGTCGAGCGCGTACTTGTTGTTGAGCTCGATCATCGTCCTGAGGGCGTCCTGCGGCGTGGGCGACCACTCCAGTATCTTCTTCCCCCACAGCATGCGTAGGTAGTTGTGCAGCCGACCCTCGCGCACGAGTTGCATCTGCGCCGCGTTCCACAGCGGGTCGTGGGTGCGGCCGGTCTCGAGCTGCTCCTGTGCATAAACGTAGGGCCGCGCATCCCCGGCGTGCTTCGCGAGCGTCCTCTTGGCCCAGTCCGGAAGTGACTCGTAGCGGTCGTAATCGTTTTGCATGAAGCACATATTGAAGCCCAGCTCGCGCCACGTCACCAGTTGATCGAGGAACGCCTCGGCAGGTTCGCTCATGCCCCACCAGCCCGAGCGACTTCCGGTCGCCTTGGGCGCCACGTCGTCGAGGGACCAGCCCTCGCATTTCGTCACCGCCGCGAAGACCTCATGTGCCGAGATGTGCCCGAAGTGCAGGTATGGCGACAGGTCGCTGGTGACCTCCCGCTCCGGCTCGTTGCGCGCGTCCGCGTAGTCCGGGAGCCGTTGTCGCACGAAGCGCTTGAGCGTGATCGCGGCCGCGGCGGAGCCACCTCTTGTCTCAGTGACGCCCACCGCATGATCAACCGGCAGTGCCGCGAGAGCTGTTGCGTCACCGCGGAGCAGTTGAGGCGAGGCCTTTGGCCAGCGCCGCGTGATGTCCCCTGGTAGAGCGCGGAGGCGCGGGAGCTTGACTCCGGCGAGGGGATCGGCAGCCGGGAACGCGGAGAGATGCGGCGCGATGTGTTTGTGGAGGAACCGGCGGAAGGAATACGCAGTCGTAAAGACCCGGTCCGCCGCGCGCAGCGGCAGCAGACCGTTCGAATCCACTTGCTCCGCGCGGACGAGCAGTCGCCCGGCGGCCGTCCCGACCATGCGGGGAAGGAAGAAGCACGGGAAATCGTCGGTTACAACGACGCAGGCGCGACCGGCCAAGGCCGCGAGCAGCCCCTTGCCCGCGTCCGGCTCAGGCTCGGCGTAGGGATGGTAAAGCACACTGCGATTCTCGAACCGCCGCGCGTTGTCGGACATGCCGTCGAGGACGAAGCGGTGGAGCCGGTCGCTCGCCCATCTGTAGCCGACCCGCAGCGCCTCGAGAACGACAAGCGGTTTGCCGAGTTCTTTCGCCCATTCAACGGCGCGCTGCAGCGCGAAGTTGCATGTCGTGCGCCGGGACGCGATCATCCAGTAGAGGACGAAATCGCCGTCCGCGCGCACGGGCGCGGAGTTGATTCTCTCGACTCGAAGCTCAGGCACGTTGGCCATGCACGTCCGGCGGCGACTGGGGAATCGGTGCCGGTCCGAAACGGGCCTCCGAAGCGCCGCGCGCTGTAGAGTTTCGTCGCAGCGAGTGCAACGCCTGTTCGCTCAGCACGACGCGCACGCTTCCTGCCGTGCAGCCGACGAGCGCGCTCTCGCGGCAATGCGGGACGCAGTTGCAGCGGCAGACCGCGATGTCGAAGCGGCCCACCAGGGCGCGACAGGAGCGCATGCGCACGACGCCAAAACGGATATGCGCGAGGTCGGAGAAACGATGATTCTTGTTACGGGCGGTACTGGGTTTGTGGGTCGTCATCTGGTGGCCCGCCTCGTCGCGGGCGGCGGGCAGGTGCGCGTTCTCGCGCGGTCGGCGGCGGACCTTGCCGGAGCGGAAGTCGTGCCGGGAGACGTCGCCGACGTCTCGTCCGTCGCCACGGCGATGCGGGGATGCGCGGCGGCCATCCACCTCGTCGGCATCATCCGCGAGCAGGGCGACGCAACGTTCGAGAAGGTACACGTTGAAGGCACGCGCGCGGTGATTGAGGCCTGTGGGCGGGCAGGGGTCGGCCGCCTCCTGCATATGAGCGCCCTCGGGGCACGGCCGAACGCAACCAGCCGCTATCACCGCACGAAATGGGAGGCGGAGGAACTGGTGCGCGCCTCCGACGTGGCCGCGACGGTCTTCCGCCCCTCGGTGATGTTCGGCGCCGGGAACAGCTTCCTGCCCCTGGTGCGCGACCTGCTCGACCACGGCCCGGTGATCCCGATCATCGGCGACGGGCAAAGCCTGCTCCAGCCGGTGTGGGTCGAGGATGTCGTCACGTGCTTCGCCGGGGCGCTGGAACGCCCGGACACGGCGGGCCACGCCTACGAACTCGGGGGGCCGGATCGACTGACCTTCGAGCAACTCGTGGCTCTCGTGGCAGAGGCGGAAGGCATCCGCAAGCCCACGTTTCACATCCCCGTGGCGGTGATGCGCGCCGCTGCGTCACTGGGCAGCCGCGTCATGCCGGACTTCCCGGTCACCCCCGACCAGCTTGTCATGCTGCTCGAGGACAACGCCTGCGACGATACGACCATGCGCGAGACATTCGGCGTCGAACCGGCATCGCTGCGCGACCATCTGCGGGAGTAGTCTGCCGCGGGCCGAGGGCCACGCCGTCGCTGCAGGCGTCCCGTCCGCCCTCGTCGACGGGTCGCCCGTCCCCTCTCACTCCCGCCCGAGGATCTTATCCATCGCGCGCGAGGTCTCCTCGATGAGGTACGACGGAAAGGCCGGACTGATCGGGCCGACCTCGGCGATGAGGTAGTCGTCGTAGCCGACCTCTTGCAGCGCTGCCACCACCGCCGGGTAGTTGACGTTGCCGTTGAGGAGCGTGGTGAAGACGCCCGGCCCGGTCTGGAAGTCCTTGATATGCACCTTGCGGATGCGCTTGCCGAGGACGCGGATCCACTGCTCCGGGTAGCCGAAGATGAGCACGTTACCGACGTCGAAGAAGAACTGCACGTGCGGGTGGCCGATGTCGTCCACGAACTTGGCGGCCTCGAGCGGGCTGAGCAGGAACTTGTTCCACACGTTCTCGACGCCGATGGTGACGCCGTACTCCTCGGCCATCTTGGCGCATTCCTTGTACACCGCGACTCCGCGCTCGTAGGCCTCGTCGTAGGGCATGTCTGGGTTGACGGTGCCGGGAACGCTGAGCACGCATTCGGCCTCGAGGATACCGGCAAAGCGCAGGCCTTTCTGGAGCACATCCTTGGCCTGCTTGGCCATTGCTTCATCGCGCGTGATGAGGGGGTACTTCCACCCCAGGCCGATGGCGAAGCTGGAGATCTCAAGGCCGATCTCGTCGGCGTAGAGCCGGATGTCCTTGACCTGGAACGGCTCCCAGTCCAGTCCCATTTCGCCCTGCTCGTTGAGCGCGAGTTCGATGCCATCGAACCCGGCTTCCTTGGCCTGCTTCATCGCGTCCTTGAGGGACATGCCGCCGGGAAAACACCAAATGCTGACCGACTTCTTCATTTATTCCTCCGTAATCACGAGGCCACTGGTTCCTCACGAGTGATGAGCGCCTCGCGCGGCGCAGGCCGGCGAGGCGCTTCCACCTTCGACGGGCGCGCGCGGCGCCCCTCTATTCGCTGAGCGCCTTGATGATCGTCGGGCAGAAGAAGGGCATATCCTCCGGCCAGCGCGAGGTGATGAGGTTCCCGTCGCGCACCACCGGCTCGTCGTCCACCCACGTCGCGCCCGCGTTGATCACGTCGTCCTTAATCACGCCGTACCCGGTGACGCGCTTCCCGCGCAGGATCCCCGCCGAGATGAGCACCTGCGGCCCGTGGCACACTGACGCCACCACCTTGCCGGCGTCGAACATGCCGCGGACGAACGTCGTGACGCGTTGATCCCGGCGAAGCTGCTCGGGAGCATACCCGCCGGGAACGATCACCGCGTCGAAATCCTCGACCTTCAGGTCGGCGGCATTGAGCGTGACGGGCTCGACGGTCAAGCCGTATTCGCCCTTGTAGCTGTCCTTGCCGCGCCCGGCGAACTCGACCTTGGCCCCCTCCTCCTGCAGGCGGAAGAAGGGATAGATCGCCTCCAGCTCATTGACCTGGTCTTCGACCAGAATGACGATGCGTTTACCTTTCAACTTCGTCTCCTCCGCGGATAATGACGGGATGGCGGCCGCCGCTACGAGCAGCACGATCATCGGGATGAGTGTCGCGCGCATAGATCCGACCCCCTGGGATTGTCTGCGATGGGGCTTCTGCGGGCCGTCATGGCATTCCTGCCCGCGGCGCGCCCCGTGGCACTAACGGTAGCTCCGTCGTCGTAACGTGAGCAGCACTCATCCGCGACCGCCGAGCTGAGGCGCGGCCCATGAGTCGACGGCGAAGCCGTTCGGGCGCCGCTGTTGGCGGCGCTTGCGATAAGGTTCCCAGTGGTGCGCGTTGTATTATCTGCTGATCTCCGTGCGGGCGGTGACCGGCGCGGCGGCGATGATCTGTCGTGCGAGAGTCGAGTCTCCCGCACGAGAGTTCCCTGCCTTGTCTCCCTGGCGGGCTCGGCCATCGGAACACAGCATGCTTTTCAACACGCCGACTTTTCTGTGGTTCTTCGTCATCGTCTACGTCGTGTTCCGGCTCCTGCCGGCGGGGCGGCCGCGGACCGTGTTCCTTATTCTTGCCAGCTCCGTCTTCTATATGTCGTGGAACCCGCCGTTCGTGCTGCTCCTCATCTTCTCGACGGTTTTCGATTACAATGTGAGCCTGGCGATGGCGCGCACCGAGCAGCGCTGGCGACGCACGGGGCTGCTGTTGCTCAGCCTGGCGGGTAACCTCGGCGTGCTCGGGTTCTTCAAGTACGCCAACTTCTTCATGGGCAATTTCCAGGTTCTGCTGCACGCCGTCAGCGTTGAGTTTCAGCCTCAGCCATATAACATTGTCCTGCCGCTCGGCATCTCGTTCTACACCTTCCAGACCATGAGCTATAGCCTGGATGTCTACCGCGGCGCGCGTGAGCCGACGCGCGACTGGCTTGCCTTCGCTCTCTACGTGACGTTCTTTCCGCAGCTCGTCGCCGGGCCGATCGTGCGCTCGGAGCAGTTCCTGCCCCAGATCGAGCGGCACCAGCGCTTCACGTGGCCCGCCTTCTACATGGGCTGCAACCTGATGATGATAGGCCTGATGAAGAAGATGCTGCTCGCGGATAACCTGGCGCTATACGTCGAGCAGGTTTACGCCAACCCCGCCGGGGCGACGACCTTGGAGGCGTGGATCGCCACCTACGCGTTTGCGGGGCAGATCTACTGCGACTTCTCGGGGTACACGGATATCGCGCGCGGCCTGGGCTATGTGTTCGGCTATCGGTTACCGGTCAACTTCAACCTGCCCCACCTGGCGACGGGCTTCCGCGATTTCTGGCGGCGCTGGCATATCACGCTCTCCACGTGGCTGCGCGACTATCTCTACATTCCGCTGGGCGGCTCGCGGCGAGGCAGGCGGCGCAATTACTTCAACCTCTACATGACCATGGCGCTGGGGGGACTGTGGCACGGGGCGAGCTGGAACTTCGTGATCTGGGGTTCGCTGCATGGCTTCTACCTGATGGCGGAGCGCGCGCTGTGCGGCATGAAAGGCCTGCCTGCGGTGCACGGCTGGCGGCGCGTGCTGGCGATCCTCGTCACCTTCCACCTCACGGTCATCGCATGGGTCTTTTTCCGCGCCCAGACGTTCTCCGACGCAGCGGTGATGCTGCGCCACATGCTGTTCGAATGGTCGCCCCGCATCGTCAACTTCGAGGTGCCGGTCGCCGCTTGGCTGCCGCTTGCCGCGCTTGCCGCGGCGCACGCCCTCGCCTCCTGGCGCACCTGGGATCCGACTCTGCGCGCCTACCCGCGCTGGCTTGTCCCGATCCTCTACACCGCAGCTGCGGCGGCGATTATGCTCTACGGCGCGGTCGGCGCGGAGTTCATCTACTTCCAGTTCTAGCCTGTCCAGAGCGCCGCGATTCCCGGTGAGCCGGGTGAAGCACTGCGACTTCCGGTTGAGGCCTGTGCGACTCAGGACTGCGTCGGGTCGCCGTGCCGGCTGCTGCCGAGGCAGGAATGCCCCCCGTTGGTTGACAATATAGTAAATAAGAGTGATCTTTCTCGCGGAGGCGTACGATGGAATTTGCCAGGCTGTTCCTTTGGGGCATGTGCGCAGGGACCGTCATCATCATCATGACGCTCGGCGCGCCGCCGGCCGGTGCCGTGGCCGCGGGTGAGGGTAAGGTCAATATCACGCCTTCGCTCGAGGAGTTCCCGACCATATCGCTCGCCGGCTTCGGGGAGCGCCAGGGAAAGCCGGCGCAGGGGGTGCACGATGACATGTTCTCCCGCGCGCTGGTGCTCGCCGACGGTCGCACGAAGGTCGCGCTTGTCTCGACCGACCTGCTGATCATACCCGGCGGCCTGAAGCAGAGGGTGGCGCAGAAGGTCGCGGACATAGGCCTCGATGAGAACACCGTCCTGCTTGCCGCCGCCCATGACCACTCGGCGCCCGAATGTCTGCATCCCGGCGGCGACGTGTGGCCGCTCGCGTTCGGCAAGTTCCACCCGCAGTTCTTCGAATGGATGGCAACGCGCATCGCCGAGTCCATCCGCATCGCCAACATGCGCGTACAGGGCGCGCAGCTTGGCTTCGCTTCGGCTCGACTCGAGGGGTTCAATCGCAACCGTCGGGACACCGGCGGCGACTTGGTTGACCCGACCATGACGGTGATGAAGGTGGCCAACCTGGGCATCGGTCCGGCCGCGCGCACGCTGGCGCTCGTCGTGAATTTCACCGCCCACCCCACCATCATGGGCGCCAGCAACTTCGACATCTCGGGCGAATGGCCGGGCGCGATGTGCCAGGCGCTGGAGAACGCGCTGCGGCGCCAGGGCATCGCGTTGTTCTTCAACGGAGCCCAAGGCGACCAGACGCACACCGGGGACTTCGGCTCCGGCTGGGAGCGCGTTGACGCGTACGGCAAAGCCCTGGCGGAGAAAGCCTGGGAGTTGGCGCAGAGCATCGAGATGTCCAGCGACGTCGCGCTGGGAGTCAACAATGTCATGTGGACATTGCCCGAGCCGCGGGTTTCGCCCGCGTTTATCGAGAGCACGGGGCAGGAGTACGAGATGACGCCGGAGTCCGCGACAGCGCTCATCGGCAGTCTCTTCCCCACCAAGCACCGGCTCCAGGCAATCCGCGTCGGCGACGGCGTGTTCATGTCCGTTCCCGGGGAAGCCATTGTTGAACTCGGGTTGGCGATGAAGGACGACGCGGTCGGGCTCGGGGCGAAGTACCCCGTGGTTGTCGGCCTCGGCAACGATTACATCGGCTACATTCTATCGCCCGAGCAGTACGGCTTAGGCGGGTACGAAAGCGGCACCTCGTTCTACGGCCCGCAGCTCGGCGCCATCCTCGTCAGCCAGATGAAGCAGACCGCGCGCCCGCTGTTCGCGCCCCAGTGAACATGTGATCGCCGGCTCCGTCGCGGCCGCTGAAGTCATCCGGCACGTGTGAAAGCGTCGGCCCGACACGTATGGGGCACAGCATGCTGTGCCCCTACCGGTCGCGGCCCGCATCTGTGGTGGGAACCGGTGCTAGTCCGCCAGTCGATAGCCGCGGCCGTGCTTATCCTGTTGCCCGCGCTGGGAGGAAGCGCCGCCATGAGCGCCACCCGTCCGCCCTTCACGTACTGCATAGACTACTCGCCGGGCAACGCCGTCTCCCCACAGTTCCGCCAGCGCCTGGCCGCAGGTCCGCCGACGCTGATGCACGTCGGCCACGATCTGCCGTTTCGCGCGGTAGCGATAACGAACCCGGGGTACGAGTTCGTGAGCCCGGCGCCCGCTTCCGCAGCGGAGGTGCGCGCGCAGATCGAAGGGCTGCGCGAGTCCATCGCTGCGCTGCACGACTCGGGCGTCCGCCTCGTCATACCCTACCTGACGAACTGCATCATGTGGGGTGACCACGAGCGCCGGATGGGATTCTGGGCCGCCTTCGACCACTGGCACGACTACGCCGAGTTCGGCATCGGCGAACGCCCGCCGCAGGATCCCCTCGACTGGATGCAGGATGACGCCCGCAAACCGGCCGCGCCGCACGAGGGTTACTGGTACTCGCCGTGCCCGAACAACGATTGCTGGACGGACTATCTGGCCTTCGCGGCAAGCTGGGCGGCGCGCTGCGGGTACGACGGCGTGTTCATGGATGTCAACACGTGCTGGTGCTTCTGCGGCTTCTGCCAGCGCAAGTTCCGCGACTATCTAGCCGAACGCTACAGCGCCGAGCAGTTGCGTGAGCTGTTCGGCATGAGCGACGTCCGCGCCGCGGCGCTGACGGAGGACGCCGCGCCTGCCCTGCTGGCTGAGATCGAGACGTTCCGCGCGCAGAGCATCACCCGTAACCTCGCCCGCGTGCGCGACGCGGGGGCGGCGGTGCGGCCCGGGTTCATCATCATCCCCAACATCGGCCCCTTCGCTCATTTCGAAGGCGCCGATCATCGGCGGGGCACGGGCAAGAGCGTTGAACTCTGGGCGCCGGTGAGCGAGTACATCATGTACGAGGAGATGCTGTTCCCCGGTCACCTCGGCCGCGGCGCGGTGGTGGACAGCATCCTTCAGTACAAGCTGTCCCACGCGTTCGGCTCGCCTGCGGTGGTGCTGTGCTACGTCGGCAATGACCCGCGGTCTTCGGAACTCGCGCTCGCCGAGGCGGCGGCTTTCAGCGGCGGCGGGGCGTTCGTCCAGCCCGGCACGGGGTGGCCGGAGGTGACGAATCGCCATAACCGCTTCCTGGCCGATCAGCGTGCACTCTACGAAGGCGGCGAACCGTTTGCGCGCGTGGGCGTCGCGTTCCTCTATCACCAGGTGCACATGAGCGACCCGGAGCACCTGCGCGGCATTTACCGGGCGTGCGACTACCTCAACGAGCAACAGGTGCTGTGGCAATTCGTGACCGACGTGTGTCGCTCGGCAGCCCTCGTGCAGTTCGACGCCGTCGTTCTCACTGGCGGCAGGGTCCTCAGCGACGCGGAGGTTTCGGCGCTGCGGGAATATGTCGAGGGCGGGGGAACGCTGTTCATCGTCGGCGAGGCGGGAACTCGGGATCCGTGGTGTCGGCCGCGGGAGCCGGCGGCATTCGCGGAGGCGTTTGACGCGGTGCCGTCCGACGAGCACGGGGTAAGGCGCGCGGCGTTGGGGCGCGGGAAGGTGCTGTGGGCGACTGACCCGTGGGCGATCCTACCCCAGCGCCCGTTCGCCGTCTACGACTTCAAGGAAGACGACTTGGCCGACATCGAGTTGGTGTACCGGCGGCTGGCCGACGCGCCCGCGCAGGAGCCGGGCGGCGCCGGCGCACCGTTCGTCCGCTACTTGGAACACGCGACCGGCAGGCGACTCCGCGTGACGGAATCGCACGCACCTTATCTGCGCTTCAACGCCTATCGCCGCGGCGATGCGAAAGACGGGGAGGTCGTGCTGCATATCGTCAACTACAACGTCCTGCGAGCCAGCGCCAAGGAGCACGGACAGGTGACGCCGTCCGCGCCCGCGCGCATCACGCTCGAAGCGCCGGCGGGATGGCAATTCGCGTCGGCAACCCGATACGCGCCTGACGCAGAGGCCCAGCCGATCGAGTTAGCCGAGCGCGGCTCGCCGGTGACGTTCCCGCTTGGGGCGGTCGGCAGCTACGCGGTTGTAAGATTCTCGACGCGAGGCGACTGATCCGATCGGCCGCAGCAGGGCGGCGGCGTGTCCGCGCCGAATTCACGACACGGCATGGATGACGCTTCCGCGACCGGCTCCGCTGACACCGGCCGCATCCCTGGTTCGTACAAGAGAGCATTCTTCCTCGGCGTACTCAACGGCGCACTATGGCAGATGGGCATGTCGTTCATGGAGCCCTCAACGGTGCTGCCCGCGTTCGTCAACGAGCTGACGCAGTCCCGGCTGGCAGTGGGCATCGTATCAGCCGTGGCCCTTGCGGGGTGGATGCTGCCGCAGCTTGTGGTTGCCAACTACGTCCAGGTGATGCCGCGCAAGCTGCCGGTCTATCGCGCCATGGCGGTGGTGCGCATGATGTCACTGTGCGCGGTCATCGCGTCGCTCTACTTGCTCGGCGGGAACCCACGGCTCCTGCTGCCGCTGTTCGTGCTGTTCTTCGCAATGTTCACCTTTGCCGGAGGCGCGGGCGGCATTTCCTTCATGGACGTGGTCGCGAAGACGATACCCCCCTACCGTATCGGCTCCTTCTTCGGCCAGCGTCAGCTCTACGGCGGGGTGCTGGGGATCGCTGCCGCAGTTGTCGTGAGGTATGTGCTCCGCGAGGAGAGTGCGCTCGTGTTCCCGCGCAACTACATGCACCTCTTCATCATGGGCGCGGCAGCGATCGGAGCGGGGGTGCTCTGCTTTGCGCTCATCAACGAGCCGCCGGGCGCTGTCG
>CP070648.1:1529072-1534502 GCA_020354555.1 Armatimonadota bacterium | reverse complement strand
GTCGTCGAAGCGCAGGCCCGCGCGCGTCAGGTCGTCTCGCTGCGGCTCCCACAGATGCGGATCAGCGACCTGCGTCGTGTCGCCCTGGATGACGCGCTCGAACAGGCCATCTGCATCCAGCTCGACGAGCCGCCGCTGTGCTACTGCGGCGTAACGCGGTGACAGTTCGATGCCGACGCCCTGCCGTCGCTGCTCGAGGCACGCGACGAGCGTGGCGCCCGACCCGGCGAATGGATCAAGGACGAACTGGCGCTCCTTGGTGAAGAAGCGCAGGAAGTCGGCTACCATCTCCTCGGGGAAACGCGCGGGATGAAGCTCGGTGTCCTTGTTCCGGTGGTAGCGCGGGGAATCGCAGACAAACCACGTGCGCGTGAACTTGATCCACTCGGTGCCGGTGAGGTCGTTCAGCTCGTTGCTCGGTCGAGCCATGGCTCGGCCTAGGTATCGCCCTCAGCATCGAAGTCGGGCGCGTCGTCTGCCGCGCCTTCGGCGTCGGCAGCCACCGCGTCGAGCGCCGGCTCATCGCCCGCCTCCTGCACCGCGACGCCGCCGCGGCTGAGCGGTACCGAATAGACTTCGCGCGGGCGGCTACCGTCGGCGGGGCCGACGTAGCCGCGCTCCTCCATCATGTCAACCAGGCGCGCAGCGCGAGTGTACCCGATGCGCAGCTTGCGCTGGAGCATGGAGGCGCTGGCGTACTTGGTCGAGAGCACGAAGTCCAGCGCTTTCTCAAACATCTCGTCATCTACCGCGTCCTCGCCCCCGATGCCGCCTTTGGTCGTCGCAATCAACGGCTCGGCGAGAAACTCGGGCTTGCCCTGGCGCTTGAGGTACTCGACGATGACGCCGATGTCGCGCTCGCTGAGATAGGCGCCCTGGATGCGCGTTGGCTTGGTCGCGTCCATGGGGTAGAAGAGCATGTCGCCGCTGCCGTCGAGGCGCTCGGCGCCGTTGATGTCGAGGATAGTGCGCGAGTCTACCTGCGACGCGACCGCGAAGGCGACGCGCGACGAGATGTTGGCCTTGATGGTGCCGGTGATGACGTTGACCGACGGGCGCTGGGTCGCGACGACCAGGTGAATGCCAGTGGCGCGAGCGAGTTGCGCCAGGCGGCAGATGGAGGACTCAAACTCGGTGGCGGCCTGCATCATGAGATCCGCCAGCTCGTCAATCACGATGACGAGGTAATACATCGACCCGAGTCCTTCCTCGACGGCCGCCAGCTCGTTGTAGCTGACGATGTTGCGCACGCCCAGATCGCTGAAGCGCTGGTAGCGGGTTTCCATCTCGCGGATAGCCCAGCGCAGAAGCCCGGCGGCCTCCTTCGCACCATGCGCGACGGGCGCGACGAGGTGCGGGATGCCCGCGAAGAGGCTCAGCTCGACGCGCTTGGGATCCACCATGAGGAACTTGACTTCATCGGGACGAGCGCGGAAGAGGATGCTCGCGATCATGGAGTTGAGGCACACGCTCTTGCCGGTATTGGTGGCGCCGGCGATAAGCAAGTGCGGCATGCGCTGGAGGTCGGCGACCCGGCAATGCCCGGAGATGTCCTTGCCCAGGGCGAAGGCGAGGGGCGACGGGTTATCCTTCATCTCCGGCGATTCGAGGATCTCCTTGACGTTGACGAAGACGACCTCGGCGTTCGGCACCTCGATGCCGATCACGCCCTTGCCGGGCACGGGCGCTTCGACGCGAACGTCGAGCGCGGCGAGGGCGAGCGCGAGATCGTCGGCGAGATTCGTGATGCGGCTCACGCGCACCCCCGCCGGTGGCTGAATCTCGTAGCGCGTCACGCGCGGCCCGCGCTCGATTTCGATGACCTTGGCATCGATGCCGAAGCTGCGCAGCGTACTCTCCACCAGCTCGATGTTGTCCGACACATCATCCCGCGCCGGGTTGCTCTCGACCTCGGAGAGCAAGCTCGTCGCGGGCAGCTTGTAGTCCGAAGACCTGGGCGGCTCGCTCACGCCTTCATCGGCCAGGCTCAACTGGTCGTCGGTCGGCTTCGCCGTCTTCGCTTGGGGCTCGGGCTTCAGCCGAGGTTCGGGCAGCGCGGCGGGCTTGGGCGCCGGCTTCGGCGGCGTAGGACGTGCCTCCAGCGCGGCCGGCTTCTCTTCCCTGATCGCCCGTGGCAGCGCACGGGCGGGACGCTCGCGTCGCGCGGGGGCGGGCTGCTTTCTTTGTCGCAGCTCGCGAACCGCCCGCACGGTCGCCAGTGCGCCGGAGGCGATGCCCGAGCCAACGACGGTCGCCAGCGTCGCCAACGGCCGATCAACCAATATGGCGAGCGCAGCGATGCCGGTCAGGACGAGCACGATAGCGCCGAGCACCGCGCCCAGCGTAGGCTTCAGAATCTCCGCCAGCACGACGCCGATGAGGCCGCCCGGCTCGCCGGTCATGTCGCGACCGAACAATCCCTCGCCCGCAGCCGGAAGCTGGTAGAGGCCGAGCAGGACGGCGAAGAGCACGACGAGGCTGATGGCAGTGGAGCGCAGCGGCGGCCGGTGGCGCTGGGCGATGAGCACGGTGCCGCTCACCAGCAGGCCGATGGCAACGATGAGCGCCCCGAGGTCGCCGACGAGAAAGCACAGGGCGTAGCGCAGATACCGCGCGAGGAAGCCCGCGCTGAAGAACGTGCTGAAGGCGATAATCAGCCCCACGGCGAGCAGTCCGAGGCCGATGACCTCGTGGCGGATGCGCCTGCGGCGGTGCTCGCCGGCGATGGGGGCGACTCTGGGCTGCGCGCGTGCGAGCTGGGCGCGCACGCTGCGACTCTTCATGGCCTGCTCCTGTGCTTCGAAAATGGCTGCGAATGCTTCGGCAAACTGCGATATTTCAGAGGCCAGAAAGCACTGGTATGATAGCAGATTTGCCGCGGGAGTGCAATCGGTCGGCGGAACGTCCGGCGACAGACCGTGCCACCGGCGGCCGCAGCCACAGTGCTTCCAGGTCTGCCAGATGGGGCGCGCTGTCAATTGACAGCGCGGCGCGGGCCGGATACAATCTGGCGGTCGCCGCATGCGCGGGCGCGGAAAGGTGAGCGCCGTGGAAATCGCTCCGCAACCACGACGAATAACCCCGGCCGCAGCCGTGGTCATCCTCGTTTTCGCGCTACTGCTCATTATCGCCACGGTGTGGCTCCTGTGGCTGCCTATCCAGCTCTTCATCATCGCCGCGCTCGTCGCGCTGGCGATGAGCCATCCCGTCAACTGGCTCGCAAAGCGGCGCGTACCGCGCATCGTGGCCGTCATCGGCGTGCTCGTGCTGATCGTCGCCGCGGTGACCGTGCTGCTCGGCATCTTCGTCCCGCCGCTCACGCGCCAGACCGCGGATCTCATAGACAACATCCCCAGCTACTGGAACGACTTGCGGCCCCGCCTCGAGGAGGTGACACAGCGCTACCCGTGGATTCAGGAGCGCATCGCCGAGGTAGATGTTTCGGGCGAGGTGACGAAGCGGGCGCGCGACTGGCTTGCCAGCGGGTGGTCGCTCGCGGTGGACGTCGCGAGCGGCTTGGTTGTCGCAATCCTGCTGCTCATCACCATCGTGTTCATGCTGGTGAACCCGCAGCCGCTGATCAAAGGCATCATCGGGCTCGTTCCCGAGCCGTGGTCCGGCCGCGCATTAGAGATTGGCGCGATGCTCACCGACCGCATCCGCGCGTGGCTGCGCGGGCTGGTCATACTGGGCAGCATCATCGGCGTGGCGGTCGGAGCCGGGCTGTCAATCCTCGGCGTGCCCTACGCGGTGCTGTTCGGGGTGCTCGCCGGGGTGCTCGAGGCGGTGCCGACGATCGGCCCCGTGCTGTCCGCGGTGCCGCCGATTCTGGTGGCGCTCGCGCTGGATCCGCTCAAAGGCCTCGGGGTGCTGGTGCTGTTCATCGTGGTGCAGCAGTTGGAGAACACCTTCCTCGTGCCGTACATCATGAGCCGGCAGTTGCAGCTCCACCCGGTCTCCATCATCTTCGGATTCATCGCGCTGGGCACGTTGTTCCACTTGTTCGGCGCCATCGTCGCGGTGCCGACGGTGGCCTGCCTCAAGGTGCTCTACGACGAGGTGTACTACCCCTGGGCGCATCCCGCCGCGAGCGCCCAGGCCGCTTGCGCGGAGGAAGCGGCGGCGGAACGCGAGGCGGGAGAGGACGAGCCTCCGCAGTAGGCATAAGCGCGGCGAGAGATGGCCCAAGCCGCGACACGCTCAAATCCGGTCGCGTCCCCACCGCGGCGCAGGCCCGCCGGGCTTAGAGCATCCGCGACTCGTAGATCAGATCTACGAGTTCCATGGTCCGCACCGCGTCGCCGAAGTGCGTCAGCGGCAGGCGCCCCTCCTTCACGCAGTCAATGAAGTGGCGGTTCTCCTGGAGGAAACCGCGCGTCTTGTGGGGCTCCTCGCTGCCGACGATATCGCGGCTCCAGACCTCCTCCCCTTCCTCCTGGTTGTCCTGGTAGATCACCGCTTTCTCGTCGGTATCCACGAAGGTCGAGATGCCCTTGCCGTGCATCTCCAGCGTATGGACGCGCTTGCCGGCGGCCCAGTTGGTGAGCAGAACTCCCGTGCATCCGCTCTCGAAGCTGAGCAGCGCATTGAAGCTGTTCTCGTACTCGCAATGGATGGCGCGGACGTCGCTCGCGGCGCACACGACCTCGCCGCCCATCCAGCGCAGGGCGTCCACGGCATGAACCGCGTCGCACGACAGCACGTCAATCGCCCCGTTGTAGTAGGGCGGAGCGCCGAGGTTGTGCTTGTAGAACGTGGCGACGCACTGTGTCATGTCACCGCGCGCCTCGACGCGCTCCTTGGCCGCACATGCGGCGGGGATGAAGCGCCGGTTGAAGGCGACCATGGTCAGGCAGCCGTTCTTCTCGGCAGCGCGCGCCATGTTGCGGGTCTGCTCCGACGAGACGCCCGGCGGCTTCTCGATGAACACGTTCAGCTTGCGCCCGAGGCAGTCAATGACGAGATCGAACAAGTGGTGGGGCGGCATGATGATGTAAACCGCGTCGGGGCTGGTCTTATCAATCATCTCGTTGTAGTCGCGAAATTGTCCCTCGATGCCGTACTTGTCGGCGGTGGTGCGCAGGCGCTCCTCGTCGAGGTCGCAGATGCCGACCATCTCGACGTCCGGCATCTCGGCCAGTGACGGGTAATGCGCCCAATTCGCCATGCCTCCGGCGCCGATGAAGGCGACCTTCACTTTGTCCATCATTGTCTCCTCTGCAGTTGACGTGGTGCCGTAATGCGTTCGTGTCACACGCGGTGAGTGTCCGCCGAGGGGCGGTGGCCTATCCGGGGTAAACTCATTCGCCGTCCCTGCGCCATCCCATTCCCGGGAAACCAGGACGCGGCCTCACGGCCACGGGAAGAACGGCGCGGGGGCCTTGGTGATGAAGCTGAACACGGTCCACACCACCGCCGAGCTGAACTCCC
>CP070648.1:1525273-1528972 GCA_020354555.1 Armatimonadota bacterium | reverse complement strand
GTCCATGTGATGCAGGCGGGCGATGTTGACCCCGAACTGCGCCAGCCGACGAGCGATGATCTCCGCGTTCTCGTGTTTGGGAAAGCATGCGCCCGCCGAAAAGCACGTGCCCCAGAAGCGCGCCGGCGTGCCGTCCTCGAAGGCCAGTTGACCGTTACGCGCGACCACGAACCCGTGGGCACCCGCCGGCCTGTGGTTGAGCCATGACAAATCCACCGGGGCCGCGTCGGGCGCAAGCGGGAAAGCGAACCATTCCTCGGTCTGATTGCTCGACGGCGCCAGCGAGGAATCCGGGACGAATTGCAGGCCCGGCATGGCGACCGTCAACTCTCCCTCCGTCGTATAGCCCGTCGGCACGGGGCCCTCCGGCAACGGGAGATGGAATCCGACCTCGATCTCGTCGCCGCCCCACTCGCGATTGTCCTGCACGTTGACGTGTATGGGCCGCGCGGAGGTGATGACGATGTGGTCGTCCGACGCCGGAGCCACCTCAACTCCGCGCGCCTCGCCGGACCATATTCCCGGCGTGCCCGGGTACTCCGGCGGCACCGCGAACCGCGCTGGCGGTGCAGCGCCGCTGGGCAGCACCAGCACCTCGCGCCCCTGGTGACGCGAGATCGGCAGCCCGAAAGCCACGCGGCACGCCCTCAGCTCGACTTCCTGCGGGAACTCAACCCGATACCGGAGCCGCACGGCCGAGTCACTCGACTCCGCCTTCACGGTGCACGTCGCCTGTGCGTCTCCCGCGCCGCGGACCTCGATCGTCCCGTGCACGGTGCGACTGTGCGGATCATATGCGCTCGCCGCATCGTTGGTCAGAGCCGCCCCCTGCCAGTCCGGGCCGAAGATGATTAGCTGACAATCCGCGATCGGCTGGTCGCGCCAGATCCGCACGCTGCCATTGGGTCGCGCGAGTGCAAATGGCTGTGATCGGCTCACGGGTGGCAATGTTGTCATTCCCTTCAACTCATCCTCTGCGATAACGCCGGCGGTGATGGCGCGGCGAATCGTCGCGCCCGGTATCGTCCTGCCACGGCCGAGGAGTATGAAACGGAACTCCCACGCATCCCCGCCCCACTGGCGGGCATCAACGACCTCGAAAGCGGCTGGGATGTCCGCGACTACCGAACAAAGGCCCGCGGAGGTTGGCAGAGACACGCCATAAGCGGCGCCGCTGAAGTCCACGCGCGACCCGGCTTCGAACCTCAACGGCATATTTCGCACGCCGAGGATGCGGCCCTCTTTTCCGTCGAGCTGCACAGCCGGCACCCGCAGCACGATCGCGAGCAACCATATCGGAGATGACTCGGTCGGCGTCAGCGCGTAGGACACACCAACGCGATCGGCGTTCTGCGAGACATCCTGCTCGAACGCCAGTCGGCCGGTAGCCCCCTCGGGCATCTCGATTGAGCCGCGCGCCGTGACCGGCGAGCCGGCTCGAATAGTCCCTGCGGGGAAGGCGGCATCCATCCGCGCGGCCGACTGCGACGCGTACGACCACTCCGGGCCGAGAACGATAGCGCTCAACTCGCCGGTCAGTCCACCGCACCGGATCGAGGCCACGCCTTCCTCGGTCAGCTTCGTCGTCAGCGAATCTGCCCGCGCGCCCGACAGCGCAGACGCAAGGAACAACGCAAGTGCGACAGCCAACCTCACTCAGACCCTCCCGCCGCGGGCGCGGACTCGGCGCGCGGTATCACTGCGCCTCGACTCAGCAGCGCTGCGGCGTCGCGCGCGAACTGCTCTGGGTCTTTGACCGCCAGATACCATCGAGTCCTCAATGGCCCCCTGACGAGCACCCATCGGCCGGTGTCACCGCCGAGGACGAATACCCGCGGGTCGAAGGCGAACCGCCACATGCCTAAAGTGCCCACTTCCACGGAACGCATACGCTCCGGGCGCAGGATTATGTGGAATCCAGCGGTCACTATCAGCAGGCCGTCGCTGCTGACCACGACCCGGCGGGCGATTGCGGTGAACGATAACGCCACTATTACCGTGAAGAATCCCCCCATGTATGCGAGCCAGACCGCGATCTCGGCGCCGAACATCGCCCGCGTGAAGAGGTATTCACTCAATTTCCATGGGAGCCACACGAAGACGAGTATCGCGGCTCCGTCATAGATGAGCGCCCGCAGCACGCGCGCGCAGACGAATCGCGGCGTGTTGCGCGATCCCAGGGTTTCCTCGATGTGTTCCGTCCGCGGTGCAAGGCGCGCGTTCGTACGCCGCCCAAGTACCACGAGCACGCCCAATACGGCCACAATGACCGCCGCCATAACGATCAACTGGCGCGGCGTCTTGTACGGGCGGTGATATGCTGCAAGTCGTCTCTGAGGTCGGAGATAGACCTGCGCTGTGTGCAATATCCCAGCCGATGTCAACGCATCCGTCATCGCTTCGACGTCGGGCGGGCTTCCTTGGTACACCGCCCACCCCACATAGACGCTGGCGAGCTGTCTGTTAGACTCGACGAATTCCCGCCACCCACTGGCCGCCGCCGCGCGCATCATCTCAATGTCTCGCGGGGAGAGGGACTCAGAGCGGATGCGCGCGAGTTCCTGCCGCATGATGCGTTGCACTCGACCGATGTCTGAATGGCGACAGTCCGCCATGAGCAGAAACGGTTGTGCCTCCGCTGATCCGTGGAACGTCGCGTGCCCCGGGTAGTACCCGATAGCATAGGACCACCCTTCTTCCTCGCGGATGCGGTCTTTGGCGCGGATGCTCATGAGCCAGAACATCCAGTGAAGCCGGCTGAGATCGTCCACAGCACAGCTCGGCACGGCGTAGCCGCACCATACGTGGGAAGACTTGTAGTTGCCGAATGCAGCTACGCTAGCTCGGCGGTCGCGAACCGCTGGCGCGCTGCGTGCTCCCGCCGGTGGGTCCGGACCTCGCGGGATGTGCCCAAAGACGTCGCGGACAAGTCCGAGCGCACGCTCCGGTTCGAAATCGCCGACCACCGCGAGCACCACGTTGTTGGGCACGTACTGCTCTCCGTACAGCCGCACCAGCTCATCTCGCGACACGCGCCTAAGGTTGCGCAGTTCTGACTTGTGATCCTTCGGGCCTTGAACCAGCGAGTTCTCCCCGAAGACTTCGCGCGTCAGTCGCCACCACAGGGTGCCGAGCTCTCTGGGCGTCCGTTCTCTGATGACGACCTTGCGCGTGACCTCGACACGGTCGGGCGGAAACGTCGAGTCGAACAGGACTTCCGCCAGCCATTTCAGCCCGAACTCGAGTTCACCGGCCGGGAGTTCAAGCCCGATCCACGTCAGATCGTCGCCCGCTCTGCCCCAGCTGTCGCCGCCGCGCGCCCTTACGTCTTGGTCAAGGCCCTTGCGCGACCGCTTACTCGTGCCCTGGAACACCATGTGCTCCACGAAGTGGACGAGTCCGCGCTGGTGAAGCGTCTCGTAGCGGCGTCCCAACTTGACGCCCGCGATAAGACTAATGGAGCCCGAGCCCGGGCGAGACTTGAGCCAGACCTCGAGGCCGTTGTCGAGGGTTACGCGTTCGGGCTGAATGGCTTCGTTAAGCGAGGAGGCATGGAGTGGACACGATGCGAGCATGAGGCCCGCGACGGTAGAGATAACCAGCCAGCGCGTCAGGGCGAGCATGAGGGATGATTTCACCGCGCGCCGCCGCGTCACCTTCGGCAGCAACGCCCGCGGCATGGCTCTTCGCAGCCGCGCT
>CP070648.1:1521833-1525173 GCA_020354555.1 Armatimonadota bacterium | reverse complement strand
CGTGCGTGGGACGCGGCGGAACGCGAGCCGGATCGCGGCGATCACCCTCGCTTGTCTGATACACGCAAGCTTCACTGCCCAGAAATCGGCAGTGGCAGTGCAACCGCGGGACGCGGCGAAAACAGCGGAGGCATTGATGACGTTTCAACTCGAAAACGACCACGCGATCTATGAAGTCGGCTCCAACGGGCAGAACCTACGCTTAGTGGACAAGCGGACGGGCGAGGATTACTGCGTCACCAAGCCGCGATCTGCCTTCGCGGAGATTCGCAAAGGCGGTCGCCGCTACGCGGCCTCGGCGGTGTCGTACGAGGGCGGGTATTTCGATATCCAGTTCGGGGGCGCGAATGTCAGCGCTGTGGTCCGCGCCGTCGCGGAGAGGCGGTATTTCACCCTCGAAGTGCTGTCCGTCACCGGCGAAGACGTAGAGGAGATGGTTTTCGCCAACGTCCACCTCACGCTCAAGGGCAGCCCGAAGGAATCATTCGCTTGCAGCGCTCTCGCGCTGAATCTGCAGACCAATGTTCCGGAGTTGCCCGGGGCGAGCAAGCGACTCTGGGCGGCATGCTACCCGAAGTTCGGCTTTGCCGGCGCGAAGGTGGCGCTCATCGCGTGTCCGCAGAGCGCACTGCGAGCGGTGATGCAGGAGGTCGTGACCGCGGCGCCCGACCTGCCGCACTCGCCCATCGGTGGCCCGTGGGCACTTGACGCGGAGATCAACCAGGGCTCCTACCTCTTCAACTTCGGCAACCTCTCCGATCAGACGGTGGATGAGTGGATCGAAGTGGCGCGGACCCTGGGCTTTAACCAGATAGACTTCCACGGGGGCAATTCATTCCGGTTCGGCGACTGCCGGCCTAACCCGGACACGTACGCGAACGGTTTCGCCAGCCTGAAGGGCGTCATAGACAGACTCCACGCCGCAGGCATTCGGGCGGGACTGCACACGTACGCATTCTTCATTGACAAGCGCTGCCCGTGGGTCACGCCGGTGCCGGACCCGCGCCTGGCGAAGGACGCGACGTTCACCTTGGCCGAGGCGCTCGACGTGGAAAGCGACACGATGCAAGTGGTCGAGCCGACGAGCGGCATGTCAGCGATCACCGGCTTCTTCGTCCGCAACAGCGTGACCCTGAGGATTGACGACGAGCTGATTACGTACAGCGGCGTCTCGAACGAGCCACCGTTTGTATTCACGGGGTGCCAGCGCGGCGCGTGCGGCACGAGCCCGGCGCCGCACGGGGCCGGGGCAGAGGTGCATCACCTCAAGGAGTGCTTCGGGCTGTTCGTGCCCGACCCCGATTCGACGCTCCTCGCGGAAGTGGCCGGCAAGACGGCGGAGGCGTTCAACCAGTGCGGCTTTGACATGATGTACCTCGACGCGCTCGACGGCGAGGACGTGCTCGGCGGCCCCGAGTACGGCTGGCACTACGGCTCCAAGTTCGTGTTTGAGATCTGGAAGCGCCTCGAGCGGCCCGCGCTCATGGAAATGAGCACCTTCCACCATCACCTCTGGTACGTGCGCTCGCGCATGGGCGCCTGGGATCATCCCACGCGGAGCCACAAGCGCTTCATTGACATCCACTGCGCCGCGAATCGCGAGAACCGGCGCATGTTCCTGCCCGGACAGCTCGGGTGGTGGGCGGTCAAGACCTGGTCCGGAGCCCAGGGCGAGCCGACGTTCCCCGATGACATCGAGTACTTGTGCTGCAAGGCATTGGCCAACGATACCGGGCTTTCACTCATGGGCATGGATCCCGGCAATATCGCGAAGGTTCCCGTGCTTGCCCGGCTGGCCGGCATCTTCAGACGCTACGAGGAACTGCGTCACGCGGGCTCCGTTCCCGAGTCGGTCAAGGCGCGGCTGCGGGCGCCCGGTCAAGAGTTCACACTGACCCAAAGCGCTGGGGGGAGTCCGCAGTTCCGGCCGGTGCAATATGCAAAGCACAAGGTGCAGGGTATGGACGGCTGGAGCAATGCGTGGCGCGTCAAGAACAGGTTCGGCAGGCAGCCGGTGCAACTGCGTATCGAGGCGTTGCTCTCGGCGGGTGCGTACGACGCGCCCGACAACCTGACGCTGGCTGACTTCGCGGATCCCGCCGAGTTCACCGACCGCGCCAGCCGCTCGGGCGTGCAGGCGGATTTGGCGACGTCTTCCGCGGAAGTGAAGGTCGGTGCGGCCAGCGGGCGCTTCACCGCCGCCAATACCGGAGCACGACGCAAGTCAGCATGGGCCAAGATGGTCAAGGTGTTCGACGTGCCCCTGGACATGAGCGAGCGGCAGGCTCTCGGCGTCTGGGTGCACGGAGACGGTCAAGGGGAGGTCCTCAATCTGCAATTGACGAGCCCTGCGCACATCGTTGCTGGGATCGGCGACCACTACATCGTTGTGGACTTCACGGGCTGGCGCTACTTCGAACTCATCGAGCCCGAGGGGGAGCGTTATTCCGACTATTTCTGGCCCTATGGAGGGGCGTACGCCATCTACCGCGAATCTGTGGATTACGGACATGTGGCTTCGTTAGGTCTGTGGTACAACAACATCCCACAGGGCAATACGGTGACGTGCTATCTCTCGCCGGTCAGGGCACTGCCGCTGGCGAACGTCAAGCTGCGGAATCCGTCGGTGACGGTTGGCGGGGAAACCATCGTCTTCCCGGTTGAGATCGAAAGCGGCGCCTACCTCGAATTCCGTTCGATGTCGGACTGCACGCTCTATGACCCGCAAGGGAAGATGGTCTGCGACGTGCAGCCGCAAGGTGCGGCGCCCGAACTGGCGCCCGGTGAGAATCAGGTCGCGTTTGAATGCGATGTCCCTGCGGGGGCGACGCCCAATACTCGCGCCTACGTGACCGTGATCAGCCAGGGCAAGGCCTTGCGTTGATGGCGGAGAGCGGGGCGCCGCTGCCGCGCGCGAGGGTGCCAGCGGCGCAGGGGCGCGTCGCGAGACGCGAAAGGAGACGTAGATATGATTAGACGTGTTGTAGTTGTCCTATTCCTGCTGACAGCCGTCAGCGCTGCGGCACATGCGAGGCGGGAGCCGATCCCCATCGCGGTGAGCTACGGCGTCTTCCTGCCGAGCGACTCGACGACGGAGACCGTTTTCGGGGATTCCTGGCCGCGCCTCAGCATCGGCGTGTTCGACCCGCAGATGGCACCGGAGTGGCGGCGCACCGCGGACTTCACGGCATATATGCATGAGGAAGACGGCGAGGCGAAGCTATACTCGCTGAGCTTCGGCGCGGAGCGGAGGCTCAGTACCAAGGGTCTGACCCAGCCCTATGTGGCGCTGCGCGCTGGGCCGTACTACGGGAAGGTCGAGGTGCCCGCGCTCAGCATT